>NZ_JBNCOB010000002.1:127275-270525 GCF_049847285.1 Micromonospora sp. DT62
GAACCAGAGCACCGGCACGGCCAACCCGATCACCGGCATCACCGTCAACGACAACACGGTCACCGGCATCACCTGCCTGGCCACCTCGCTCGCGCCGGGGGCCAGCACCACCTGCACCGGCACGTACACCGTCACGGCGACCGACGTAACCAACGGCAAGGTCGTGAACACCGCCCAGGCGATCGGATCCTTCGGGCAGCAGCAGGTGCCGTCCAACAACGCCTCGTTCACCGTCACGACCGTGAACGTGAAGCTGGGGCTGACCAAGGCCGGCACACCGACCAGCGGTCTCCAGGCCGGTGACAAGGTCACCTACACGTACACGGTGACGAACCAGAGCACCGGCACGGCCAACCCGATCACCGGCATCACCGTCAACGACAACACGGTCACCGGCATCACCTGCCAGGCCACCTCGCTCGCGCCGGGCGCAAGCACCACCTGCACCGGCACGTACACCGTCACCAAGGCCGACGTGGCCAACGGCAAGATCGTCAACATCGCCCAGGCGACCGGCTCGTTCAGCGAGCGGACGGTGACGTCCAACGAGGCCACCTTCACCGTCACCACCCAGGAGGCGCAGGCCAGCCTGTCGATCGACAAGAAGGCCCGGGTCGAGTCGAAGTGCCACGACAAGTGCGAGAAGGACGGCTTCGCGGCCAAGGGCGACAAGATCTTCTACACCTACCGGGTGGCCAACACCGGCACCGTCACCATCACCAACGTCGCGGTCAACGACCCGACCGCCGGACCGGTGGTCTGCAACAACACCACCCTGGCACCGGGTACGAGCACCGACTGCCACGCCGTCAACCCGCACGTGGTGACCGCGGCTGACGTCAAGAAGGGCAAGGTGGTCAACACCGCCCGGGCGACCGGCAAGTTCGGCAGCCAGACCGTGACCTCCGACCCGGCCACCGTCACCGTCTGCATTCGGCACGGCAAGTACGACCCCCGCAAGCACGACAAGGACAAGGACGGCTGGGACAAGGGCAAGGACGGCAAGCCCCACCTGCCGGTCACCGGCGTCAGCTCCACCCAGGCCCTCTCGCTGGGCGGCGGCCTGCTGGCCGCGGGCGCTCTCATGGTCGGCGCCAGCCGGCTGCGCCGCAGGGAGACTCAGGCCTGACCCGTACGGCGGCACTCCAGGCAGCGCGTTCGGCCTGGTGAGCCACCGTCGGCGGACAGGGTGACCGGATGCGTCACCTGCCGGCCGGCACGGACACTGAACTCACAGTGCCCGTGCCGGCCGTGCCCGGTTCTTGGGGCCTGCCGGGTGCCCGGCTGCCGTCCCGCACCCCGGGCCGTCGATCATGCGCCGCAGCCCCGTGGCCACGGGCGCACCGCGGGACGGTCAGCGGAGCCGGACGTCGAGGGTCGGGAAGTCGTACCAGGTCAGCTCGAAGGAAGAACCGCTCTCCGGCACCACCGGGAACACGGCCCAGCTCTCCACCCGCTCCCCCGGCGCGATGCTGAAGGACTCGCCGGGCCGCGTGGTGGTGCACCAGGTGGACTCGGGACGCACCGTCCGGCCGTCCGACAGGACGATCTCGGAGGAGGTCCGGTCGACCTCGGCGGTCGGGCAGCTCACCGGCCACGGCACCGGTGAGCCGTTGCGGTACGCCAGGTTCAGCCGCAGTTTGCCGCCGGTGGTCGCCGCGCTGACCAGCGTGACCGTCAGGCCCGACTGGCGGTAGACCGACCGGTCGAGCTGGTACGTCCGGCCCGCGGGCTGCTCCTTCGTCGGCGACGCACCGGCACCCGGGGAGCCCGGCGACGCGCCGGCAGCCGGGGAGCCCGTCGACGGGCCGCCGACGGCGCCGGTCGTGGCCGCGTCCCGCGCGGATGGCGTCGGATCGGCCCGCCCGGAGTCGTCTCGGCCGGCCAGGAACCAGCCGCCGAGGGTGCCGACCACGGCGAGGCACGCCGTCACGGCGACGAGGGCGAGCAGACCGGCGTACCTTTTCGTCACGGTGGGCTCCCGACGGCGGTGAGAACGGCGACGGCGCGAAGGTAGCACCACCGTCCAAGGTCGGCGGCTCGTCAGTGGCGTCCGGCCGCGCGGGCGCAGCACCGCCCCGATGGCGGTCGGGCAGGGCGACCACCTGATCGAGTACGCGATGCCGCAGCCCGAGCCCGCGCCCGTCACCACGATCGCCTGGCGGCTCGGGCACCCGGCTCCGCGCCGGGTGCCATATGCTGCGCCGGTTGTCACGGGGCGCGGGGAGGACCACATGCGACGCTGGCTGGGCGTCACGGCTTCGGCCGCGCTGGTCGCGGCGGCGGTGAGCGGGTGCGGCACGCCGGCCGGCACGGACGGGGACCTGACCGACGACTGGCGGCCCGTGGCCGAGGCCCGCCAGTTCGCGCCGCAGGCCGACGAGTGCCACGTCGTCGCCGAGCCGACCGCCTACCTGACCAGCCACCAGCCGGTCGACTGCGCGAAGGCGCACCTGGTCGAGACCTTCCACATCGGCACGTTCACCGGCGACCTGGCGGCCCGCCCGATCCCGCCCCGCGTCGGGTCGGCGGCGATGCGGTCCGCGTTCGCCGAGTGCGACGCCAAGGCCGGGGAGTTCGTCGGCGGTGAGTGGCGCGACGCCCGGCTGTCGGTGCAGGTGGCGCCCACGTCGCCGGCCGGCTGGACGGGCGGCAGCCGGTGGTACCGGTGCGACCTGTTCGAGCTCGACGCGGTGAGCGGCGCCAACGGCGACAACGACCGGGCGGTCAACCGGACGGGCAGCCTCCGTGGCGTGCTGAAGGCGGCCACCCCGCTGCGGCACGGCTGCGCCGAGGAGGACGAGTGGTCGCACCTGCTGGCGGTGTCGTGCACGAAGGTCCACCGCTTCGAGTACGTGGGCGTCTGGACCGCACCCGACGTGTCGTACGAGGACGCGACGAAGGACGAGGACGCCGTGCACGCGAAGTGCCGGCCGGTCATCGCCCGCTACGCGAAGGTGCCGGTCGACGGGATGCTCCGTTACCGCACGGGCAGCACGTACCGGTTCCCGTCCGAGGAGGCGTGGGCGCGCGGCGACCGGGGGGTGCGCTGCTGGTACTGGTCCAGCGGGAAGAAGCTGACCCGGTCGATCGCCGGTGGCGGAACGAAGGTCCTCCCGATCAACTGACCGGCCGCCCGCAGGGGCAGGCGGGCAGGTCAGCGTCCTGTCGAGGGTCCGGGAAGAGCTGACCGGACGGCGACACGGCGCGCACCGAGGGTGATCGCGGGCGGCTGCTCGTGCTATTCTCCGGCGTCGATCCCCCGTTTTGGCCCGGATCGGGTCGTTGTCGCAGAAGGACCCTCTTTCCCGATGCCGGCCGTTGCCGCCCCGACCACGTCGCCGACCGCGCTGGACAACCCGGCCGGCGGCGCGTTCGCCCTCATCTTCACCCGGATGCCGGCGTTGCTGCGGCTGGCCTGCGGCCTGGTCGGCGCGGTGGTCGCCCTGTCGGTGCGCACCCCGCCCGTCGAGCCGGCGCTGCTGTTTCCGGCCGTCGCGGCGCTGACCGCCTGGTCGGTCTGGTACGCGTTCCGCGCGCTGCGGCACGGCATCGGCGGCCGGCTGACGGTGGGCGACGTGGCCCTGACCACCGCCGCCTGCCTGGCGATGCCGGTGCTGGTGGCCCCGGAGGTGCTCCCCGGCGAGGTGAGCTGGATCGCGGTGCTGGCCAGCACGACGGTGATCAACGCACAGTTGACCGGCGCGGCCCGTTGGTCGGTCCCGGCGGGGCTGCTGGTGACCGCCGCCTACGCGACTGGCGCGTACGCCGCAGGCCAGCCCGACGAGGCCGCCGCGCACGCGGCGACGCTGCTGGTGCAGACGGCGTGCGCCACGCTGATGACCGTCATCATGCGGCGGCGGATCGGCCGGGCCGACGAGGCCTTCGTCGCGCACCAACGGCTCACCCGGGAGGCGCTGGTCGCCCGGACCGCCCGGGAGGCGGAGCGGCGGCAGAACCGGGACCTGCACGACACGGTGCTGGCCACGCTGACCATGGTCGGGCTGGGCGCGGTCACCGGTCCGTCCGCCGCGCTGCGCGAGCGGTGCGCCGCCGACCTCCGTACCCTCACCGCGCTGGCCGACGCGCGGTCGACTCCCGCCGCGGGTCGGGTGCCGCTGGACGAGCGGCTGCGGGCGGTGCGCGCCCGGCTGCCGGAGCTGCCGGTCACCACCGAACTGGTCCCCTGCGCGGTGCCGGCGCCAGTGGCGGAGGCGCTCGCCGAGAGCGCGTACGCCGCGCTGTCCAACGTGGCCCGGCACGCGCCCGGCGCGACCGCCGCGCTGCGGCTGGCCCGGGCCGGCGGCACCGTCGTGGTGGAGGTCGCCGACGACGGCCCCGGCTTCGACCCGTCCGGCGTCCCGGCGCACCGGTACGGGCTGCGCGAGTCGGTACGCGGCCGGATGTCCTCGGTCGGCGGGCACGCCGGGATCGACTCCCGCCCCGGCGCCGGCACCCGGATCCGGCTGGAGTGGTCCGATGTCGACTGAGACGACGACCGTCCCGGCGTTGGCGGTGCCGGCAGCGCGTACGCCCGACGGTGGCCGGCCCACGGTGGACCCGGTGGCGGCCGTGGCCGCCGCCTCCGACCGCGGCGGCCGGGTCGTGGCGGTGGTCATCGCGCTGGCCTGGCACGCGGTGATCGCGCTGCCCGCGACGCTGGGCGCGCGGTCGGAACTCGACGCGCCGGCGGTGGTCCTCGCCGGGTGGCTGCTCGTGGCGGCGGTCGGGGTGCTGGCCGGCCGCCGGCTGCTGCGCGGTGATCCCCTGCCGGCCCGGCCGCTGGCGGCGCTGCTGCTGGTGGTCGACGGGGTGGTCTTCGCCGCGGCCGGCGAACGGGAGCTCTTCACGGCCGCGAACTGGGTGTGGGGCACCCTCGGCTGGTTCTTCGTGGTGGTGCTCTGGGGGCGGCGGGCGTCCGGGCTGCTCGCCGTGCTGGGCGCGCACTCGCTGATCGCGCTGGCCGGGGTGCTCGGTCATGGCGCGACCGCCCCCGCCGACCTGGCCCGGTACGCGATGTCCGTCTACGCCACCTCGACGCTCCAGGTGGGGGTCTTCGTGGGCGGCACGGCGATCGCGAGGCTGGCCCGGCAGCGGGCCGGCGCGGCGGCGGACGCCCACGCGGCGGCGGCCGAGCGGGACGCCGCCGAACGGGCCCGGCAGGAGCGGCGCGCCCGCCTGACGCTGGTCAGCGGCGCCGCCGAGGAGGTGCTCGCGGAGCTGGCCGACGGTCGGGCGGACCCGGCCGACCCGGATGTGCAGCGGCGGGCGGTGCTGGCCGCCGCCCGGCTGCGCCGGCTCATCGCCGAGTCCGACGACGTGCCCGACCCGCTGCTGCACGAGCTGCGGGCCGCCGCCGACCTGGCGGACCGCAACGGGCTGCCGATCGACCTGGTGACGATCGGCGACCCGCCGCCCCTGCCGGTGCAGGTGCGCCGCCGGCTGGCCGACCCGCTCACCGCGCTCCTGGCCGACGCCCGGGGCTGGGCCCGGCTGACCGTGGTCGCCGGGCCCGACGAGGTCGTGGTCAGCCTGGTCACGCCCGACCGGGCCGGTCCCGACACCGCCGGACCGCCGGGCGACGACGGGCGGGTGGAGTACCTCTACGAGCGGGACGGGGAGATCAGATGGGCGCAGACGCGGTGGCGGGGGTGACCGCCGGTCGGCCGGTCGGCGTGGCGATCGTCGACGATCACCCGGTCGTCATCGAGGGGGTCCGCGTCTGGCTGGCCGCCGAGCCCCGGCTGCGGGTCCTGGCGACCGGCGACGACCCGGACGCGGTGCTGCGGGCCGCCCCCGACGCCGACGTGGTCCTGCTCGACCTGCGGCTGCACGGGCGGATGGCCCTGGACAAGCTCGCCGAGCTGAGCGCGGCCGGCCGGCGGGTGGTGGTCTACTCGGAGCACACCGACCCGCAGACGATCCTCGCCGCCCTGGACGCCGGGGCGGTCGCGTTCCTGGCCAAGCACGAGGGGCGGGAACACTGCGTGGCCACCGTGCTGGCCGCCGCCAGCGACCGCCCGTACGTGCCGCCGGCGCTCGCCGGGGCGATCGTGGGTGACCCCCGCCCGGACCGGCCCGCCCTGTCCGACAAGGAACGCGAGGCGCTGCTGCTGTGGTTCCAGTCGATGTCGAAGGCGTCGGTGGCGCGTCGGATGCGGATCAGCGAGCACACCGTGAAGCAGTACGTCGACCGGGCGCGGATCAAGTACACCCGAGCGGGGCGGCCGGCCGCCACCAAGGCGGCGCTGCTCGCCCGGGCGATCGAGGACGGCCTAGTCCGGCCGGAGGAGATCGGCATCTATCGGTCACAGGCTTCCTACGACCGGCCGACCCCCTAACGGGCGTCATGACAGCCGGCCTGGGGTCGGCGACGCTCGTGGTGAGATGCCGTCGGCACCGGAGGTCATGACGATGCACGATGACGCGTCCCCTTTCTTCATCGCACCGCACCGCTTCGACGCGGACGACGACCTGGCCCCGGCGCTGGACCGGCGGTACGAGCTGGTCGTCGAGGCCGGTGAGCGGGTGCTCGCCCGGCACCGGCTGCACGCGTCGGGTCATCTGCTCGGCCCGACGGAGGCACGGCGGCGGTGGACGCTGTCCGAGCCGGTGGCGGTCACCGTCACCGACCGGCGGATCGCGTACGCCGGCGGCGGGCCACAGCTCGCCCTGGTCGACGGCGTCGGTGACGGCGCGCGGCACCGCCGGGGCGTCCGGCTGCCGGGTCTGATCAGTGGTCAGATCCGCTGGCAGTGGCCGTCCCGGCTGGAGCTGCTGGCGGCGGGGCCCGGTGAGCACGCCCGCCTGCTGGTGGTCTGCGACGCGCTGCGCACCATCCAGCAGCCGGCCCTCGGCCTCACCGGCCCCGCCGGGGAGATCACCGGGCTGACCCGCCAGGTGCGCCGGGCGGTGGCCGGGTTCCGGCTGGCCCACCCCGAACTGGTGGACCTGTCGCCGCCCGAGCGGGACGTGCTGGCGGTGCGGGCCGGGGGCGGGCCGGGCGCCGGCGAGACCCGGATCACCCTGCCCGGGTCGCTGCCGGTCGAGTTCCAGTCCCGGGACGACTACTACCGGCCGGGGCGCTTCGATCGCGGGTGGCACGGGCCCGCAGCCGGCGCAGCATCCGGGCATCGGTGAAGCCGACCGTACGGGCGGCCCCCTCCACGGTGGCGCCGTGCCCGATGAGGTGCTCGGCGCGTTCCACCCGCAGCAGCTGCTGGTAGCCGAGCGGGGTCAGCCCGGTGGCGCGCCGGAACAGTCGGGTCAGCGTCCGCTCGGCCACCCCGCCGACGGCGGCGAGGTCGGCCAGCGGCAGCGGCTCGGCGAACCGGCGGTCGATCAGGTCCTGCACCCGGTGCACGGCGTCGGAGAGGTGGGACCGGTGCCGCAACAGGGCGCCGGCCTGCGGCTCGTGACCGTTGCGCCGGGAGTGCAGGACCAGGGAGCGGGCGATCCGGGCCGCCACCGCCGGCCCGTGCCGGGTGGCCACCAGGTGCAGCGCCACGTCGATGCCGCTGGCGATGCCGGCGGAGGTCACCACCCGCTCGTCGACCACGTAGAGCACGTCGCGGACCACCCGCGCCGACGGGAACCGGCGGGCCAGCTCGTCCTGCACGTCGTGGTGGGTGGTGCAGCGGCGTCCGTCGAGCAGGCCGGCCCGGCCGAGGGCGTACGCGCCGGCGCAGACGCTGGCGACGGTGCCGCCGGCGGCGTGGTGGTCGGCCAGCCGCCGCAGGTCGTCCGGCCCGACCGGCCCCTGCGGTCCGTGCGCGTGCAGCCGCCATCCGGGTACGACCACCAGGTCGTCCCGGGTCAGCTCGGGCCACCGGAGCCCGGCCACCAGCGGTACGCCCTGCACGGTCGGCACGATTTCCCGGTCGGCGACGTAGTGCAGCCGGTAGTCGTACCCGAGGTCGGCGGCGGTGGAGAAGACCTGGGCCGGGCCGGCGAGGTCCAGCAGGTGCAGCTGCGGGACGAGCAGGAAGACGACCCGGGCCATCGGCTCAGGCCCGCGCGCCGGCCGAGGCCGCGCCGGTCAGTTCCGCCACGCTGCGGATGGTGGCGAAGCGGCCGGCGAGGGCGTACTCGGTGCGGGCGGTCATCTCCTCGCTCGACAGGGTGCGCGGGTCGGCGAGGATCTCCTCCGGCGTGGCCGTGGCCGGCAGGTCCCGGTGCGGGGTCGGGAAGGTGACCGTCGCGTCCGTCACGAAGGTCACCTCGTAGCCGAGGTCGCAGCCGACCCGGGCGGTGGTCTCGACGCACTGCTCCGTACGGATGCCGCAGACGGTGATCTCGCGGACGCCCGCGGTCGTCAGCACCTGCTGGAGGTTGGTGGTGGTGAAGGCGTTGTGCGACGTCTTCACCAGCGTGGGTTCCCCCGGGGCGGGCGAGAGCCCCTCCATCAGGCGGACGTGCCCGTTGGCCGGGTCGAAGACCCCGCCGGTGCCCGGCTCGGCGTGCAGGACCCAGACGACCAGGTCACCGCGTCCCCGGGCGGCGGCGACGAGCCGGTCGACCCGGCCGACGATGTCGGGGTTGGAGGCGTACGCCCAGCTGGGGCGGCGGCGGAAGGACTCCTGCACGTCGATGACGACGAGTGCTGCTCTGCTCATGGGTTGAATCCTCGCCGGGGACGCGCCGGCGCGGCAGGCACCATCCCGCCCCGCTGCGGAACGATCCGGCCATTCTGGGCCCGACCGCGTCCACCGATCCGGCGACCGTCGGCTCAGGCGTCGGGGTCGACCGCGGCGGCCCGGCGGCGGACCTCCAGCTCGGCGGCCTTCTCCAGGCTCGGCGCGGTGCCGCCGAGGTGCGCGGGGAGCCACCAGGTGTCGTCGGGACCGGAGGGCGCGTCGGGGTAGTCCCGCTGGGCCCGGTCCACCAGCGCCGTCAGCCGCTCCTTCAGGTCGACGGTCATCGCGTTGGCGTCCGGGTAGGCCGCCGGGTCCATCGGCTCGTCGATGAGGATGGTGATCGGGATGTGCCGGCGGTTGAGGGTGCGCGGCCGGCCCTTGGTCCAGAGCCGCTGGGTGCCCCAGACCGCCACCGGCAGCACCGGCACGCCGGCCTCGGACGCCATCCGGGTGGTGCCGCTCTTGAGTTCCTTCACCGTGAACGACCGGCTGATCGTGGCCTCGGGGAAGACGCCGATCACCTCGCCGCGCCTGAGGGCGCTGACCGCCGTCGCGTACGACCCCGCGCCCGCCCGCCGGTCCACCGGGATGTGCCGCATGCCGCGCATCAGCGGGCCGGAGACCTTGTGCGTGAAGACGGACTTCTTGGCCATGAACCGCACCAGCCGCTTCGACTCCTGCGCGCCCAGCCCGCAGAAGATGAAGTCGAGGTAGCTGACGTGGTTGCTGGCCAGCACCGCCCCGCCCGTACGCGGCACGTGGTGGGCGCCCTCGATCGTGATCTTCAGGTCGAGGACCCGGAACATCGTCTTGGCGGCGGCGATCACGGGCGGGTACACGAGTTCCGGCATGGCGCGAACTTACCCTGCCCGGCTGAGCGTCATGCCGACCCGCCGCCCACCGTGGCCAAGCCGGCCCCACCGCCCGAGCCAGCCTGGCCACGGTCCCGGACGGCGTGCCGGCCTCCTGCGGGGCGCCGCGCTAGTCGGTCAGCCGGTGCATGTCGAGGCGGCCCCGGGCGAACGCGTCGACGCGGCCCCACCGGCCCGGGATGTCCAGCACCTCGATCCGGCCCATCCCGATCGGCAGCCGGGGCTCCACCGCGAGGTGCCCCTCGTGCGGCTCCAGGCCGAGCATCGTCCGCAGCAGCAGCAGCGGTGTGCCGGTCGACCATGCCTGCGGGCTGCACGCCGTCGGATACTCCACCGGGAACTTGGTCAGTTCGCGGGGGTAGCCCCCGAACGCCTCGGGCAGCCGGCCCTGGAAGTAGGTGGCCGCGTCGAGGATGCCGCTGGCGATGACCGCCGCCTCCTCGGCGAAGCCGTACCGGCGCAGGCCCCAGGCGATGAACGAGTTGTCGAACGGCCAGATCGTGCCGTTGTGGTAACCGATCGGGTTGTAGCGCACCTCGCCCTCGGCCAGCGTCCGCACCCCCCAGCCGGTGAAGAGCCGGGGCCCGACCAGGTGCTCGGCGATCTTCTCGGCCCGGTCGTGGTCGACGATGCCGCTCCAGAGCAGGTGGCCGATGTTGGAGCTCAGCACGTCGCACTGGCGGCCGTCCGGGTCCAGGGCGAGGGCGTAGTACTCGCCGTCGGACACCCAGAAGTCGCGGTTGAACCGGTCCTTCAGCGCTGCCGCCTCCCGCTCCAACCGGTCGGCGAACCCCGGGTCGCACCAGAACTCGCGGGCCAGCCGGGCGGCCCGCAACTTCGCGTCGTACGCGTACCCCTGCACCTCGCAGGTGGCCCGGGGAAAAGGCGGCAGCGTGCCGTCGCGGTAGGAGATGGAGTCCCAGGAGTCCTTCCAGCACTGGTTCTCCAGGCCGGTGTCGGTGTTGCGCCGCTCGTACCAGATGTAGCCGCTGCCGACCAGGTCGGCGTAGTTGTCGATCCACCTGAGCGCGGCCCGGCACTCCCGCTCCAGCTCCATGACCAGCTCGGTGTCCCCGCTCCACCTCTCGTACTCGTCGAGCAGGACCAGGAACAGCGGTGTCGCGTCCACCGACCCGTAGTACGGCGAGTGCGGCTGTTCCTCGAAGGCGGCAGTCTCGCCGTAACGCATCTCGTGCAGGATCCGGCCCGGGTCCTCGTCCCGGAAGTCGTCGAACCGGGTGCCCTGGAGGGATGCCAGGATCCGCAGCGTGGTCTTCGACAGCTCCGGTGTGAACGGCAGCGTCTGCAGGCAGGTCAGGATGCTGTCCCGGCCGAACATGGTCATGAACCAGGGCAGGCCGGCGGCCGGCAGCGACGCCCCGCCGAGGGAGAGCGGCGAGAAGCGCAGCGCCGCCAGGTCGACCAGGCTGCGCCGGTACGTGGAGGCCACGCGATCGTGCTGGCTGTTGACCTTGGGGGCCCTGTCGATCCACTCCTCCAGGTCGTGCTGGAGGTCCAGCCCCTCCGTGACGCGCGCCCCCACGCCCATCCGCAGGTCCCGGCCACCCGCGCCGAGCGCCAGGGTCTCGACCTTGATCTCGGTCTCCCACTGTTCGTTGGGTTCCAGGTGGATCGAGTAGGCCAAGCCCTTGCGGTCGTAGCGCGGCGGCAGGGATGAGGAGATGAGCGTCTCCCGGGTGTAGTTGCCCCGCCGGTAGCCCAGCCGCAGCCGGTCGGACTCGACCTCCGTGTAGATCTCACCCTTCTTGTTGAGGATCTCGTCCTTGATCTGGAACAGGTCGGCGAAGTCGGATGCCGCCTCCATCCTGATCTCCAGGTCGACCGCCTTCTCGTCGTGGTTCAGGATGGTGAGCGTCTCGCGGAAGCTGCCCCCCACCGCCCGCTCCCGGATGATCGACAACTTGGCGTCGACGTAGTGCGTCGCCATCCCCGGCACGAGGAAGAACCTGGCCTCGTAGTACTGGAGGTCGTCGTACGACAGGAGGGTGAGCCGGTCCCCGTTGACCGTCAGCACCCAGGTGGACAGGAACCGGGTGTCGAGCGAGAAGAACCCGGTCGGCTCGCTCGGCGTCGCCTCGATGTCACCGGTGTCCTCCGACACCACGAAGGTGCTGCCGTCCAGGATGCGGATCGTGTGCTGCGCCGCCATCAGTGCACCTCCCGCTCTGCCTGGACACGTCGGTATGGGCCGCGCGGGCCGCAGGCATCCGGATGGCTGGGGAAGAGCCGCTCCAACTGCAGCACCAACCGGAGGTCCCCCGTCACCGTTATGTCTCCGCGCAACAGCGCCGCCACCCCGTCCTCGCGGCCAGCCGCGATGTTCTCGAAGAGTGCGGGGCTTGTGCCGATCACCGTGTCGGCCTCCCGGTCGTCCCGGCTCACCCACACTTTGCCCCGGTCGATGCGCATCAGCCAGTGTGTCGTCTGGGCGCCCTCGTGCAGGTCCAGGCGCAGGGTTCCGCAGGACTTCGCCAGCAGGGGTTCGTACTCCCGCCGGTCGAGGTCCTCAAGAAACCTCGTCGTCGCGTCCACCATCGGGCCTTCTCCTCCCCCATCGGTCAATGTCCTGTGAGGGGGTCCCCGTCCGGTGCCGGGCCAACCTCGCCCGGACCGGGTGAGACCGGCGACGGCGTGGCCCGCGCATGTGTTGCTGCCTCCCGCATGGGCGCAAGTGCGAACGCCGGCCTCCCCGCACGGGAGGCCGGCGCGCCACGGCGGATCGTCAGTTATTCGGTTCGTCGGCGCTGATGTCGGCGAGCACCGACTGCGGCTCCCGCTCCACGGCGAGGTCACCCATCGATACCAGACCGACCAGGCGTCCGTCGTCGATGACCGGCAACCGGCGTACGGCGTAGGTCCGCATCAGGTCTGCGGCGGCCACCGCGTCGTCGTACTGGCTGACCGTGATCACGTCCTTGCTCGTGATCCGGTTCAGCGGGGTCGAGTTCGGGTCCATGTTCTCGGCCACGCCCCGGACCGTGATGTCCCGGTCCGTCACGATGCCGATGACGTCGTCGCCGTCGGTCACCACCACGTCGCCGATGGCGCTGTCGCGCATCTCCTGCGCCGCGGCGGTCAGCGTGTCGTTGCCGTCCATCGTCACCAACCGGGTCGTCATGAACTCTCCGACCGTTGTCATGGTGCTCCCCTCTCGGTGTCGGCACCGCCGTCTACCCGCCGACCGCACGGGGTAACGCGCGCGACCCCGGCCCGGGTCAGGCCCGCGGCGGGAGGCCGTAGAGGCGCTCGACGTGCAGCCGGAGCACGAGGCGCCCCTCGGCGACCATCGCCTGCCGGTAGTCGGCCCAGTCCGGATGCTCGCCCTGGATCGCCCGGTAGAGGTCGACCAGCTCCGTCACGGTCGCGTCCTGCGGGTCGGCGGCCACCGGCGTCAGCTCGGCGCGCCCCTCCGCGACCGCGTACGCCCAGCCGTCATCGCTGCCGACGTGGAAGGAGGCGCGCGGGTCCCGGCGCAGGTTGGCGGTCTTGGCCCGGCCGTCGGTCACCGAGACGCGGATCAGGGCCGCCGTGCTGTCGAAGGCGTAGATCACGGTGGAGAGCTGTGGGCGCCCGTCCCGCTTGAGCGTGGCCAGCACCCCCAGCCGGTGGCCGGCGATCAGCTCCGTCAACGCCCGCTGGGTCTCGTCGTCCGCCACGGCAACCTCCCGCTCGACCGGTCACGGCGTACCCATCGAACCACGCCGGACGCCCCGCCCGCGCCCGCGTGACTGCCGTACGCCGAACGCGCCGATGGCCACGACGGGCCCCGCCGAAGTCGGCGGGGCCCGGAAGGCGCGGCGGTCAGCGGAGCTCGGCGGCGACCAGTTCGGCGAGCTGCACCGCGTTGAGCGCGGCGCCCTTGCGCAGGTTGTCGTTGGAGCAGAACAGGGCGAGGCCGTGCTCGACGGTCTCGTCGGCGCGGATCCGCCCGACGTAGGTCGGGTCCTGGCCGGCGGCCTGCAACGGGGTCGGCACGTCGGCGAGCGCCACGCCGGGGGCGCCGTCGAGCAGCTCGCGGGCCCGCTGCGGGCTGATC
This sequence comes from Micromonospora sp. DT62, assembly GCF_049847285.1. Lineage (NCBI taxonomy): Bacteria > Bacillati > Actinomycetota > Actinomycetes > Micromonosporales > Micromonosporaceae > Micromonospora > Micromonospora sp. DT62. The sequence continues at coordinate 140,841 of NZ_JBNCOB010000002.1, forward strand.
GGGCGGGCGAACCGGGCGTTGATCTGGAGCGAGTGGCCGGTGAACACGGGCACCCGGACGCAGGTGCCGGAGACGCGCAGCCCGGGGATCTCCAGGATGCGGCGGCTCTCGTTGCGCAGCTTCTGCTCCTCGTCGGTCTCGAAGCTGCCGTCGTCGACGATCGAGCCGGCGAGCGGGAGCACGTTGAACGCGATCGGCCGGGCGAACGAACGGGGGGCCGGGAACTCCACGGCCGCGCCGTCGAAGGCGAGGCCGGCGGCGTGCTCGGCGACCTTGCGGACCTGCTCGTCGAGTTCGGCGACGCCGGCCAGGCCGGCGCCGGAGACCGCCTGGTACGTCGAGACGACCAGGCTGACCAGTTCGGCCTCGGCGTGCAGCGGGCGCAGCACGGGCATCGCGGCCATCGTCGTGCAGTTCGGGTTGGCGATGATCCCCTTGGGGCGTACGGCGGCGGCGTGCGGGTTGACCTCGGCGACGACCAGCGGCACCTCGGGGTCCATGCGGAACGCCGAGGAGTTGTCGATGACGACGGCGCCGGCAGCGGCGACCCGGGGCGCGAGTTCCTTCGCGCTGCCCTTGCCGGCGGAGAAGAGCACGATGTCGAGCCCGGAGTAGTCGGCGGTGGCCGCGTCCTCCACGGTCACCTCGCCGTCCCGCCAGGGCAGGGTGCGCCCGGCCGACCGCGCCGAGGCGAACAACCGCACCTGCTCCGCCGGGAACTCCCGCTCCGCCAGCACCTGCCGCATCACGCCACCGACCTGGCCGGTGGCCCCCACAATGCCGATCCTCATGCCCGCGAGGCTACCCAGCCCGGCGACCCGACCGGGAACGCTTTCCCACCCACCGGGGCCGGCGGCGCTCCCGCCCGGCGGTGGCCGTGGTCACCCCGGGCCGCGCCGGGACGCAACGACGTCGCCGGAAGGGCCGGTGCGACGGGAGGATCGTCAGCGGGCGGGGCGGCCCGCCGGAGCATCCACGCCGGCCGCCCCGGCCGGGCCACCCGCGCCGGCCGGGGGCGGCGCGATCCATGTCACACCGCCCCGGGCCGGTCAGGAGGAGTGCTCGACCAGCTCGCCGAGGCCGGTGGCGACGAGTTCGTCGCGGATCACAGCGGCGTCGCCCTCCACCACGATGGTGAGGTCCGCCGGGCGCAGGTGCGTGGCGGCCGCCGCGGAGACCCCCGCCACGTCGGCGGCGAGCAGCGACTCACGCAACCGGGCGTGGTAGTCGTCGGGCAGGTCGTGCACGACCAGGGTGGTCAGCGCGGAGGCGATCGACCGGGGGCTCTGCAACTCGACCGAGAGCTGCCCGGCCCGCCAGGAGCGCGCGACCGCCAGCTCCTCCTCGGTCACCCCGGTCTCCCGGGTACGGGTGATCTCGCCGATCGACTCGACGACGGCCGGCGCGGTGACCGCCGTCTGCACCCCGGAGCTGACCCCGAACCGGCCGAACCGGCGGGACGAGGCGAAGTCGCCCCGGATGCCGTACGTGTAGCCGCGCACCTCGCGGATCAGGTGGTTGAGCCGGGAGGTGAACGCCCCGCCGAGCACCGTGCCGGCGAGCGTCATCGGCACGTGGTCGGGGTGGGAGCGGTGCGGCGACGGGTGGCCCATCCGCAGCGTGGACTGCACCGAGCCGGGCCGGTCCACCAGGATGATCCGCCGGCCGGGGCGGGCCGGCACCTCGATCGGGCCGCCCCGGTCGACCGGCCCGCCGCCGGTGCCCGCGAAGGCCGCCGAGCCGAGCGCGTCCAGGTCCAGCCGGTCCAGGTCCCCGGCGACGACCAGCGTGCCGGGGCGGATGAACCACTCGGAGTGGAAGACCGTGACGTCCTCGACGTCCAGCGCCGCCACCGACTCCGGGTCGCCGTACAGGGGACGGCCCCAGCGGTTGCCGGCGCCGAACAGGTCCGCGCGCAGCGCCGCGTCGGCCCGCGGGCCGGGGTTGGCCCAGTCCATCCGCAGCGCGGTCGCCTCGTCGTCGCGGACCCGCCGGACGTCGTCCGGGTCCAGCTTCGGGGTGCGCACCGCCTCGGCGAGCAGCTCCACGGCGGCGTTCAGCCGCTCCACCGGCACCTGCACGCTGACCTGGAAGGAGTCCCAGTCCAGCCCGATCACCAGCTCGGTGCCGAGCCCTTCGATCGCCAGCGCGTACGCCGTCGCGTCGCGCTGCGCGGTCCCCTCCTCCAGGGCCTTGGCGAGCACAGCGCCGAGCCCTTCCTTGCCGGTGGGCTCGCGGACGGCGCCCGCGTCGAGCAGCAGCAGTGCCACGGCCAGGTTCTGCCCGGGCAGGTGCGCGGCGACCACCTGACCACCCGCCACCGTGCGGCGGACCACCTGCGGGAACCGGTACGGGCGGGCGGCGCCGGGCCCGGGACGGTCGGCGATCAGCGTCATCAGGGCTTCTCCTCGGGCAGGTAGGTCAGGGTGACCCGGTCGTCGGCGGCGAGCACCTCGGCGGCGGCCTCGGCGATCTGCTCGGCGGTCACCGCGAGCCAGGCCGGCAGCCGCTCCGCGGCCTTCGCCGGGTCGCCGAACTGGGTGGCGTAGCGCCCGAGCGTGTCCGCCCGGCCGTCCACCGTGGACATCTGCCGCCACCACGAGGTGCTCAGCAGGGACTTGGCCCGGTCGAGTTCGGTGGTGGTGACCGGGACGGTGGCCAGTTCGTCGACCACCTCGGCCAGCCCGGCGCCCAGCCGTTCGGCGCTCACCCCGGGGCGGGCCGTGGCGGTGGCGATCAGCGGCGCGGGGGCGTGCGCCAGGTCCACCCCGTACGCCCCGACCATGTCGGGCTGGGCGATCCGCTCGCCGTCGGCGAGGCGCTGGTAGAGGCGGCTGCCCCGGCCGCTGCCCAGCACGGTGGCGAGCACCGTCAGCACGTCGTAGCCGGGGCTGCCGAAGGGGTGGGTGCGGTGCGCGACGTAGACGCGCGGCGCCGGCACCTCGGCGGTGACCGTCTCCACGGCGGGTCGGCCGGTGGCCGGGACGGTCCGGCCGTCCGGGGCGGGCGGGATCTCCGCGCGCGGCGCGATGGCGCCGAAGTACTTGTCGGCCAGCGCGAACACCTCGGCGGCCGAGGCGTCGCCCACGACGGTGAGTACGGCGTTGTTCGGCGCGTAGTACGTCCGGTGGAACGCCTGGAAGGTGGCCAGGTCGGCGGCGTTCAGGTCGGCCATCGACCCGATCGTGGCGTGGTGGTAGGGGTGCCCGGGCGGATAGAGCAGCGGCAGCAGCCGCAGCCAGGCGTCGCCGTAGGGCACGTTGTCGTAGCGCTGGCGCCGCTCGTTCTTGACCACGTCCCGCTGGTTGTCCAGCGTCTCCTGGGTCAGGGCGGGGACCAGGCCGCCCATCCGGTCCGCCTCGAGCCACAGCGCCAGTTCCAGGTGCTCGGCGGGGACGGTCTCGAAGTAGTTGGTGCGGTCCGGGTTGGTGGTGGCGTTGAGCGAGCCGCCCGCGCCCTGCACCAGCTTCATGTGCTCGGTCTTCGCCACGTTGACCGAGCCCTCGAACATCAGGTGCTCGAAGAGGTGCGCGAAGCCGGTCTGCCCCTCGGGCTCGTGGCGGGAACCGACGTCGTACCAGAGGTTCACCGCGACCGCCGGGGCGGTGCGGTCCTCACTCACCACCACGCGCAGGCCGTTGTCCAGGCGGGTGGTCTCGATGGGCCAGGGGTAACCGCTGTCGGGCATGGCACGACGCTATCCGATCAGGTCCGCGGGAAGGGGACGCGCCGCACGCGGCGAGGCATCGACCGCCGGCCGCCGGGTACCGGGGAGGCATGCCGCCTGCCGCCACCGTGACCGCCCGGGCCGCCGTCGCGGTCGACCGCGCGACCGCCGCCCTGACCCGGCTGCGCCGGGCCCGCCTGCTGCATCCCGCGGGCCGCTCGTTCGCGGGCGAGGTCGTCGTCTGGGGTACGTCGGGACCGCCGACCGGGGTACCGCTGCTGGACGGCCCGGGCCGCTTCCGGGCGACCGTCCGGCTCTCCAAGGGCGTGCCCACGCCGGGCGCCTGGCCGGACGTGCTGGGGCTGGCCGTGCGGCTGCACCGCGACGGTGACCGGCCGTTCGACCTGCTGGTCAGCTCCAGCGGGGCCGCGCCGCTGCTGCGGAACCTGCCGCTGCCCCGGCGGCGCTTCGCGGGGACGTACAGCACGATCATGCCGTTTCGCGCGGGCCGGCGGCGGCTCTTCCTGGCCGCGCTGGCCGACCCGGAGTCGCCCGACCTGGGCCGCAGCCTGCCCGAGGTGGCCGCCGCGGCCCGGGCGGACGCGCCGCGCCTGGTGCTCGCGGTCGCGTCCGCCGTCGGGCCGTGGCGTCCGTTCGGGCAGGTCAGCCTCGGTGCCCAGCTCAGCGCCCGGGAGGACGCGGCGCTGGCCTTCGACCCGATCGGCAACCTGCCGCCGGGGCTGCGGGCGGTCGGCCCGATCGCCTGGCTGCGGGAGCACACCTACCGGGGCTCGCGACGGGCCCGGGGGGCCGTGGCTCAGTCGGGGGGCTCGATGGGGGTCACCGTCTGATCGGAGGTGCGCCGCTCCAGCACGGTGTCGGGGGCGGCGTTGCGGTCCTCCTCCCGGAGGTCGGACTCGGCGAGGATGGCCTCCGCCTGCGCGTGGGGGTCGTCGCTGCCGGCCGCCGCCTCCTCCGGCAGCAGGTGTGCGCGGGACTCCACTCGTTCCTGGTCGCTCTGCTCGTGACTCATGACCGCCCACATACCCCGCCGCCGACTCCGGCACGCCGCATGATCGCGCCCGGATGATCGCGACCGGCACCGGCGGCGACGGGCCGCTCAGGAGCGGAACGGTCCGCGCACCTCGTAGGTGACGCCACCGGAGGAGGAGCCGGACGTGCCGCGCTGCGACGAGAAGTAGAACCGGCTGCCGTCGGGCGAGAACGCCGGCCCGCAGATCTCCGACGAGGACTGGCCGGTGATCCGCAGGAACGGGGCGACCACCCCCGCCGGGGTGATCACGTTGATCTCCATGTTGCCGCCGTCCTCGGCGACGTAGAGGTCGCCCGAGCGGGCCCGGTGATGTTGTCCACCCCGGTCAGCGGCGCCGTCCCGGAGACCAGCGAGTCGTCGTACGCCAGGTCGATGCTCTGGTCGACCGCGTCGTAGGCCCAGACCCGGTTGTCGCCCTTGGTGGTGAACCAGCAGGTGCCGTCCGCGTACCAGCAGCCCTCGCCGCCGTTGAACCGCTTCGCCCCGGCGACCTGGTCGCGGGTGAGCGTGGGCGAGCCGTCCGGGTCGGGCACCCGCGCCCAGCTCACCGGGCCGCTGGTGCCCGTGCCGGCGACCAGCACCTCCAGGGTGCCGGCGGAGAGGTCGCCCCAGGTGGTCGGCCGGAACCGGTAGAAGCAGCCGCTGGTCTCGTCCTCCGTGAGGTAGACGACCCGGCGGTCCGGGTCGCAGGCGGCGGCCTCGTGGTTGAACCGGCCCATCGCGGCCCGCCGGGCCCCGGCCCGGCCGCCCTGTGGGTACGTCTCGTAGACGTACCCGCGGTTGACCTCCTCGCCGGAGAGCCAGGTCCCCCCACGGCGTCGCGCCGCCCGCGCAGTTGCGGTTGGTGTTCGACAGGATGCGGTACGCCGAGACGACGCTGCCGTCGGCGGCGAAGCGCACCGCGGACGCCCCACCGGTGCTCAGGATCTCGGAGTTCGAGACGTAGATCCAGCCGGTGCCGGCGACGAAGCAGGCGCCACCGTCGGGCGCGTCGTGCCAGGTGTACGACGTGCCGGGCACCGCCTGGCGGGAGCGGGCGACGACCCGGCTGGTGAAGCCGGCGGGCAGTTGGATGCCGTTGGCGTCGGCCGCGCCGAGCGGCCCGTAGGGACTGGCACCCGGCTGAGCAGGGGCGGCATGGGCGGCGCCGGCCCAGAGACTGCCGGAGAAGGCGGCGGCGCCGCCGACGACGGTGGCACGCAGGACGGTACGACGGTCCATCGGGAACCTCCGGAGGGGCAGCTATCGGTGTCGATGGAACTACCGTCGCACGCATCGATGAAGGTAAACACGAAGCGAGTCTTTCCCGACGACCGGGTGGACCTTCCCGCGCAACCGGGTACGCTGGGCCGCGTGACGCGTTCGTATCGATGGTTTAGGCAGCCGGCTCGCACGCCGGTGACTTCACCATGATCTGACGTCACCACATTCGAGCCGGCCGGGCAGGAGCTCTCGTTCCTGCCCTTTTGCGTACGAGCAGCCGGCTCGACCTGGGCACCGGCCCCGGGGCACGGTCGGCGGAAGGATTCCCACCGTGACCACCCCGGAGACCGTTCGGGTCAGCGATCAGCGGATCGACCGCGTCGTGCCGTTGACCACCCCGGCCCTGCTGCACCACGACCTGCCCCTCGACGACACGCTCGCCTCGGCCGTGCTGGCCGGGCGACGCGCGGTCGGCCGGGTGCTGGACGGCGCCGACGACCGCCTGCTGGTGGTGGTGGGCCCGTGCTCGGTGCACGACCCGGCCGCCGCCCTGGAGTACGCCCACCTGCTCCGCGACGCCGCCGCCCGGGTGGCCGACGACCTGCTGGTGGTGATGCGGGTCTACTTCGAGAAGCCGCGCTCGACGGTGGGCTGGAAGGGCCTGATCAACGACCCCGGGCTGGACGGCTCCGGCGACGTCAACGCCGGCCTGCGTACCGCCCGGGCGCTCCTGCTCGACGTGCTGCGCCTGGGGCTCCCCGTCGGCTGCGAGTTCCTCGACCCGATCACCCCGCAGTACATCGCCGACACGGTGGCGTGGGGCGCGATCGGCGCGCGGACGGTGGAGAGCCAGGTGCATCGGCAGCTCGCCTCCGGCCTGTCGATGCCGATCGGCATGAAGAACCGCCCGGACGGCAGCATCGGCACCGCCGTGGACGCCATCCGGGCCGCCGGCGTACCGCACGTCTTCCCCGGCATCGACGTCTCCGGCACGCCGGCGATCCTGCACACCCGGGGCAACGCGGACGGGCACCTGGTGCTGCGCGGCGGCAGCGGCCGGCCGAACTACGACGCGGAGTCGGTGGCCGGCGCCCTGGCGCTGCTGCGGGCGGCGGGCCTGCCCGAGCGCGTGGTGATCGACGCGAGCCACGCCAACAGCGGTAAGGACCACCGCAACCAGCCGAGGGTGGCCGCCGACGTGGCGGCCCAGCTCGACGCCGGCCAGCGCGGCATCGTCGGGATCATGCTGGAGAGCTTCCTGCTCGCCGGCCGCCAGGACCTCGACCCGACCCGCGAGCTGACGTACGGCCAGTCGGTCACCGACGCCTGCATCGGCTGGGACACCACCGAGGAGGTCCTCAGCCACCTGGCCGCCGCCGTCCGCACCCGCCGCCGCACCCCGGCCCCCACCCCCGCCTGATCCCCACTCCGGCCGGCCCGCCACGGGGGTGGTGGAGACGGACAGTGCCGCCCCCGGGCCCAGGAGGGCTCGGGGGCGGCACCGGTGTCGGTGTGCAGGTCGCCTCTCGGCGAGTGGCACGACGCGGCTCCAGCCGAACGGTATTCCGCGAAGGCAATTAGGTGAGGCCCGGGGACACTGGACACACCGACACCTCATTCAACCAGGGACCCGCCACCGGTGTTCCGACCCGCGCCATGACCGCCGTCACAGCCCCGGCGACCACTCCGCGCACGGCCCGGCGACGTTTCACCGGTTCGGACGCGGGTAGCTGACCGTCGTGACCGACGACGCACCCGTGACGGACGCGCCCGTGATCGAGGAGCCGGACATCCGGCGCCTCGACGACCTCCTCGAGGATCTCTACCACGGCCAGGAGCGGATCAGTCAGGCGGACATCTACCGTCGGGCCGTCGCCGCCGAGCTTCCCGCGCAGCTCCTCACCCGCATGGCCGCCCTGCCCGAGGGCGAGTACGCCGTGGACGAGGTGGCCGACCTGCTCGGCGGTTCGGTCACCTGACGCCCGGCGGCCGGGACCGGCACGGCCCCAGCGGGCCGTGACGACCCGTCGTGGGGCGAGACCGCCGCCCACCCGTCCCCCGGGGGCGGACGGCCTTCCGCACCGGAGGCCGACGAGCAGTGAGGAGAGCGAGATGTCCCACCACGAGGAAGAGCACGAGAAGCTGCCGGCGCTCGGTCAGCCCCCGGAGGGCCGGGACACCCTGCCGGAGCCCGACTTCGCCAACGAGCACGACCGCACCGCGGTCGACCGGGACGTCATCACCGGGGCGGACGCCGACGAGCGCGAGCCGGAGGCCTCCCGCGGCTGGGCCGGCCAGGACCACGGCACCACCCCGACCTGAGGACAGCCACGACGAAGGGGGCCGGCTCAAGCGCCGGCCCCCTCCGTCGTACGTCGTCAGTCCTCGTCGTGGTCGCCGCCCTCGGCGGCCTGCTGGGCCACCGCGTACGCCATCTGGAGGAAGTCCGAGGCGGCCACGGCGGTCAGCGCGGTCGCCACCAGGCGGGTGAGCCGGGGGGCGAGCACCAGGCCGCCGGTGAACCCGGTGGCGACCCAGACGGCGAGGCAGAACGGGCAGCTCAGCAGCTCCCCGATCGCGTGCCGGGTGGAGCTGCCCTGGTCACGGACCTGCTCCATCACCTCGCCGCTGCCGATCGGCTTGTCGTACCGGGTGAACGGCGCCCGCAGGGGGCTCGTCACCGCGTCCTTCGTCAGCAGCCGGCTGAGCTTGTGGGTGGCGATGCTCAGCAGCACCACGTCGGCCGGGGCGGGACGCTCGGGCACCGGGCGGCCGGTCGCCCTGACCAGACCGGCGATGCCGGCGGTCACCCCGGCGTAGGTTCCCATCGCCGCCAGGTACCCGCCCAGCGGCCGGTGTTCGTGCGGCGCGTACGCCTGGCGCAGCCGCGCCACCTTCTCCTTCAGGGCGGTCACCCGGTCTCCTCGATCCTCTCGGGTGCGGTCCGGCTCAGCCGGCTTGCAGGTTGTCGGCCACCTCGCGGGCGAGGCTGTCCAGCGCCTCGTCGGCCAGCCGCTCGTCATCCGGCCCGCCGGTCAGGTCGAGCCGCATCCGGGCGCCACCGGCCTGGGCGGGCTCCACCCGGATCTCCGCCGACCAGTCCCCGGCGGCGCTCCACCGGGCCCGCAGTTCCTCGGCGCTGACCTCGTCCGCCGGGCTGCCGTCGGCCCGCAGCGGCTCGGGCAGCCACGCCGACGCCCGGGCGGGGTCGGTGGCGGTGTTGAACACGACCTCCGGCGGCGCGGACATCCCGCGCTCGGCGGACGCCATCAGGCGTCCCGCAGCCGGTTCGGGTCGACCTCGCGGCCGGGGTGCCGGGCGAGGTACTCGGTCTCCAGCTCGGCGGTGCGCCGCAGGTGGTTGGCGAGCGCGGAGTCCGCCGCGTGGCGCAGGGTGTCGAGGCGGGTCCGGTGCAGGCTGTGCATCTCCCGGATCAGGTCCTCGTCGGCCAGCTCGGCGGGGTCGACGCCGAGCAGCTCGCCGTCGGGCGGATCCGCCTCGCCGGAGGCCCTGTCGTGGACATGGTCGCCGTCCCACTCGGGCATCCGCTGCTCCGGGCTGCCGAAGTCGTCCTGCCGTACCGATCCCGTCATGATCGACCCCCTGCTCTGGTTTGGGCTCGCGTCTAGACGGATGCCCACACCGGAAGGCACCAAACCATCCCCGCACCTACGACGCCGCGTCGGAGACCCCGGCGGCCCCCGGTACTCTCGATGCCATGAAACGGCTCTGGACCCCGGCGTGGATCGCGCGCCACGTGGCCATGGTCGTACTCGTCACCGGTTTCCTGGCGCTGGGCTGGTGGCAGGTCAGCCGGGCCGCCGCCGGCAACGCGATCAGCTGGGGCTACGCGGTCGAGTGGCCGATCTTCGCGGGCTTCGTGGTCTTCGTCTGGTGGCGTGAGGTCCGGCACGCCCTGCGCGGGCCGGCGGCGCCGGCCGACACGCAGGGGGAAGCGTCGACCGCCGCCGGGACGCGACCGGCCGACGCCCCGCAGGCCGCCGCGACGCGCCCGGTCGTACGCCGACCCGTGCGGGTCGCCCGCGTGTCCGCGGCTGCCGGCGGCGGCGAGGACGGCGACCTCGTCGCCTACAACCACTACCTGCAATGGCTGAACGACAACCCGGGCGCCAAGCCCGGTGACTACCCCGGCTGAGGCCGGACGCGAAAGGACGGACGACGGTGGGCGCAGCCCTGACCCGGTACCGAGTCATCGCCTGGATCGTCGGCGTGGCGCTGATCCTGCTGGTCGTGATCGGCATGCCGATGAAGTACGGCTTCGACGACCCGATCCTGGTGGAGACCGTGGGCCAGGCGCACGGCTTCCTCTACATGCTCTACCTGGTGGCCGCGTTCGACCTGTCCCGCCGGGCCGGCTGGCCGCTGAAGCGGATGGTCCTGGTGATGTTGGCCGGCACGGTGCCGTTCGTCTCCTTCTACGCGGAGCGCCGGGTCAGCTCCTGGGTGACGGCGGAGAAGTCCGAGCGCACCCCGGAGCCGGTCGCCGGCTGACGCCGGTCACCGGGTGGGCCGCCACGGGTCGGCCGAGGCGAGCGGGTCCTCCCAGCCGCCGTACCGGTTCATCTCCCGGGCCCGGCGCAGGGCCCGGGTGACCTGGCCGAACTGCCGCTCGTCGTCGCTGCTGAACAGCAGCACCCGTTCGCCCCGGCGCCGGCCCCACAGCTCGTACGCGGGCGGCCGCCACCGGTCCCCCACCAGCGCGACCAGCACCGGCAGCAGGAACACCAGGCCCAGGACGAGGTACGCCCCCGCGGTGAGCCGTTGCAGCCCGCCGGTGAAGCCGAGCAGCAGGCCGACGCCGCCGATCATGGCGCCGGTGACCAGGACGGCCCGTACGGCGACGCGGTCGTGCGGGCCGCGGCCGGTCTGGAGGTGGGTCAGCTCGGTGACCGGCCAGCTGTTGCGGCCGACGGTGAAGCGGTCGACCGTCACGATGATCCCGGGTCGGGCGTAGAGGAGGGTGTTCTTCTGCGCGGTCGTCCGCGATGACCGCGTCTGTCGGGTGGCGCCTTGAGGGTTCACGGTTCTACCTCCCGCGGCTGGTGCCGGGTCGGCTCCCGTCGACGGTCTCGCATTGCCGGTCGGCGGGATTCCCGGCTGCGCGCTTCATTGTGTGACGCACGTGCCAGCCCGGACGGCGATTTCGGCTCGCGTCCGAGGGCCGCGGTCACCTGGCCCGCCGGTTCCGACCGCCGTGTCGGTCTTGTCGGTCATAACGGCTCACGCTCCGACGGCATACGCCGACAACGACGAACGGCACGGATCGCCCGATCGCCGACAATAGCCGCCGCCCGTCGCAGCGAGTCGGAGGAGCTGATCACGCACCGCACCCGTCGTGATCGACAATTTCCGTCACTCGGCCAACATTCGACCCTGCTTCAACTGCGCATCACTCCTGCCCCGGGATAGGTTGTCCCGGTCGGCCCGGTCGATCGCCGTCCACCCGGACGGCACCGGCCCGGTGCCGCCGAGGGCGTCAGCAGCCCGCGGCGGCCGATGGGAGAGGAGCCTTCCGCTCTTGTCGTCCCTCAGGAACACGCTGCGCGCCCTGGCGGTCGCCGTGGTGTCGGCCACGCTGCTCGCCCCGGCCATACCCGCCCGGGCCGAACCGTCCCCCGCCGAGCTGACCCGGCGGATCGAGAATTCCTCCTCCCAGCTGGAACACGTCGTCGAGGCGTACAACAAGCTCCGGGAGGAGATCAAGACCAACCAGGCCGCCGTGGCGCGGGTGCAGAGCCGCATCGGTCCGCTGGAGCAGGAGACCGAACGGAGCCGGGCGGACGTCGGCGAGATGGCGGTGACCGCGTACAAGACCGGCAACAACCTGAGCACCGCGGAGGCGCTGCTGCGTCCCGACGGCGCCGACACCCTGCTCGACCGGCTGAGCATGCTCGACCAGCTCACGCGGCAGCGGCAGGCGAAGATCTCGAACTTCACGGGCAACCAGCGCCGGCTGCTCGACGAGAAGACCCGGCTGGAGGTCACGCTGGGCCGGCAGGCGGCGCAGGCCCGCGAGATGACCGCCACGAAGAAGCGGATCGAGGGCGACCTCGCCGAGCTCTACGAGCTGCGCCGGCAGGCGTACGGCCGGGCCACCGAGAAGCCGGCCGCCCGGTCCGACAGCGCGAAGGAGGCGCCGACGGTCTCCGGCAAGGCCGGCGTCGCGGTGCGGTACGCGTACGGCGCGCTCGGCAAGCCGTACGTCTGGGGCGCCGACGGGCCGAACGGGTACGACTGCTCGGGCCTGACCTCGGCGGCCTGGCGGGCCGCCGGCAAGTCACTGCCGCACAACACCCGGATGCAGTGGGGCGCGGTGGCCCACATCAGCCGCAGCGAGCTGCGCCCCGGCGACCTCGTCTTCTACAGCGGGCTCGGGCACGTGGGCCTCTACGTCGGCGGCGGACAGGTGATCGACGCGCCGAGCGCCGGGCGCAACGTGCTCAAACGGGGCATGAACCTGATGCCCATCCAGGGCTACGGTCGGGTCCGCTGACCCACCGGCAACGCGAACGGCCGGCGTCCCCCTATCGGACGCCGGCCGTTCGCGTTGTTCCTACCCTGCTCAGGCCGCCTGTAGGCCCTCGGCCCGGGCCAGCTCGCGGAGCCGACCGAGCGCCTGGATCTCCAGCTGCCGGATCCGCTCCCGGGAGAGCGAGAACCGCGAGGCCACCTCGGTGAGGGAGTGCTCCCGGCCGTCCTCGAGCCCGTAGCGGGCCCGCATGATGCCGGCCGAACGGTCGTCGAGGTGGTTGAGCAGACCCTCGATCCGCTGCCGCTCCAGCCCCGTCAGGACGATCTCCTCCGGCGACGGCGCGTCGCTGTCGGCGACCAGGTCACCGAGGTTGGTGTCGCCGTCGTCGCCCACCGGGGTGTCCAGCGAGACGGTGTCCTGCGACCAGCGGACCAGCTCGTTGACCCGCTCGACGGTGACCCCGAGGGACGCCGCGATCTGCTCCGGCTCCGGGTCGCTGCCCAGCTCACGGGTGAGCTGCCGGGCCACGTTGCGCATCCGGTTGACGTCCTCGACCAGGTGCACCGGCAGCCGCACGGTGCGCTCCTGCTGGGCGATCGCCCGGCTGATCGCCTGGCGGATCCACCAGGTCGCGTAGGTGGAGAACTTGTAGCCGCGTACGTAGTCGAACTTCTCGACCGCCCGCACCAGGCCGGTGTTGCCCTCCTGGATCAGATCCAGCATGGGCATGCCCGAACGCACGTAGCGGCGGGCGATCGACACGACCAGTCGCAGGTTGGCCCGGATGAACAGGTCCTTGGCCCGCTCGCCCTCGGCGACCAGCCGCTCCAGGTCGTCCCGGTCGGCACCGGCGGGGACGCGGTCCGCGCCGAGCAGGTGCTCGGCGTAGAGGCCGGCCTCGATGGCCTTGGAGAGGTCGACTTCCTTGGCGGCGTCCAGCAGTGGCGTCCGGGAGATCTCGTGAAGGTAGACGCCGACCAGGTCGCGCTCCTCGGCAACCTCGTCGGTTCGCATGCCGATGTTCTTGTCCACGTTGCCCACGGTCCCCTCGCTCGCGCCGGTTGCCCGGTTCCTTGCCATCCCCACGTCCATCAGCCCTCCCCCGTAACTTCCGCTGTGCCCACCGGTGCTGACACCTACACAACAGTTGAGACGCGCCGGGGATTCCATGTCGTGAGTCGAAAGTGTCACGAATGCCTGATAATCCGCTGAGAGCGCGGTCCATGTTTGCTGTCAACACCCGGGTGGCGGCTCTCCGATGGGCACCACGCCAGGGGCGACGGATCGACGTGTCGCCGTGTCCCGGTCCATGGCAGCACCGCCCCGCCCGCAGACGCAGCGACCCGGGTCACCGTCGGGCTGCGATCCTCGTCACTGCGAAGTCACGCACTGGTGGACCGGTCGGTTCATCCACGCCCGTGGTAATACCCCACCCCCCGGTGAACAATCCGCACCGCGGACCCGTGCCCGTACGTGACGGGGATCGCAGGGCGGGGGCGGGGGTGGGGTCGGCTCAGGAGACGAGCAGGGCCAGGGCGCCGCGGACCTGGTCGGCGGAGCGGGCCAGGGCGGCCCGCGCGGCGGACACCTCCACCCCGGAGACGAGCGAGACCAGCGCCACCTTCATGTCGCCGTCGGCCTCGTTGAGCGCCCGCCGGCAGATCTCCTCCGAGCAGCCGGTCGCCTCGATCAGGATCGAGATCATCCGGCCCCGGAGCTTGGCGTTGGTGGCGACCATGTCGATCATGAGATTCGAGTAGACCCGGCCCAGCCGGACCATCACGGCCGTGGAGAACGTGTTCAGCACCAGCTTCTGCGCGGTGCCCGCCTTCATCCGGGTCGACCCGGTGACGACCTCCGGTCCGGTGTCCACCCCGATGAAGACGTCCACCGACCGGGCGGCCTGCGCCTCCGGGTTGGCACAGAGCAGCACGGTCGAGGCCCCCTTGGCACTCGACGCGGCGAGCGCCCCCAGGACGTACGGTGTGCGTCCGCTGGCGGCGAGTCCGACCACCAGGTCCCCGGCCCGTACGCAGTCGGCGGCCTCCGCCGCGCCGCCCCGGTCGTCGTCCTCGGCGTCCTCGACCGCCCGCCACATGGCCTCCGGCCCGCCCGCGATGTGGGCGCAGAACCAATGCCGGGGCGAGTTGAAGGTGGGCGCCAGCTCGGCGGCGTCGAGCACGCCGAGCCGGCCGGAGGTGCCGGCGCCGAAGTAGTGCACCCGGTGCCCGCCGCGCAGGGCGGTCACCGCTAGGTCCACCGTCGCGGCGATCTCGTCGAGGACGGCCGCGACGGCGCCGGGCACCCGCCGGTCCGCCTCGTTGATGACCGTGAGCACGTCCCGGGTCGACATGAGGTCGAGGTCCGCGCTGAGCGGGTTGCGCCGCTCCGTCGGCGCGCCGACCCGGATCACCGGCCGGGCCGTCACCGGGGCCGTCACCTCGTGGGGTTCCACCGCGCCCGCCGTCATGCCCGCCTCCGTCCCGGGCCGACCCGGTGCGACCGGACCGCCTCGGCTGTCGCTTCGAGGGCCTTCCTGGCCCGGGACCGGTTGCGCGCGGCCACCCCGACGAAGAGGCAGTCGACGACGGTGAGCTGGGCCAGCCGGCTCGCCATCGCGCCCGAGCGGTAGGTGGTCTCGCGGGCGGCCGTGGTGAGCACGAAGTCGGCCACCTCGGTGATCGGCGACCGGGGGAAGTTGGTGAGGGCCACCGTGGCCGCCCCCCGGGCCCGCGCCTGTTCCAGCACCTCGATCACGTCGGAGGTGGTGCCGGTGTGCGAGATGCCGACCGCGACGTCGCCCCGCCCGAGCAGCGCAGCCGACGTCAGCGCCGTGTGCACGTCCGGGAAGTAGAAGGCGGTGCGGCCGATGCGGTGCAGCTTCTGCTGGAAGTCCGAGGCGACGAAGCCGCTGGCGCCCGCCCCGTAGACGTCGATCCTTCCGGCGCCCGCGATGGCGTCGACGACCTGCTCGCAGATCGCCGGGTCGAGCTGCTCGGCCGTCTCCTCGACGGCCCGCGCGTCGTTGAAGGCGATGGTCGCGATGATCTGGGCGAGGTCGGCCCCGGGCGGGATGTCGCCGCCGACGACCCGCGCGTCGGGCGGCTCGATCCGGCGGGCGGCCTCGGCGGCGAGCCGGATCCGCAGCTGCGGGTAGCCGTCCATGCCGACCGATCGGCAGAAGCGGATGACGGTCGCCTCGGATGTCTCGGCGACGGTGGCGAGGTCGGTGATGGTCCGACGCGAGGCGGCGGCCGGGTCGGCGACCACCAGCCGGGCGACCCGCTGCTCGGCCGGCGACAACGACGGGAGCAGGCCGCTGATGTGGACGATAAGCCCACCCGGCTCGTGACTCGCAGAAATCTTCGGACTCTTCGCCACGGATGAAACTTACTTTCACGAGGCGTGAGCGTCAACCATGACTGCGCGTATTGAGGAAAGTACCGCCCGCCCGGACATGCCGCTTCGCCCAGCGTGCCATCCGTACCGCCCAGCGTGCCATTCCACGGAGGACGTCGCCTCCCCCGCCGGACCTGCGTGGAGAGGCCATACGGCGCCGTCGGCCCGCACTCGGCCCCGTACAGACGATGCCATCCCGCCGCTTCCCGCGGCGCCCCGTCACCCGGCCGGACCCCGGGCAGCCGGCCCGGGCCGTCGGCTCAGGCGCTCAGCCGGCCGATCGCGACCGGCTCCGCGCCCGACGGCCCGGGCACGACGGCGGATCGCCCGTCCCGACCGTCGGGCGACCGGCCGTCGCGACCGTCGGCGGACGACGCCAGCCAGCCCGCCAGGTGGGCCTGGATCTGCCGGGAGACCTCCTCCGGCGGGCGCCCGGCGTCCACCACGACGAAGGTCGGAAACTCCGGCAGGGTCCGGTACGCGGTGTCGGCGGCGGTCAGGTAGCGCATGCTCTCGTGGTCGGTGCCGCGCTGCTCGATCCGCCGGTACGCCTCAGCGGGATCGACGGTCAGCAGGAAGGTCAGCTGCGGTCGCGGGAACATCCGGTAGCCGGCGCGGGCCAGCCGCTCCCAGCGCTGGCCCCCGTGCGCCCGGATGCTCGCGTACTGGCAGGCGGAGTAGCGGTCCATCACCGCGACCCGGCCGGTGGCCAGGCAGCTGAGCAGGGCGAGGGCGATCGCCAGCCAGCGGAGCACGGACTCCACCGCCAGCATGCCGCTGCGCCCGACGAGCCGCTGTGCGTCCGGGCGGCCGAGGCGGTGCGCGAGGCGGCCCAGCCAGCGCCGCCCGCCGGCGTTGCGGTGGTAGGTGGCGGGGCGGCCCGCCGCGGTGAGCGCGTCGGCGAGCCGGTGCGCCTGGGTGGTCTTGCCCGAGCCGTCGATGCCGATCAGGGCGACGGCGCGCAATCGGGCCCTGCCGCGCCGCGCCCCCGGTGATCTGGACACTCTGCACAGGCTATCCGACCCACGCTCGCGTACCCGGAGATTTGTGCCGTGTCCTCCCGGTTGACCCCGACCGTGCCACCTGCCAGGTGTGGCCCGCCGGGATGCCGGGTACCGGAGTTGGATCAGCCGCCCACCACCATCGACGGGAGACGCCAATGGCAGAGCGCGGGGACGAGAGCCTGGTGCACACGTTGAAGAAGGTCGCCGCCGTGCTCAAGCAGGAAGAGATTCCCTTCGCGCTCGGGGGCAGCTTCGCGGTGTACGCCCACGGCGGTCACTCCAGCGACCACGACGTCGACTTCCTGATCCGGGAGGTCGACGTGGAACGGTCCCTCGAGGCGCTGGTCGCGGCGGGCTTCACCGCCGAGCGACCGCCCGAGGACTGGCTGGTCAAGGTGTTCGACGACGGTCGCATGGTGGACCTGATCCACCGGCCGATCGAGACGCCGGTGACGGAGGAGACGTTCGCCGACACGGTCGTGCGGCCGGTCGACGCGATCCACATGCCCGTGCTCTCGGCCAGCCAACTCATGGTGCACAAGCTGCTGAGCTTCTCGCAGCACTACTGCGACTTCGCCCGGGGCCTGCCGCTGGCCCGTTCCCTGCGGGAGCAGATCGACTGGGAACGGGTACGCAAGGAGACGCAGCACTCCCCGTACGCGGAGGCGTTCCTGGTGCTGCTGGACCGGCTGGAAGTGGTGCCGCACTCCGGCACCGGCGAGGGAGAGGGGACACCGTGACCGAGCACCGCGACGTCGCCACCGGACCGCCCGACGAGTACGTCGAGGCGGAGATCCACCGGCTGCTCGCCGAGGACCCGGACGTGGCCGAGCAGGGGATCACCGTGGTCCGCCGGGAGCGCGGCCTCGTGCTCTACGGCGAGGTCGAGAGCCCGCACCGGCGGGAGGAGATCCTGCGCCGGGTGGCCGAGCGCTTCCCCGACGTGCCGGTCACCAGCGACATCGGGGTGATCCGCGCGCAGGCGCCCACGGAGATCGAGCAACTGCCCTGAGGAGGTTCCATGGTGATCCGGATCGCCGCCGTGGGCGACGTGCATCTGGACGAGGACGTGGTCGGCCGGTTCCGGCCGGCACTGGACGAGCTGCCCGAGCACGCCGACGTGCTGTTGCTCGCCGGCGACCTGACCCGGCACGGGACGGAGTCGGAGGCCCGGTGCGTGGCCACCGAGTTCGGCGGGTTGGGCGTGCCGGTGGTGACCGTGCTGGGCAATCACGACCACCAGTGCGACCAGGTGCCGCAGGTGGTCAAGGTGCTCGAGGACGCCGGGATCACCGTGCTGGAGGGCGACGGCGTCGTGTTGGACTGCGCCGGTGGCCGGCTGGGTGTGGCCGGGGTGAAGGGGTTCGGCGGGGGGTTCGCCGGCCGCTGCGCCAGCGACTTCGGCGAGCCGGAGATGAAGGCGTTCGTCCGGACCACCACCCAGAGCGCGGACGCCCTGTCCGCCGCCCTGCGGGGACTGGAGTGCGACGTGCTGGTGGCGCTGACCCACTACGCGCCGGTGCCCGACACGCTCGCCGGTGAGCCGCTGGAGATCTACCCGTTCCTGGGCTCGTACCAGCTCGGGCAGGCGATCGACTCGGCGCCGACCGCGCTGGCCCTGCACGGGCACGCGCACGCCGGCTCCGAGCGGGGCACCACGCCCGGCGGGGTACGCGTCCGCAACGTCGCCCACCCCGTGATCAAGCAGGCGTACAGCGTCTTCCACCTGGGCGACCACCTCGATCACGCACAGGTTTCCGGCGTCGGCGGGTCGGGTATTCAGCAAACATGGAGCTGATTCTCTGGATTCTCGCAGTCGTACTCGTGGTCGCCGGCATCCTCGCGCTGTTCCGGCGGCAGATCCTGTGGGGCGTCGTCCTCATCGTGGTCGGCCTGCTCGTCGGGCCGGGTGGTGTGAGCATCTTCAATTGACGAGGCGGCTACAGGCCGCCGCTCAGGACCCACCGGGGTCGTCGTGACCGGAACTCCGTCCTCCCGACAGGAGCATCCGGGCATGACGACCCCGGTGTCGTGCCGGCCGGAGGGTGACCGCGGGTTTACCGTCCACCTTCAGCGGACATATCCCCACCATGGAGATGTCCAGGAGCGCTGAACGGACCGGCGGCGCCCGGCAGTGGTGGGCACTGCTCGGCTTCGGGGCGGCGGTGTTCGTCGCCGCGGCGATCGGCGGGCTCGGTGTGCAGGGCACCTCGGCCGAGTACGCGAGCCTCGAACAGCCCGCCTGGGCTCCCCCGTCCTGGCTCTTCGGACCGGTCTGGAGCCTTCTCTACGCGATGATCGCGGTGGCCGGCTGGCTGGTCTGGCGGCGGGTCGGCTTCGGCCCGGCCCTCTGGGCGTGGATCGCCCAGCTGGTGCTCAACGCCGTCTGGACGCCGCTCTTCTTCGGCGCCGGCCGCTACGGGCTGGCGTTCGCCGAGATCCTGCTGATGTGGGTGGCGATCGGCGTGACGGTCGCGCTCTTCCGCAAGGTGTCCCGCCCGGCGACCCTGCTGATGCTGCCCTACTGGGCGTGGGTCACCTTCGCGGCCGCCCTCAACTTCGCCATCTGGCGCCTGAACGGCTGAGCGCCATCTGGCGCCTGAACGGCTGAGCGCCATCTGGCGGCTGAACCGGCTGAGCCGGGCGACGGAGGGCACGACGACGGAACGGGGCCCCGGCGTGCAGCCGGGGCCCCGTCACCCGTTCAGCAGCGCGGTACGCCGGGGATGTAGCCGTCGGAGCCGGTGTAGACGTACGCGTCGGAGATGAAGCGGCCGGAGCCGATCCGGTCCCAGATCGTGCTGGTGCCGTAGGTGCCGGTGACGCTGGTGCCGCTGGTCTGGCACTGGATGGTCACCTGGGCGCCATCGGCGACCGTGCCGACGGCGGCGTAGCCGGTGCCGGGGCCGGACCGCACGGTCAGCGCGATCCCGCTGGTGGTGTTGACCGTGCCGGAACCGGAGCTGCCGCCGCAGCCGTTGTCACTGGAGTAGTTCTTGGTGCCCCAGTAGAGGGCGAGCGCGCCGTTGAACCGCACCTGGATGTCGGCGCCGTTGAGCCGCTGCTCGTAGTGCAGGTGCGGGCCGGTCGAGCCGCCGGTGCTGCCGACCCAGCCGATCACCTTGCCGTAGCCGACGCTCTGGCCCACGGAGACGTTGAAGCCGTTGAGGTGGGCGTAGTAGGTGTGGTAGCCGCCCGCGTGGCTGATCCGCACGTACTTTCCGTAACTGGTGCCGCCGAGATCCGTGACCCGGTCGACGGTGCCCGGCGCGCTCGCCACCACCGGGTCGCCCAGGTCGTCAGTGCGGTTGAAGTCCACCGAGTACGCCGGGCTGTGGTTGGTCCGGGTCTGACCGGACCAGGACTGCCCGCACGGGAACGGGACCTTGAACGTGGGGGCGGCCATCGCCGGGGCCGCCGGGACGACCAGCGCCCCCACAGCCAGCAGACCGGCCGCCAGCAGGCCCAACCACCGCTTGCCCATCCAATACCTCCTATGTCGAAATCCTTCGATTGCCGGCCTCCAGAGTGACAGAAAATGACATCAATGGAAAGGGGTCGAATTCCCGTGTGGGAGCGCGCCCAGCAGGGGGTTTACGGGTTTCCGGATTGTTACTCGCTCGTGTCCGGATAGGGGTGGACCAGCCCAGATGCAAGCGCTTACATGTGGTGACGCCCATCGGACCGGCGCGGGTTCGATCCCTGACGCGCCGGCAAGGAAGGAGAACAGCATGGCGTTTGCCAGATCACGCCAGGCTCTCGCGATCGCCGGCGCGCTGGGGCTGGCGCTGAGCGCCACCGCCTGCGGCACCGGCAGCGACAAGAAGAGTGAGACCGCGGGCTCCGCGGAGTGTGCCGCATACGAGAAGTACGGCGACAACGACGGCAAGAAGGTCACGATCTACTCGTCGATCCGGGACATCGAGGCCGACCGCCTCGCGGAGTCCTGGAAGCAGTTCGAGGACTGCACCGGCATCAAGATCGACCACGAGGGCAGCGGCGAGTTCGAGGCCCAGCTCAACGTCCGGGTCGACGGTGGCAACGCCCCCGACCTCGCGTTCATCCCGCAGCCGGGTCTGCTCAAGCGCTTCGTCGACTCGGGCAAGCTCAAGCCCGTCGGCGCTGACACCAAGAAGATGGCCGAGGAGAACTACCCGGCCGACTGGCTGAAGTACAGCACCGTCAACGGCCAGTTCTACGGCGCCCCGCTCGGCTCCAACGTGAAGTCCTTCGTCTGGTACTCGCCGAAGACCTTCAAGGAGAAGGGCTGGACGGTCCCGACCAGCTGGGACGAGCTGATCAAGCTCAGCGACCAGATCGCGGCCGCCGGCACCAAGCCGTGGTGCGCCGGCATCGAGTCCGGTGAGGCCACCGGCTGGCCGGCCACGGACTGGATCGAAGACCTGATGCTGCGGACGCAGACCCCCGAGGTCTACGACCAGTGGACCACCCACGGCATCCCGTTCAACGACCCGAAGGTCGCCGAGGCCCTCGACAAGGCCGGCACCATCCTCAAGAACGAGAAGTACGTCAACGGCGGCTTCGGCGGCGTGAAGAGCATCGCCACCACCTCCTTCCAGGAGGCCGGCGTGCCGATCACCACCGGCAAGTGCGCGCTGCACCGTCAGGCGTCCTTCTACGCCAACCAGTGGCCGAAGGGCACCAAGGTGGCCGAGGACGGCGACGTCTTCGCGTTCTACTTCCCGGCGATCGACGCCAGCAAGGGCAAGCCGGTGCTGGGTGGCGGCGAGTTCGTCGCGGCCTTCGCCGACCGTCCCGAGGTCCAGGCCGTGCAGACCTACCTCGCGTCGGGCGAGTACACCAACAGCCGCGCCAAGATCGGCGACTGGGTGTCGGCGAACAACAAGCTCGACCTGGCCAACGTCGCCAACCCCATCGACAAGCTCTCCGTCCAGATCCTCCAGGACAAGTCCACCGTCTTCCGCTTCGACGGCTCGGACCTGATGCCGGCGGCCGTCGGCTCCGGGACGTTCTGGAAGGGCATGGTCCAGTGGATCAACGGCAAGGACACCGCCACCGTGCTCCAGGGCATCGAGAGCAGCTGGAAGTGATCTGACCGGGGGGACCGGTCCGCTGGCGCGGGCCGGTCCCCCCGGTTCGTCACCGAACCCTTGAAGGAGGGTCGATGGAGTTCGACTTCATCGAGGAGAAGGACAAGTTCATCATGCTGGGGTGGGGGCTGTTCGCCTTCGTCCTGGTCGTGGGTGGCCTGCTCCTGCTCCTCGACGTGGTGCCGTCCTGGTTCGCCCGGCGCAGGGAGGAGCAGATCATCGCCGCCGCAGCGAGCGGCGCCCCGCTCCCCCGTCGGCGCAAGCCGCGGGAGGGCACGTTCGCGCTCTTCTTCCTGCTGCCGACGCTGCTGCTGCTCACCGTCGGGCTGGTGGTTCCGGCCATCCGCACCACGATGCTGTCGTTCATGGACGGCAACAGCAACGAGTGGGTCGGGCTGCGCAACTACGGCTGGATGTTCTCCGAGGACTCGATCGTCCGGGTGTTGATCAACACCCTGGTGTGGGTGCTCCTCGTCCCGCTGGTCGCCACCTCGTTCGGGCTGCTCTACGCCGTGATGGTGGACAAGGCCCGGTTCGAGGCCGTGGCCAAGTCGCTGATCTTCCTGCCGATGGCGATCTCCTTCGTCGGCGCGAGCATCATCTGGAAGTTCGTCTACGCGTACCGGGGTGACGGGCAGGACCAGATCGGCCTGCTCAACCAGATCGTGGTCAGCCTCGGCGGCGAGCCGAAGCAGTGGCTGCTGGACTCACCGCTGAACACGCTGCTGCTGATCGTGATCATGGTCTGGATCCAGGCCGGCTTCGCCATGGTGGTGCTCTCGGCCGCGATCAAGGCGATCCCCGCCGACATCGTGGAGGCGGCCCGCCTCGACGGGGTCACCCCGTGGCAGATGTTCTGGCAGATCACCATGCCCAGCATCCGCCCGGCGCTGATCGTGGTCGTGGTGACGCTGTCGATCGCCACCCTCAAGGTCTTCGACATCGTCCGGACGTCCACGAACGGCAACTACGAGACCAGCGTCATCGCCAACGAGATGTACAACCAGGCGTTCCGGTACGGCGAGAACGGGCAGGGCTCGGCGCTGGCGGTCTTCCTGTTCATCCTGGTGATCCCGATCGTGATCTACCAGATCCGCAACCTCCGTCAGCAGCGGGAGGGCTGAGATGACCACCGCAACGCCCACCGTCGCCGCCGGCACCCAGAAGACCGCCGGCCACGGCACCAGCACCGCCGGACGGGTTCGCAAGCGGCTGAACAGCCGTACCGCGACCCTCGTCTCGATCGCCATCGCGGTGCTCTGGACCATCCCCACCTTCGGCCTGTTCATCTCCTCGTTCCGGCCGGAGGGCGAGATCAAGAGCACGGGGTGGTGGACCTTCTTCACCAACCCGTCGTTCACCCTGGAGAACTACCAGGAGGTGCTGTTCGGGCGCTCCTCGTCGTCCGGGCAACTCGCCAGCTACTTCATCAACTCGCTGGCGATCACCATCCCGTCGGTGCTCTTCCCGCTCGCCTTCGCGGCCCTGGCCGCGTACGCGCTGGCCTGGATCAATTTCCGCGGCCGGGACTGGATGTACATCGCGATCTTCGCGTTGCAGATCGTGCCGCTGCAGATGGCCCTGGTGCCGCTGCTGAAGTTCTTCTCCACCGGCGTCACCGTCGCCGGGGTCACCGTCATGCCGGCCTGGGATTTGGTCGACGAACAGAAGTTCGCGCAGGTGTGGTTCGCGCACACCTGCTTCGCGCTGCCGTTCGCCGTCTTCCTGCTGCACAACTTCATCTCGCAGCTGCCCGGAGAATTGATGGAGTCGGCCCGCGTCGACGGGGCCACCCACCCGAAGATCTTCCGCAGCATCGTGCTCCCGCTGATCACCCCGGCGCTGGCCGCGTTCGGCATCTTCCAGTTCCTCTGGGTCTGGAACGACCTGCTGGTCGCGCTGATCTTCGCGGGTGGCAGCGACGAGACCGCCCCGCTCACCGTCCGGCTGGCCGAGATGGCCGGCACCCGGGGCAACGAGTGGCAGCGGCTCACCGCCGGTGCGTTCATCTCGATCGTCGTACCGCTGATCGTCTTCCTGTCCCTCCAGCGCTTCTTCGTGCGCGGCCTGCTCGCCGGCAGCGTCAAGGGCTGAGGCGTCTCCGCCGCCGCCGGTTCACCGGCGGCGGCGGAGCTGCGCGGAGCGGGGGGTAGCGTGACGAGGATCGATGATGTCGCACGCCTGGCCGGGGTATCCACCGCCACCGTGTCCCGGGCGCTGCGAGGGCTGCCGACGGTCTCGGCCGCGACCCGGCGCCGGGTGCTCGCGGCGGCCGAGCAGTTGCAGTACGCCGTCTCGCCGAGCGCCTCGCGGCTGGCCGGCGGGCGCACCGGCACAGTCGCCGTCGTCGTCCCCCGCATCACCCGGTGGTTCTTCGGCACCGTGGTCGAGGCGGTCGAGGACATCCTCCAGCGGGCGGGCTACGACCTGCTGCTCTACAACCTCGGCGGGCGCGAGCAGGTGCGTGCCCGGGTGCTGCGCACCGCCGACCTGCACAAGCGCGTGGACGCGATCATGCTGGTCGCCACGCCGTTGCGGCCCACCGACCTGACCGCCCTGGGCAGGCTGAAGCTTCCCGGGGTGACCCTCAGCTCCGGCACGGTGGTGCCCGGCTGGCCCTGCGTACGCATCGACGACGTGGGTGTCGCGCGGACCGCCACCCGGCACCTGCTCGACCTGGGTCACCGCCGGATCGCCCACATCACCGGCGACCCGGACGACGAACTGGCCTACACCACCCACCTCGACCGGCGGCGCGGCTACCGGGAGGCGCTGTGCGAGGCCGGGATCGAGCCGGACCCCAGCCTGGACGTCGAGTCGCAGTTCACGATCAGCGGCGGTACGCGGGCCACCGAGGAGCTGCTCCGGCGCGGCGACCCGCCGACGGCCATCTTCGCGGCCTGCGACGAGATGGCGATGGGGGCGATGACCGCGCTGCGCGACGCCGGCCTGCGGGTGCCGCAGGACGTCAGCGTGATCGGCGTCGACGACCACGACCTGGCCAGCGTCCTCGGGCTGAGCACGATCGCGCAGCCGGCGGCGGAGCAGGGCCGACTCGCCACGCGGATCCTGCTCGACCCGCTGCACGGTCGGGCCCTGCCGCCGGGGAGCACCCCCTATCTCGACACGCCGGGATCGCCGGTGATCCTGCCCACTCGGCTGATCGTGCGTGAATCGACCGCACCACCCCGGGCACACTAACGGGAACCGGCGACGCCCGGCAGCATCCGACCGACCGGCTCGACACACGGGAGAAGGCCCTGAACAGCAACCCGACGCACCAGGACACGCCCGCCGGCCCGGCCACCGGTTGGTGGACCAGGGCCACCATCTACCAGGTCTACCCGCGCTCCTTCGCCGACTCCGACGGCGACGGGATCGGTGACCTGCCCGGCATCACCGCCCGCCTGGACCACCTCGTGGAACTGGGCGTGGACGCGCTCTGGCTGTCGCCGTTCTACCCGTCGCCGCAGGCCGACGCCGGGTACGACGTGGCCGACTACCGGGACGTGGACCCGCTCTTCGGCACCCTCGCCGACGCCGACCGGCTGATCGCCGGGGCGCACTCGCGCGGGCTGCGGGTCATCGTCGACCTGGTGCCCAACCACACGTCGTCGGCGCACCAGTGGTTCGCCGCGGCGCTCGCCGCCGCCCCCGGCAGCCCGGAGCGCGAGCGCTACGTCTTCCGCGACGGTCGGGGGCCGGACGGCGCGCAGCCCCCGAACGACTGGCAGAGCGTCTTCGGCGGACCGGCCTGGACCCGCGTCACCGGGGCCGACGGCCGCCCCGACCAGTGGTACCTGCACCTGTTCGACTCGGGCCAGCCCGACCTCAACTGGGACAACCCGGAGGTCCGGGAGGAGTTCCTGGAGGTGCTCCGGTTCTGGCTGGACCGCGGCGTCGACGGCTTCCGCGTCGACGTGGCGCACGGCCTGATCAAGCAGGCCGACCTGGCCGACTGGCAGGAGCCGCAGGAGATCCTCTCCGGTCAGGAGATCGACAAGCCGCGCCCGCCGATGTGGGACCAGGAGGGCGTGCACGAGATCTACCGGGACTGGCGGCGCGTGCTGGACGGCTACCCGGACGAGCGGATCCTGGTCGCCGAGGCGTGGGTCGAGCCGGCCGAGCGACTGGCCCGCTACGTCCGCCCGGACGAGATGCACCAGGCGTTCAACTTCGAGTACCTGCTGGCCGCGTGGACCGCGCCGGCCCAGTACGCGGTGATCACCCGCTCGCTGGAGGCCACCGACGTCGTCGGCGCCCCGACCACCTGGGTGCTGTCCAACCACGACGTGGTCCGGCACGCCTCCCGGCTGGGGCTGCCGATCGGCGGCAAACGGCCCAACGGCATCGGCATCGGCGACCCGCAGCCGGACGCCGCGCTCGGCCTGCGCCGGGCCCGGGCGGCCACCCTGCTGATGCTCGCCCTGCCCGGCTCGGCCTACCTCTACCAGGGCGAGGAACTGGGCCTGCCGGAGCACACCACGATGCCCGACGAGGCCCGGCAGGACCCGACCTGGGCGCGCAGCGGACACACCGAGCGGGGTCGGGACGGCTGCCGGGTGCCGATCCCGTGGGAGGCTGACGCCCCCTCGTACGGCTTCGGGCCGACCGACGCGAGCTGGCTGCCGCAGCCGTCGCTCTGGGCGGAGTACGCCCTGGACCGGCAGCGGGACACGCCCGGCTCGACGTACGAGCTGTACCGGACGGCGCTGCGGCTGCGCCGCGAGCACCGGCTCGGCGAGGGCCCACTGGAGTGGCTCGCCTCCGGCGACGAGGTGCTCTCGTTCCGCAACGGGGGGCTGACCGTGCTGACCAACTTCGGCGACGCCGCCGTGCCGCTGCCCACCGGGTCCGAGCTGGTGCACGCCAGCGCCCCGCTGGACGCCGACGGTGCCGTGCCCACCGACGTGACGGTCTGGGTCCGCCCGGCCTGACGGGTGAGTTTGGGGCACCTTCCCCACGCAGTGCGTCAGGAAGGTGCCCCTGCTCACAGCCGTTCGGCGCGGTCGTGCAGCAGGTCCCGGACGTCGTCGATGTCGCCCGGCGAGGTCCGCGAGGCCAGCCAGTACATGACGCCCGTCGGGATGAAGAAGAGCTGGAAGACCGCCAGCCCGACGGCGAAGTTCAGCGGCGGCGGGAAGGCCGCCCGCAGGCCGTGGAAGGCCACCCCCACCAGCCCGTTTCCGGCCGCCCGGCCGACGCCGTTGACGAGGTTGCCGAGGCTGTAGACGGTGCCCCGGTGCTCGGGCGGGTTGACGTCGGCGATCAGGGCGAACCAGTTCGGCGAGTTCGCCGAGGTGAGCGCCAGCGCCACGACGGCGGTGAGCAGGCTCAGCCCGACCGTCGGCTCGGTGAACACGCTGGTCAGCACCGCCCGCACCACAGCGCCGGCGCCGGCGCCGTCCGGCACGTCGATGCGTACCGGCACGAAGAAGAGCACCAGGTAGAACGGCAGCGCCGCGAGGATGCCGACCGCCGCGACCAGGGCCCGGCCCCGGGGCGTACGCCGTTGCAGCGCGTCGCCGACCAGCCCGCCCACGATGGAGAGCACCCCGCCGAGCTGGAACAGGGTGGCGAAGACGCTGCCCACGACCACGGCGGTGGCGGCGGTGTAGCCCTGGTCCTCGGCCCGCTGGGCGAAGAGCACCGGCAGCCAGACCAGCGACCCGAAGGCCGCCTGGGCGGTGAGGCCCTGGAGGATCAGCCAGCGGTTCGTCCGCCGGCCCAGGATCCTCGGCAGGTCCGCCCGGCTGATCCGGTAGTCGTACTCGGCGCCGGTGGCGAGCGCGTCGGCCAACTCCGGCTCGCTCTGCCCGCGCCGGATGTCGTAGGTGAACAGGTAGGCGACGGTCGCCGCGACGCCGACCACGGTCAGCAGCAGGAACGGGCGTCGCCAGTCGGCGGCCCCCAGCAGCCCGCCGACCAGCGTGCCGGCGAGCGTGCCGACGCCCTGGGACAGCCCCCAGAAGCTCATCACCAGCCCCCGACGGCGGGGCGAGATCAGGTCGGTGACGACCGAGAAGCCGACCGACCCGACCGCGCCCAGCCCGACCGCCGCCAGGATCTGCGCCGCCAGGAAGGCGGGATAGTTCGCCGCGACCGCGCTGCCGCCCGTGCCCAGCGCCCAGATGAGGGTGCCGACCATCAGCAGCGGCTTGCGGTTCGCGCGGTCGCCCACGTACGCCCAGCCCACCGCGGCCACCGCGCTGGCCAGGAAGCTCGCGGCGGTGACCAGGCCGAGCAGCCGCTGCGGCACGTCGAAGGCGGCGGAGATGGGCCCGTACAGCGGGGGCACCAGACCGATCGCCACGTTGTCCAGCGAGGCGAGCAGCACGAAGACCACGACGCTGTAGAACCGGTGCGTGGGCGTCCCGCCCCGGGCCCGCGCCGGCCCGCCCCTGGTCAAGGTCATGTGCGGCAGCCAACCAGGATCAGGTCACGAGCGGGTGACGACGCGCGGGCGCGCCGGGCGCTCAGAGATAGCCGCCGATCGCGGGCGGGGCGGCGGACGCGGCCGGCGTGCCTGCCCGCAGCGCGTACAGCTCGGCGAGGGTCGCGCCCTGGGGCGGCACCCCCGCCGCCGTGCCC
This sequence comes from Micromonospora sp. DT62, assembly GCF_049847285.1. Classification (NCBI taxonomy): domain Bacteria; kingdom Bacillati; phylum Actinomycetota; class Actinomycetes; order Micromonosporales; family Micromonosporaceae; genus Micromonospora; species Micromonospora sp. DT62. The sequence continues at coordinate 169,324 of NZ_JBNCOB010000002.1, forward strand.
AGCCACCCGGTCGCCTCCTCGTACGACAGCGGGCCCACCTCGATCCGGGCCAGGCAGCGACCCGGGCGGACCACCGCCGGGTGCAGCCGGGACAGGTCCTCGTTCGTGGTGATCGCGACGAGCACGTCGCGCCCCTGCCCGAGCAGCCCGTCGGTGAGGTTGAGCAGCCGGGACAGGGCCTGCCCGGCGGCCTGCTTCGCCTCGCCCCGGATCAGCTCGTCGCAGTCCTCCAGGATGAGCAGCCGCCACCGGCGGCCCGTCCCCGGCTCACCGTCCTCGTCCCCGACCGCCACCTCGGACAGGTACGCCGTGTCCGCGAAGAGCACGTCCGGGTCGAGCACGGCGTCGACCTGGCACCAGTCGCGCCACTGGCGGGCGAGGGCGCGCAGCGCGGTGGTCTTTCCCGTCCCGGGCGCCCCGTGCAGCAGCACCAGCCGGCCGGAGAGGCGCTCCGGGGTGGTCGCCATCAGCTCGTCGAGCGCGTCACGTGCCGCAGCGGCGTAGTTCGGCCGGATCGCCGCCCACTCCGGCGCGGCGATGGAGCGTACGTCGCGCTGGCTGCCCCGGCGCGGGTTCTGGTGCCAGAAGCCGATCCGGCCGGCGCCCGGATCCTCCGGTTCGACGGCGCCGTCGACGATCCGGTCCAGGGCCTGCCGGCCCACCTCCTCCGAGACCGCCGTGACCGTCACCTCCGCGCCGCGCCCCTTCCAGGTGACCACCCTGGCCGTCCAGCCGTCGCCGGCCAGCAGGCGGGACAGCTGGCGGTTCTCCACCGACGTGCGGAGCAGTCGCCCGTCCGGGGCGGTCAGCGGCGCGTCGGGGCGCACCCGGGAGAGCCGGACGGTGTGCGACCACGGGTGGCGGCCGGTGACGAAGTCCGCCAGGACCAGCGCGTCGATGACGTCGCAGGGGGTGTCCGCGTCGTCGTACTGGAGCATCGAGGGAATGCCGATGCCAGGTGCCTCGTCCGCTTCGGGGGTGGTTCGCATCCGTCGATGATCGCGAGCCGGGGCGCGCCCGTACAGTCCTTTAGCCCGCCACGGCGTCGACCCGATCGAGGAAGTGCTCGCGGGCGGCGGCGTACCGCTGCCGGATGGCGGGGACGGGGGCGGCGGCGTACTCCTCGGTGCCCTGGACGGACCACGTGGGGGGCGCCGCGCCGCCCAGGGCGACCCAGGCGGCCTGGCGGGCGGCGCCGTCGGCGACGTACTCGCCGGGCGGCGGGACGACCACCGGCACCCCGAGCACCTGCGGCGCGATGCGGCGCACCGCCGCCGAGCGGGCGCCCCCGCCGACCAGGATCACCCGGCGCACGGCGGCGCCCTGGGCGGTGAGCGCGTCGAGCCCGTCGGCGAGGGCACAGAGCAGTCCCTCGACGGCGGCGCGTGCCAGGTGGGCGGCCGTCGAGGTGCGCAGGGTCAGCCCGTGCACGGCCCCGGACGCCAGCGGCCGGTCGGGCGTCCGCTCGCCCTCCAGGTAGGGCACCATGACCAGCCCGTCCGCGCCAGCGGGGGCGGTGAGCGCCAGCCGGGCCAGCTCGTCCAGGTCGACCCGGAGCATCGCCGCCGCGGCGTCGAGCACCCGCGCGGCGTTGAGCGTGCAGACCAGGGGCAGGAAGCGGCCGGTGGCGTCGGCGAAGCCGGCGACCGCGCCGCCCGGGTCGGCGGCCGGGGCGTCGGCGACGCTGAACACGGTGCCGGAGGTGCCGATCGAGACGACCACGTCGCCCGGGCCAGCGCCGACGCCGAGCGCGGCGGCGGCGTTGTCCCCGGTGCCCGGGCCGAGCACCGCCCCGTCGTGCAACCGGTCGCCGTTGGCCAGGGGGTCGCCGTGGGGCAGCCCCGGGCCGACCCGGAAGGCGTCGGGGCGTACGGCGCCGGCCGGCTCCGCCGGGCCGAGCACGGTCGGCACGTGCGGCCGCCGGCCGAACGCCCGCTCCAGCAGGTCGAGGCGGTAGTCGCCGGTGGCCGGGGACCAGTAGCCGGTGCCGCTGGCGTCGCCCCGGTCGGTGCGCAGCGCCGGCAGGCCCGGCGCGCCCGCCAGCCGCCAGGTCAGCCAGTCGTGCGGCAGGCAGACCGCCGCCACCCGGGCCGCGCGCTCCGGCTCGTGCCGGGCCAGCCAGCGCAGCTTGGTGACGGTGAAGCTGGCGACCGGCACGCTGCCCACCGCCTCCGCCCAGAAGCGGCGGCCGTCCTCCCCGCCGCCGGCCTCCTCGACCAGTTCGGCGGCGGCCCCGGCGGAACGGGTGTCGTTCCACAGCAGCGCCGGCCGGACCACGTCACCCGCCTCGTCGAGGCACACCATGCCGTGCTGCTGGCCGGCGACGGAGACCGCCGCCACGTCGGCCAGCCCGCCGGCGGCGTCGACCGCCGCGCCCAGCGCGGACCACCACGCCGCCGGGTCGACCTCGGTGCCGTCCGGGTGCGGCGCCCGGCCCTGCCGGAGCAGGGCGCCGGTCTCCGCGTCCCGGACGACGACCTTGCAGGACTGGGTCGAGGAGTCGACCCCCGCGACGATCGCCATCGCCGGCCTCAGCGGGCGCCGAGCAGGTGCTCGACGGCGAGCTGGTTGAGCCGGACGAAGCCGAAGCCCTTCGCCGCGGCGGTGTCGACGTCGAACTCCTCGAACGCGGACCGGTCGGCGATCAGGTCGGCGTAGCCCTCGCCCGGCGCCAGCGTCGGCGTACCCAGGTCGGCGACCCGGCTCGCGGCCAGCGCCTCGGCGACCTCCGGGTCCGCCCGGAACGCCGCCGCCCGCTCCTTGAGCAGCAGGTACGTGCGCATGTTCGCCTCCGCCGACGCCCAGACGCCGGTCATGTCCTCGGTGCGCGAGGGCTTGTAGTCGAAGTGCCGGGGGCCGTCGTAGGCGGGCCCGCCGCCGGGGCCACCGTGCTCCAGGAGGTCGACCAGGGCGAACGCGTTCAGCAGGTCGCCGTGGCCGAAGACGAGGTCCTGGTCGTACTTGACGCCGCGCTGGCCGTTGAGGTCGATGTGGAACAGCTTGCCCTGCCAGAGCGCCTGGGCGATGCCGTGGGCGAAGTTCAGGCCGGCCATCTGCTCGTGCCCCACCTCCGGGTTGAGCCCGACCAGCTCGGGGCGGGCCAGGGTGGAGATGAAGGCCAGGGCGTGCCCGACGGTGGGCAGCAGGATGTCGCCGCGCGGCTCGTTCGGCTTGGGCTCGATGGCGAAGCGCAGGTCGTAGCCGGAGTCGACGACGTACTGGCAGAGCAGGTCGACGGCCTCCCGGTAGCGGTCCAGCGCGGCCCGGACGTCCTTGGCGAGGTCGTACTCGGCGCCCTCCCGGCCGCCCCACATCACGAAGGTGCGGGCGCCCAGCTCCGCGGCGAGGTCCACGTTGCGCAGCACCTTGCGCAGGGCGTAGCGCCGGACGTCGCGGTCGTTGCTGGTGAAGCCGCCGTCCTTGAAGACGGGGTGGGTGAAGAGGTTGGTGGTCACCATCGGGACCACCAGGCCGGTCTCGTCGAGCGCCTTGCGGAAGCGGGCCACGTGCTGGTCGCGGGCGGCGGCGTCGGCGCCGAAGGGCACCAGGTCGTCGTCGTGGAACGTGATCCCGTACGCCCCCAGCTCGGCGAGCCGGTGCACCGCCTCGACCGGGTCCAGCTCGGGGCGGGTGGCGTCGCCGAACGGGTCGCGGGCCTGCCAGCCCACCGTCCAGAGGCCGAAGGAGAACTTGTCGGCGGGAGTGGGACGGGGTGCCATGGCAGACCTCCGGTGGTGTCGTCCGCTATTTGTTCAGTGGTTGAATTATTTGGCGGGCCTGTGGCAGTGTCAAGGGGTGACCCGACCCGACGCCCCGCCCGGGCCCGTACGCCAGGGCAGCCTGCGCGAGTGGAACCTCGCCGTGGTGCTCGGCCGGATCGCCGCCGCCGACCGCCCGCCCTCCCGGGCCGAGCTGGCCGCCGGCACCGGCCTCACCCGGGCCACCGTCTCGGCCGTGGTGGAGGACCTGCTCGCCGGCCGCTTGGTCGCCGAGTCGGAGCCGACGCCCCGGACCGGCGCGGGACGGCCCTCGCGGGGCCTGGTGCTCGCCACGGACGGTCCGGCCGGGCTCGGCCTGGAGGTCAACGTCGACTACCTGGCCGCCTGCGTGGTCGACCTCGCCGGCCGGGTCCGCCACCACACCGTGCACCGCGCCGACCTGCGGCCCGTCTCCCCCGCCGAGGCGCTCGCCCGGCTGGCCGACCTGGCCGCCCGCGCCCGTGCCGACGCCGCCCGCGAGGGGCTCACCCTGGCCGGCGCGGCCCTCGCGGTGCCCGGCCTGGTCGACGACGCCGGCCAGGTCCGCCTCGCCCCGAACCTCGGCTGGCGCGACGTGCCCGTCCCCGCGCTGCTCGCCGAGGGGCCGCCGCTGACCGCACACGTCGACGGCGTACCGCCGCTGGTGGTCGACAACGAGGCCAACCTCGCCGCGCTGGGCGAGCTGCACGCCGGGCCGGCGGGCCGGGCCAGCTTCCTGCACATCTCCGGCGAGGTCGGCATCGGCGCCGGGATCGTGCTCGACGGAGCCCTGTTCCGGGGCTCGCGCGGCTGGAGCGGGGAGATCGGCCACCTCCCGATCCGGCCCGACGGCCCGCCCTGCCGGTGCGGCGGGCGGGGCTGCCTGGAGACGTACACCGGTCAGGAGGCGATCCTCGCCGCGGCCGGCCTCGCCGGCGCGGACCTGCCGGCGGACACCGCGACCACCCGGCTGGCCGAGCTGGCCGGGGCCGGCGACCCGGGCGCGCTGCGGGCCCTGGCCGAGGCCGGCACCGCCCTGGGGGTCGCCGTCGCCGGCGTGGTGAACCTGCTGGACCTGGACACCGTGGTGCTCGGCGGCGGGTACGCCCCGCTGGCGCCGTGGCTGCGCCCGCCGGTGCTCACCGAGATCTCCCGGCGGGTGCTCACCGCGGCCTGGTCGCCGGTCACCGTCCGCCCGGCGTCCCTCGGCGCCGCCGCCGCGGCCGTCGGCGGGGCCGGTTCGGTGGTACGCCGGATCCTGGCGCGCCCGGCGGGCTGGCTGGCCCGGGCGACCTGAGCCGGATTCCCCCGAGGTGGCGTCGCCACGCCTCGGTACGCTTGTCCCGAGGCAACCACCCCCATCCGAGGAGAGCACGACCAGCATGCGCACAGGTCGACTGACCGGGGCGCCCGGCGAGCGGCGGTGACCACCGTTCCCGGGGGCGGTGGCACGCGCCCGGCCGACGGCGGGGAGCCCGCCCGCATCCGCTCCGGCCTCTCCCCCGGCCCCGCGCGCCCGGTCGACTCCCGGCTGACCCGGGAGGTGCTCGACGGGCTCACCGAGGCGGTCGTGACGACCGACCGGGCGGGGCTGGTGACCCTGGTCAACGCGATGGCGACCGCCCTCCTCCCCGAGGTCGTGCCCGGCATGGACCTGCGCACCTGTCCGATACCGGCCATGGCCCGGTCGGCGGCGGCGGGGGCGGACAGCTTCGACGCCGAACACGGCGGTCGCCGGCTGCGGGGCGTACGACGCGACCTGGCCGACGGGCGGCACGCCTGGTACGTGCGGGACGTCACCGAGGAACACGCGCGCACCGAGGCGCTGAGCGTCGAGCGGTCCCGGACGACGTTCCTCGCCCAGGCCGGCAGCCGCCTCGGGCTGTCCCTCCAGCGCGAGCAGACGCTGCGGACCGCCACGACCCTGCCCGTCCCCTACCTGGCCGACCTGGCCATGGTGGTGCACCTGCCGCCCTCGCCCGCGGAGGGCCAGCCGCACTGGATCCGGTACGACGGGGTCGAGCCCGCCCCGGCGACCGGGCTGGCGACCTGGTCGCTGACCGGCTCCCTGCCCGGCCTGGCCGAGGCGCTGGCCGGGCACGCGGCCGGCCCGGCCCCGTGGCCGGACGGGGAGACGGCCGGCCTGTCCACCGTGCTTCCGCCCGACTTCGGCCGGCCCGGCACCGTGCTGGTCAGCCCCATGCGGGGCGCCGGACGCACCACCGGCGCCCTGGTGCTGGTCCGTCGCGTCGGGCGGGCCGGCTTCGCCCGGCGTGACATCGAGCTGGCCCGGGAGTTCGCCGCCCGCGCGGGCGCGGCCCTCGGCGCCGCCGAACTCTACGGCGAACAGGTCCACCTGGCCCGGGTGTTGCAGAACAGCCTGCTCCCGCCCGACCTGCCGGCCGTGCCGGGCGCCACCCTCGCCGGCGGGTACCGGGCGGCCGGGGACCGGCTGCGCATCGGCGGCGACTTCTACGACGTCTTCCCCATCCCCCGCGGCGCGATCTTCGCCCTCGGGGACGTGGCCGGCAAGGGCGTCGGCGCGGCCGTCCTCACCGGCCGGGTCCGCCAGTCCCTGCGGACCCTGCGCCTGGTCGAGCAACGGCCGCTGGAGTTGATGCGGCTGCTCAACCAGGCGCTCTTCGACTCCCCGGACGCGGCCCGCCGCAGCCAGTTCACCACCCTGCTGCTCGGCACCCTGCACGCCGCGCCCGGCGGCGGGTGCACCGTCCGGATCGCCGGCGGCGGCCACCCGTCCCCGCTGCTGGTCCGGGCCGACGGTGGGGTCGCCCCGATCGCGGTCGGCGGGATGCCGGTGGGTGCGCTGGCCGCCGCCCGGTTCGCCGAGGCAGAGCTGTGCCTCGGCCCCGGCGAGCTGCTGCTCGCGTACACCGACGGGGTCGTGGAGGCGCGCGGCGGCCCCGGCGGCCAGGAGATGTTCGGCGAGGAACGGCTGCGCGCGGCGCTGGCCTCGGCCGCCGGGCTGGCCCCGGCCGCGCTGGTCGACCGGCTCCTCGATGCCGTCGACGAGTGGCTCGACGGGCAGAGCCAGGACGACATCGCGATGCTGGCCGTCGCGGCGGCAGCGCCCTGACCGGCCGAACCGTCGCGGCCGGGACGCCCGCCGGCCGCGCCCGATCCTTCGGCGGACCCCGTCGACCCGGGAACCCGTGCCCACTCCGGCCGGATCAGGCCGTCCTGGCCACCCGCGGCCCGTTCCCCGGCCGTTCCTGTGCCGGTAGGCCGACCGGGCGCTCCCGCGGCACCGCCGGCCAGGGGCCGGCCGCCTCGACGGACTGCACGGAGGCGTTCCGGTGCCGCGCCGCCTCGTCGAACTCCCGCATGCCCCGCAGCAGGGCCTGCCGCCCCTCGGCGGTCATGTCGGCGAGGATCGCCGCGAGCTGCTGGCGCCGGTCGTCCCGCAGCTCGGCGAGGAGCCGGCGGGACTCCGGGGTGAGGTGCAGCGAGATCTCCCGCCGGTCGAACCGGCCGGGCTCCCGTTCCAGCATGCCCGCCGCGACCAGGCGGTCGCAGAGCCGGCTGGCGGAGGAGAGCAGCATGTCGAGCCCGGTGGCCAGGCGGCGGAGGTTGATCCCCTCGTGCTGCTCGACCAGCATGATCGCGCGCAACTGCGCGCCGGAGACCCGGCTGGTCGTCCGCTCCCGCGCGGCCTCCCAGACCGTCAGCAGGGCATCGGCCACCGCGTCGAGCTCGACCGCCATACTCGTCTCGGGTCCGGAGGGACCGTGCAGTTCCGCCATGGTGGGGCCGAGACTACTCCGAATCCCCAAGCCTGGGCCCGTGACGAAGGAGCGATGATGAGCGAACCGGTCAACCGGGCACGGCGCGCCCTCAACGAGGCGCCCGCCGACCTGCTGCTGGACCGGATCGCCGACGTCGTGGCCGCGGACTACGGGATCGCCCGCGTGGAACTGCTCCAGGTCGACTACCGGCTCGCGGCGCTGCTGCCGCTCGTCGGGGACGAGCCCGTCACCGCGCCGGGGCATCCCGCCTGGCGCTGCTTCGACCACCAGACCCCGATCGTCGCCGACGGCACCGGATACCTCCCGGTGTCCATGCGCGGGGAACGCCGCGGCGTGCTGGTGGTGACCCCCTCGCCGGCCCGGCCGGCCGCCCTCGACGAGTTGACGGAGATCGCCACCGCGCTCGCCCACGAGATCGCCGCGGTCACCGACGGCACGGACGTGTACCAGACCGCGCGGCGTAGCAGGCGGCTCACCCTCGCCGCCGAGATGCAGTGGGAGCTGCTTCCCGGCCGCAGCCGGACCCGCCCGTCGTTCAGCCTCGCCGGGCAGCTGGAACCGGCGTACGCGGTGCGCGGCGACAGCTTCGACTGGTCCGACGACGGCAGCCGGGTCTGGTTGGCGACCATCAACGGCACCGGTGAGGGGGTGGCCGCCGCCATGCTCACCTCGCTCACCACCCACGCGCTACGCAACGCCCGCCGGTCCGGGCTCACCCTCGCCGACCAGGCGGCCCTCGCCGACCAGGCGGTCTACGACCTGCACCGGGGGGACCAGCACCTCGCGGTGCTGCTGATGGAGCTGGACCTGCGCTCGGGGCACCTCACCGTGGTCGACGCCGGGTCGCCCCGCCTCGTGCTGCTGCGCGACGGGCAGGTCCGGGAGCTGCCGCTGGAAGCGCAGTTCCCGCTCGGCATGTTCGAGGCCACCGACTACCGGGAGCAGCACTTCGAGCTGTGCCGCGACGATCGGCTCTTCGTGGTCAGCGACGGCGTCATCGAGGCCACCGGGCAGGACGTCCGGTACGGCGAGACCGCGCTCGACCGGTTCCTGCGCCGGACCGGACCGATGGAGCCGCTGGACGCCGTCCGCTCGCTGATCGGCGACCTGCGCGCGTTCGTCGCCAGCGACCTGACCGACGACGCGGTGGTGGTGTGCCTGGACTGGACGGGCCCGCAGGACTGAGCGTCCGGGCCGCTCAGTACGCCCCGCGGCTGTTGACCACCGCGCCGAAGGTCTTCCAGAGGATCGTCAGATCGGCCGCGAGGGACCAGTTCTCCACGTAGTAGAGGTCGAGCCGAATGCCGTCCTCCCAGCTCAGGTCGGAGCGGCCGCTCACCTGCCAGAGCCCGGTCATGCCCGGCTTGACCAGCAGCCGGCGGGCCACGTCGCCGTCGTAGCGGGCCACCTCCGAGGGCAGCGGCGGGCGGGGACCGACCAGGCTCATGTGCCCGAGCAGGACGTTGACCAGCTGCGGCAGCTCGTCCAGCGACCACTTGCGCAGCAGCCGCCCGACGCGGGTCACCCGAGGATCGTCGCGCATCTTGAACATCAGGCCGTCGGTCTCGTTGCGGGCGGCCAGCGCGGCCAGCAGGGCGTCGGCGTTGACCACCATGGTGCGGAACTTGTAGACGCCGAACTCCCGCCCGCCCTGCCCGACCCGGGTCTGCCGGAACAGCACCGGCCCCCGGCTGTCGACCTTGATCGCCAGCGCGACGACGGCCAGCAGCGGCAGCAGCAGCGTCAGCGCGACCGACGAGACGGCCCGGTCGACGAAGCCCTTGACCAGCTTGCGGGCCCCGCGGAACTCGGGCGCCTCGACGTGGATCAGCGGCAGGCCGGCGACCGGCCGGGTGTGGATGCGCGGGCCGGCGACGTCGGTCAGCGCCGGGGCCACCACCAGGTCGATGCCGGTGCCCTCCAGCTGCCAGCCCAGCCGGCGCAGGCGGGTGGCGGTCAGCTCGCCGGAGGCGGTCACCGCGACGGTGTCCGCGCCGATGGCGGTGGCCGCCTCGGGGATGCCCCGGAACGAGCCGACCACCGGCACGTCGCCCAGCCGCTGCGCGACCGGGGCGAGCAGGGCGTCCGGGATGCAGGCCCCGACCACCTGGTAGCCCGCGTACGGCTCGCGCCGCAGGGTGTGCACCAGCTCCAGCACGTGCGCGGTGTCGCCGACCACCAGCACCTTGCGCGACCAGCCGGCGCCCTCGGAGCGCGCCCGGTGCAGCCGCTTGCGGGCGGCGAACCGGGCCACTTCCAGGCCGAGCATGCCGACGGCGAACGAGATGCCGAGGAAGCCCCGGGAGACGCCCACGTCGGCGATGTAGCCGGCGATCGCGATGCCGCCGGCGAGGCGCAGGCTGGCGGTGCCGACCCGCCGGTACTCGTCGGCGCCGTAGCCGAGGACGCGGTCGTCGTAGCAGCGCAGCACCCGCAGCGAGACCAGCCAGGCGAGGACCAGCCCGGGGGCGACCAGGACGTACGGGATCTTCGATCCGCCGGGGGCGTCGTCGCCGAACCGGGCGACGTACCCGACGAGCACGGCGATGGTCAGGACGGTGGTGTCCAGCACCACCAGGGAGCGGACGTAGGCACGCTCGCGGGTGCGGGCCGGCCCTGGCCGTGGTTCGTCCGATCTCGACGACGTGCTGGCGGGGGTCAACAGCGTCGCTGAGGTCACCGGCCCTCCCCACTTCGGTCGCCGACGGCCCGTACGCCGGGCCCGGTTCGCGGGCCGGCCGTAGGGGCACCAGGACATCGTGCCCCGACAACCCCGCTCGCCGATTGCTTCGGACGCATAACCGTCACTACTTTCCCCGAGCAACCCCTTGCGGGGAAAGGGCCCACGGCACCGGATCCCGTGCGGCGGGTCCGCCCCGCGCTGCGTTGCGGCTCAGGCCGGAGCCTTGCGCAGCGCGATCGCCTTGAGGAAGATGTCGCCGATCTTGGTCGGGTCCTCGGTGACGAAGGCGCCTCCGCCGGTGACGTCGGTGATCGACTTCAGCTCGGCCTTGCTCACGTCGCTGCCGATACCGATGATCACGACCTGCACCGGCCGCTCCGGGTCCTTGAGCTTGTTCAGCTCGGCCAGCAGCTTCTGCTGCGTGATGCCGTCGGAGTCCTCGTTCTTGCCGTCGGTGAACAGCACGATCGAGTTGACCCGGCCGGGCTCCCAGTTGTCCTGCACCTCTTGGTACGCCGCCAGCACGGTGTCGTAGAGGCCGGTGTCGCCGTCCGACGAGCGGATCGAGCCCAGGGACTGCTCCAGCTTGCCGCGCTGACGGGACAGCGGCCCGATGGTGAGCAGCTCCCGATGGTCGCGGGCGCCCACCAGCTGCGTGGAGAACGTCCAGAGACCGATCGACCAGGAGTCGTCGAAGAGGTTCAGCCCGCGCCGGGCCGCCTCGACGGTGACCTGCTGCCGGGTCGCGTTGCCGGCGTTGGCCACCTTCTCCTTCATCGACCCGGAGACGTCGATGACGGCGAGCATCCGGCCGGACTGGGTGGCGATCGACCAGCTGGAGACGGCGCGCTCCATGGCCTGCGGGTCGAGCCCGCCCGGAGCCGATCCGCCGCCGTTGGCCGGCGGGGCGGGTGCGCCGCCGGCCGGGCTGGGCGCGCCCTGCGGCGCGTCGAAGCCCGCGCCCCAGTTGCCGTCCGGCGCGCGCAGCGACCGGCTCGCCAACTGGTCACGGAAGTCGTCGGTGACGAGCACCTCGTAGAGCACCCTCGCCGCCGCCGCCTTGGCCGGCTCGATGCCGGGCAGCACCGCGTACGGGTAGTCCAGCGGCGCGGGCGCCGGCTCCAGGTAGAGCGCGGCCAGCGGCACCGGCGGCTTCTTGCTGTTGTACTGGATCACGTCCTCTTCCGAGAGCGCCGCCGCACCCAGGCTGCTCGCGATCGTCGTGGGATCCGAGGCGGTGGGGAAGCGGGCGAGCAGGTCCGGCCGCAGCGCCGAGCGGTCGGTGGCGAGCGCCCGCAGCGCGGCCACCTTCTCCTTCTCCGCGTCGGGGCCGCCGGAGGCGCTGGCGGCGGCCGTCAGCGAGAGCAGGCCGGACAGGCCGGCGGCGTCGCGGGTCGGCTCGACGATCCCGGTGCGCAACGGCTTGTCGCTCTGCACCTGTTGCAGGAGCTGGGTCCAGCTGAACTTCTTCTGCGGCCAGCCGAGCCGCGTGGCGATCGGCACCGGCATCGCCACGACCACCGGGCTGCGGGCGATGGACGCCCCGTTGCCCGGCTCGAAGGCGGTGGCGCCACCGGTCTTGAGCCGCAGCAGCCACGTGGAGGAGTCGGGCACCCAGACGTCCGGGCTGACCGAGGTGCCGCTGGCCTGCCCCACGCCGGCCAGGGTGACGCCGTGCTTGGCGGCGACCGTCGCGGCCACGTCGACCGGATCGGCCGCCGTGACGTTCACCGCGATACAGGTGCCGCCCACCGCGGCACCGTCCCTCACCCACCGCGCGGCGGCGGCGTCGACCGCGGGGGCGAGCTCGGCCGCGACGGCGACGGACAGCTCGGTCCGGCCGGAGCAGTTCGGTTGCGCCAGCTGCTGGTAGCCGAACCAGCCGCCGGCCGTGACGGCGAGGACGCCCACGGCAGCGGCGGCGGTGGCTGCGTGGAGATTCGTACGCATGCGATGGCGGCCTGCTGACACGGTGACCATCTTGCGGACCTGTCGGGACGACTGCCACGGGCCGTTCGGACGAAAGTTACGCAGGAGAAATAGTTGATCACCAAATTGTCACGGTGGGTGACGACGTCGCCCCGTCGTGTCGATGTCGCGGAGATGTTGGCTGGTCAGGGCAGCACGCAGGTGGGGGACGTCACAGCCACCGGCTCCCCGACCGGAGCCGGGACGCCGGTGCCCGCGTCCACCCGGAAGACCCGGATCATGTCGGCCCGCTCGTCGGCGACGTAGAGGTGCTCCCCGGCCAGGGCGAAGTGCCGCGGCCACTCCCCGCCCGTGTCCACCTCGGCGACCAGCTCCGGCAGCTCGCCGGCGACGGCGAAGACCGCGACGGTGCCCACTCCCCGGTTGGCGACGTAGAGGAAGCGTCCGTCCGGGCCGACCGCGATCTCCGACGGCTGGACGGGCCCGGTGCGGTCGCTGGCCTCGACGCGGCCCCGCTGGTGCAGCGCGCCGTCGCCGGTCAGCTCGTAGGCGGTGACCGAACCGTCCAGCTCCCCCGCCACCCAGCAGCGCCGCCCGTCCGGATGCCGGGCCAGGTGCCGGGGACCGACGCCGGCGGCCGTGCGCACCCGGGGTGCCCGGGGTACCAGCCGGCCGGAGGCCGCGTCCAGGTCGTAGCGGTAGATCGAGTCGGTGCCCAGGTCGACCGCGAGCAGCGGGCCCCGGCCCGGGTCGGGGTTCACCATGTGGGCGTGCGCGCGTTCCTGGCGCTCCCGGTCCGGCCCGTGCCCCTCGTGCTGCACCAGGTCGCTGCGCTCGCCGGGCACCCCGTCGGGGTCGAGCGGGAACACGGTCACGCTGCCGCCGCCGTAGTTGGCCACCACGAGGTGGCCGCCGTCCGGGACGACCGCCAGGTGGCAGGGCTCCGCGCCCCCGGTGGGTCGGGTGCCGAGCGGGGTCAGCTCGCCGCCGGCGCCGACGCGGAAGGCGCTGACCTGACCGTCGGGCAGCTCGTTCACCGCGTACAGCACGGGCAGCCGCGGGTGCCGAGCCAGGAAGGAGGGCGAGGGGGTGACCGCGACGGTGCCGAGCGGGGTCAGCTCACCGGAGCCGGGGTCCCGCCGCGCCGCGACGATGCCCGCGGCCCGGCCCCCGCTGTGCGCCGTGTAGCCGCCGATGTGGACGATCTCGCCCTGACCTGTCACCGCGTCCGCCTTCCGCCGAATTCCTCCGTCGATCCCACCAGCGTTCCCACTGGGCCGCCCGCTTAGCCCCGAAACCCCCGCCGAATCGTGGCGGCCCGCCGGCAGACGCCCGCCGGGCCGCCGGCTCAGGCCGCCGGCACGGGCTCGCCGCGCTGCCGGGCCACGTGCTCGACCAGCGCGATCAGCACCTCCTTGCCGGACTGCCGGTCCCGCGCGTCGCAGAGCACCAGCGGCACGTCGGGGTCGAGGTCCAGCGCCTGGCGTACGGACTCCAGGCTGAACCGGCGGGCGTCGTCGAAGCAGTTCACCCCCACCACGAACGGGACGCCCCGCTGCTCGAAGTAGTCGATCGACGGGAAGCAGTCGGCCAGCCGGCGGGTGTCGGCGAGCACCACGGCCCCGAGCGCGCCGAACGCCAGCTCGTCCCAGAGGAACCAGAACCGGTCCTGGCCGGGGGTGCCGAAGAGATAGACCTGGAGGTCGTCGTTGATCGTGATCCGGCCGAAGTCCATCGCCACCGTGGTGGTCGACTTCGCCTCGACGCCGGAGAGGTCGTCGGTGCCGATGCCAGCACCGGTCAGCACCTCCTCGGTCTGCAACGGCCGGACCTCGCTGAGCGCGCTCACCAGCGTCGTCTTGCCGGCGCCGAACCCCCCGGCGATCAGGATCTTCAACGCGAGCGGGATCCGGGAGTCGGATCCGGTCCGGTCATAGCGCACGGAGTCCACTGACCACCGCCTTGAGGATGTCGTCGTCGGGCAGGTATGCGGCGGCCGTCGGCTGGTGCACCGCGACCAGCCCGCGCGACAGCAGGTCGCCGAGGAGCACGCGGACCACGCCCACCGCGAGGTCGAGGTCGACCGCGAGCTCCGCGACGGGGACCGGTCGGGCGGCCAGCTCCACCAGGCGCCGGTGCTCGGGGTGCAGCTCCGGGTGGACGGTCGGGTCGGCGGCCGCCTCGGCCAGCACGTACGCGACCAGGTCGAAGCCGACCGCGCCCGAGCGGACCCGGCCGCCGGTGAGGGTGTAGGGCCGCACGACGGGGCCGGCGTCGTCGTCCAGCCACTCGTGCTGCGGCCCGGGCGAATCAGCCCGCATCGGCGGTCCCCGCCGTCGTCCGGGCGGGGGCGCTGAGATACTCGCCGACCCGGGTGACGAGCATCGCCATCTCGTACGCCACGAGGCCGATGTCCGCGTCCGCGTCGGCGACCACGGCCAGGCAGGCGCCCTGCCCGGCCGCGGTGACGAAGAGGTACGCGGACTCCATCTCCACCACCGTCTGCCGGACCGCCCCGCCGGCCACCTGCCGGCTCGCGCCCCGGGCCAGGCTGGAGAAGCCGGACGCCAGCGCGGACAGGTGCTCGGCGTCGGCACGGTCCATCCCGGCGGAGGAGCCGATCAGCAGCCCGTCCGCCGAGAGCACCACCGCCTGTCGGGCGGGCGGCACCCGTTCCACCAGCTCGTCGAGCAACCAGTCGAGATCGGCGCTCTGCCTTGTCGGATGCATCAGGCGTCCCTCTCAGTCGCGGTCCTGGGTTCGGTGTCCACCGGCTGCTCGGCCGGCGTCGGGCTCGGGTCTGCACGCGGCGGGCCCGGCTGGTCGGCGGCGGGCGCGGCCTGTCGCGGAGTCGCCCCGGTGGCCGCCGAGCGGCCACGGGCGGTGCCGGCCTGCAGGGCGGACATGATCCGCCGCGCCTCCTCCGGGCTGCGCGGGGCGGGGGCGGCGATCATCGGTTGCCGCAGCGTCGGACCGTCCAGCGCGGACCGCCGCCCCGAGGCGTCCCCACCGGACGAGTGCTCCCCGGTCGTGTCCGGGCCCGGGTGCCGGGGCCGGACCGCCGGAGGCCGCCGGCGTACCCGACGGGGCAGCCCGTCGACCTCCCCGACGGCCTCGACCGGGGCGGGGCCGCCGGCAGCCGCCCCACCCGGGGCCGAACCGGGGGCCGCGCCGTCCGGGGCCGGACCACCGGAGACCGCGCCGTCCGGGGCCGGACCACCGAAGGTCGCCCCGTCCGGGGCCGGACCAGCGGGGGCCGCGCCGTCCCGCAGGCCCGCGGACGGTACGCCGGCCGGGGCCGGCCGCGCGGGGCCCGTGCCGGCGTGCGCGGCGCGGGAGGAGGCCGGAGCCCCGGTGGAGCGTGCCGTGGCGGGCCCGGTGGAACGGGCCCGGCGGGGCAGCGTGCCCAGCCGGCTCGCCCGGGCGAGCCGCCGCTCCTCCGACGTCGAGGCGGGTCGGGGCGCCACCGGCGGACCGCCGGTCGGGGGCAGGGAGGGCTCGTCGGTGACCAGGTCGGCGGGGATGAGCACCACGGCGGTCAGCCCACCGCCGTCGGACGGGCGCAGCCGCACCCGGACCCCGTGCCGGGCGGCCAGGCGGGCCACCACGAAGTGTCCGAGGCGGGCGGTCTCGGACGGCTCGAAGTCGGGCGAGCGGGCCAGCCGCCGGTTCGTGTCCTCCAGCGCGGCGGCGGACATGCCCAGGCCCTTGTCGGTGACCTCCACCGCGTAGCCGTTCGCCACGTGCTGCCCGGAGACCTCCACCCGGGTCTTCGGCGGCGAGAACGCGGTGGCGTTCTCGATCAGCTCGGCGAGCAGGTGGATCACGTCGCCGACGGCCCGGCCCAGCACGCCGGCGGGTGCCACGGTGGTGATGTCGACCCGGTCGTACGACTCGACCTCGGAGATCGCGCCCCGGACCAGGTCGACCGTCGCGACCGGGTTGCGCCAGCCCCGCCCGGGGGCCGCGCCGGCCAGGATGACCAGGTCCTCGGCGTGCCGCCGCAGCCGGGTGGCGAGGTGGTCGACGCGGAACAGCTCCGCCAGCTCGTCCGGGTCCTCGGTGTGCCGCTCCATCCGGTCGAGCAGCGCGAGCTGCCGGTGCACCAGCCCCTGGCTGCGCCGGGCGATGTTGAGGAACACCTCGTTGAGCCCCCGGCGCAGGGTCACCTCGTCGACGGCCGACTGCACGGCGGTGCGCTGCACCGCGGTGAACGCCCGCGCCACCTGGCCGATCTCGTCGCCGCCGTACTCCAGCGGGGGCGCCTCCCGGGCGACGTCGACCTGCTCGCCCCGGCGCAGCCGGGCCACCACCTCGGGCAGCCGGCGCTCGGCCGTCTCCAGCGCGGCCGTGCGTACGCCGGAGAGCCGGTCCGCGAGGTGGCGGCCGACCCGCAGCGACACGAGGACCGAGACCACGACGGCGGCCAGGCCCAGCAGCCCGGCGGCGCCGAGGCGGACCAGGATGCGCACGGCCGACGGCACCGACCGGTCGGCGAGCCCGTCGGCCTGCGCCAGCTCGAACTCCCGCAGCGCCTGCTGCACCGCCTGGTAGTTCTCCTGCCAGGCCCCCGGGTCCACGGTCGGCCGGGTGGCGGAGCCCGCGCCCACCAGCTCGTCCTGCATGGTCCGCAACCGGCCGAAGGCCGGCCCCTCGGTCAGCCGCTGGAACGCGGCGCGCTCGGCGTCCGGCAGGTCGGCGACCGCCGTCTCGGCGAGGAACCGCTGGTTGCTGACGGTCTGCACCAGCTGGAGGTGCTCGCCGTCGGCGAACCGGCCGGCGGTGAACGCCCCGGCGAGCAGGGCGTCGGTCTGCCCGAGCAGCTCCCGGGACCGGCCGAGCCCGGTGACGGCCAGGGCCTGCCGGTTGAGGTCCCGGTCGGGCAGGTTGGCCATCGCGGAGAACGCCTGGAAGGCCGAATTGATCATTCCGCTGTAGAGCCCGACCGCGCCGGCCCGGTCCACCGCCCGCCGGTCGATGAACCCCCGCCCGGCGGGCAGCGCGTCCAGCGCGGTGACCAGCTGGTCGAGCCGGGCGTCGAGGATGTCGTCGGCGGCGTCGCGCAGCTCCTCCCCGCCGACCCGCCGGCGCAGCTCCGCGATCGCCCGGTCGGTCCGCTGCCGCTGCTCGGCGAGCCCCGGCGCGTCGCTGTCGCCCGCCAACTGCACCACCGAGAGCCGGCGTTCCCGTTGCAGCTCGGCCACCACCGTCTCGCCGGGACGGCCGAGGTCGTAGAGGAGCGTCCGGGCGGCGAGGAGATCGAGGGCGGGCCCGAAGGTGAGCGTGGTCGCGAAGATCCACAGTGCCAGCAACGCGGTCACCGGCACGACGACCAATGCGGTCAGCTTCGAGCGGATCGGCCAGTCGCGGGTGTTCAATCAGACCTCGCCCGGAAGTGTGGCTGCGGGGGCGCCGGCGCCGGCCGGGCAGCGTCGCGGTCGGACTGTTCCGGCCCGCGGTGCCGGGCAGGTCCGGCTGACGCCTTGGGCAGGATACGTAATCCTCGCCCGATGCACTACCGTCCGTCGCGCCGGGCCTACCGGACGAACGTCCATGATCGACGAACGCCCCGCCGGGGGCCGGCGGGGCGTTCGTGGGCGGTACGGATCAGGCGTCGACGGAGATGCCGAGGCCCTCGGCGACCCGGCGGCCGTAGTCGGCGTCGCACTGGCTGAAGTGCCAGACCATCTCCTCCTGGATGTGCTTGTCGCACTGGGCCAGCAGGGTGGTGAGGTTGAGGATCAGGTCGTCCCGCTCCCAGTCGGCCATCTCGCGGTAGCGCCGGCCCGCCTGGGCGTAGTTGTTCTGCCGCTCGATCGGGGCCTTCATGACCTGGCCCGAGACGAACGGACGGTACTCCCGGTAGGACTCGTCGGCCTCCCGGAGACCGGCGACCGAGGACGGCTCGAAGTTGATGTGCGGGTTCGCACCGCGGTCGTCCACCCCGTACGACATCTGGCCGCCGGTCTGGTTGGTGCCGACCCGCACGTCCTCGCGCGGCCGGTTGACCGGCAGCTGGAGGTAGTTCGGGCCCACCCGGTAACGCTGGGTGTCCGAGTAGGAGAACGTCCGGCCGATCAGCATCTTGTCGTCGGAGAAGTCGATGCCGTCGACCAGTACGCCGGTGCCGAAGGCGATCTGCTCGTTCTCGTTGTGGTGGTCGGTGATGTTGCGGTTGAGCGTCATCATGCCGACCGGCAGGTAGGGGAAGTCCTCCTCCGGCCAGATCTTGGTGTCGTCGAGCGGGTCGAAGTCCAGCTCCGGGTGCTCGTCGTCGCTCATCACCTGGACGTTGAGCTCCCACTTCGGGTGGTCGCCGCGCTCGATCGCCTCGTAGAGGTCCTTCGAGGCGTGGCCCAGCTCGGTGGCCTGGATGGCGTCCGCCTCGGCCTGGGTGAGGTTGTGCTCACCCTGCTGGGACATCCAGTGGAACTTGACCAGCACGCCCTCGCCCTCGGCGTTGACGAGGCGGTAGGTGTTCACCCCGGAGCCGCGCATCGTCCGGTAGTTCTTCGGGATGCCGTACGGGGAGAAGAGCCACGTCAGCATGTGCATCGACTCGGGCGTGTTCGACATGAAGTCGAAGATCCGGTTCGGCTCCTGACGGAAGGTGACCGGGTCCGGCTTCAGCGCGTGGATCACGTCCGGGAACTTGATCGCGTCCCGGATGAAGAAGACCTGGAGGTTGTTGCCCACCATGTCCCAGTTGCCGTCCTCGGTGCGGAACTTCACGGCGAAGCCGCGCGGGTCGCGCGCCGCCTCGGAGGAGTCCCGGCCGCCGATGACGGTGGAGAAGCGGATGGTGACCGGGGTCTTCCTGCCCCTGGTCTGGAACAGCTTGGCCCGGGTGTACGTCGACGCCGGCTGGTCGCCGATCGTCCCGTACGCCTCGAACTCGCCGTGCGCGACGAAGCCGCGGGCGTGCACCACCCGCTCCGGGATGCGCTCCCGGTCGAAGTGGCTGATCTTCTCCAGGAAGTGGTAGTTCTCCAGCGTCGCCGGGCCGCGCGAACCGACCGTCCGCTGCTGCTGGTTGTTGTGCACGGGGTGACCCTGACGGGTGGTGAGGATCGGCCTGCTGGCCTGCGGGTCGCTCATGGCTCTCCTCCTGATCGGTGTGGCGGCTGGCGTCGGTCGTGCTGGGTACGGCATCCGGGGCACCGGCCCCAGTAGGTGACCTCGGTGGACTCCACCGCGAAGGCGGCGGCCCCGGGGTCGAGGCAGGGCCCGGGGGCCCGGCCACGTCGGGCCGGGGCGAACCGGCGCAGCAGGCCCGCGCGAGTGAGCGCATCACCCCACCCAAGCGCGTTTTCTGGAACGAGTCAAGTTTTGGCAGCCGATCACGCTGTGTGACTCGTCATGCCGTGGCGGGGAATCAGCGGGGGTCGGATCCGTCGGGAGCCGGGTCGGGTTCGTCAGGAAAGTGCCCCGGAACGGGATTGGCGGGCAGTGAGCGGAGGGAATACCACCTGACGAAGGAGGAGCCATGTCGCCCACGCAGATAGTCGTCATCGTTCTCGTCGTGCTGGTGATCGCGGCCGTAGCCGTGGCCGCCCGGTCGTACGCCCGCCGCCGCGCGCTGCGGTCGCGGTTCGGTCCCGAGTACGACCGTGCCGTTGCCGAGCAGGACAGCCGGACCGCCGCCGAGCGGGAACTGCGGGAGCGGGAGCGCCGCCACGCGGAGCTCACGCTGACCCCCCTCGCCCCCGAGTCCCAGGCCCGGTACTCCGCCGCGTGGGAGGAGCTCCAGGTCCGCTTCGTCGACTCCCCCGCCGAGACCGTGGGCGAGGCGGACGAACTGGTCACCCGGCTCATCGCGGAACGCGGCTACCCCACCGGCGAGTTCTCCGACCAGATCGCCCACCTCTCCGTCGAGCACGCCCGCACGCTGGGCCACTACCGCGACGCCCACGACATCCACCTGCGCAACTCCCGGGGCGAGGCGAGCACCGAGGAACTCCGCCAGGCCGTCGTCCACTACCGCGCCCTCTTCGCAGACCTGCTCGGCGAGGAGCCGGTCGGAGCCCGACCGTCCGAGCAGCACGACCCGGACAGCCAGCACGACCCGGACAGCCAGCACGACGTCACGAGCCGCTAGGAGGATGACCATGCGCCAGGAAGAGCAGCGGGTGGGCAACGAGCACCCCGAGGCCGTCCGCTCCGAGCCGGTGCCGGTGCCGCCTCCGGGCGACCGGGCCGGCCGGGCCGACGTACCCGAGGACGTCCTCGACGACCGGGGCACCTTCGACGATCCGGCGGTCGCCGACCGCGACCGGGCCGACCGGGCCGACCGCGACGACCGCGACGACCGCGACGACGAGCCGTCGCGCGGCCGGGACGCCGGCCGGGCCCGGCCGGACGACCGGGACGCCGACCGCGACCGGGGCGGGTTCCACGAGCCGGGGCCGGTGCCGACCGCATTCGGGGCCACCAGCGTCGGCGGCGCGGTCGCCGCGTCCGCCCTGGCCAGCCCCCTGCCGGAGGACGAGCCCGACCCGCGTACGGAGTCGACCGCGCGGCCGGGCGACGGTGCCGTGGGCGGCCCCCGGGAGGGCCGCCGGGCGGACCCGACCGCCGAGTTCCACCGTTCCGTCGGGCTCGGCGACGACCGTTCCGACGACCGGCAGGCCCGCCCGGACGGCGCCGAGGTGCTGCCGCCGGACGCCGCCGACGGCCGTCCCGAGCGCCGGGCCGACGTCACGGGGTGGGCCGGCGACCCCGAGGGCGGCGCGGCCGGGGCGGCCGGGTACGGCAGCGCCACGCCCGCGATGGTCGACCCGGACGCCGAGCACGCGCCGGCCGGGCGCGCGGCCACCGGGGAACTGGGGGCCGCCGGCACCGACCGGCCGGCGGGCTCGACCGTGGCCGCCGAACCGGCCAGCCTCTTCGACCCGGCGACGGCGCAGGGCTTCCGGGACCGCTGGCGCAACGTCCAGCTGCGCTTCGTGGACGATCCCCGCGCGGCGGCCGGTGAGGCCCAGTCGCTGGTCGACGAGGCCATCCAGGCGCTCTCCTCGGCGCTGTCCGCGCAGAAGAACAAGCTGGGCGGCTGGCAGGACGCCGGCTCCGCCGACACCGAACAGCTCCGGATGGCCGTCCGCCACTACCGCGACTTCCTGGACCGGGTGCTCGGGCGCTGACCCGGTTCCCCACAGGCGCCCCCGGCCGACCGGCCGGGGGCGCCTCCGCGTGCGGACTCCGCTCGCGGTGGCGTGGAAGACGCCCTCCCGACCCGTCCGGTGAGGGCCGTCCCGTCCGTGCCTTTCGGGGTCGGGACACGGGGTGCGGGCGGGTTTGGCCGTCGCAGGCGTGAAACTGCGTGTTCGGGGTAATCGGCCGCGCGCACACTCATCGGGCACGGACGGTCGACGAAGGGTTACCGGGATGGACGGCGATGGCCTGCGGCTGAACATGAACGTCCTGGACTACGGCATCCTGGCGCTCTACTTCGTCACGGTGCTCGGTGTCGGTTTCGCCGCCCGGCGGGCCATCCGGACCAGCGTCGACTTCTTCCTCTCCGGCCGCTCGCTGCCCGCCTGGGTGACCGGCCTGGCCTTCGTCTCGGCCAACCTCGGGGCGTTGGAGATCATCGGCATGGCCGCCAACGGCGCCCAGTACGGCGCCATGACGTTGCACTACTACTGGATCGGCGCCGTGCCGGCGATGGTCTTCCTCGGCATCGTGATGATGCCGTTCTACTACGGCTCCAAGGTCCGCAGCGTGCCCGAGTACCTGCGGCTGCGCTTCAACCGCCCCACCCACCTGCTGAACGCGCTCAGCTTCGCGGTCGCCCAGGTGCTCATCGCCGGCGTGAACCTCTACGCCCTGGCACTGATCATGCAGGCGCTGCTCGGCTGGCCGCTCTGGGTCGCCATCGTGATCGGCGCGCTGATCGTGCTGGCGTACATCACCGTGGGCGGGCTCTCCGGGGCGATCTACAACGAGGTGCTCCAGTTCTTCGTGATCATCGCGGGCCTGCTGCCGATCACGATCCTGGGACTGGTCAAGGTGGGCGGGGTGTCCGGCCTAATGGACGCGGTACGCGAGTCCAAGCTGGGCGAGGCGGGGCTGCACACCTGGCAGGACACCGGCGGCACCGACAACCCGCTCGGCGCGCACTGGATCGGCATCGTCTTCGGGCTCGGCTTCGTGCTCTCCTTCGGCTACTGGACGACCAACTTCGCCGAGGTGCAGCGCGCGCTGTCGGCCAAGAACATGAGCGCCGCCCGGCGGACGCCGATCATCTGGCAGTGGCGCAATCCGGTCGAACCGCCGGAGACCTCCGACGAGGAGCGCTGAGCCGCCCCGCCGGCACCCGGCATGGGCACCGCCCCGCCGGGTACGCGAGCAGGATGAGGAGACCACCTGGCGGCAGGAGGGCAGCGACATGACGGATCGTGACCGTGACCGACCGCTGGAGGAGAGCCCTGAGGTGGCCGCGGCGGTCGAGGACGACACCGGCATCCCGCAGCTGAGGACCGGCGGCGGCGCCGACCGCGACACTCCGTCGTTCACCGGGGACCGGTCAGGCGGCGACGAGCTGATCGGCGACCCGTACGCCGCCGGCACCGGCGCGACCGGCACCGGCACGGGCGCGGCCCCGGACGACATCCGTACCGGGGCGGAGCAGCCCTGGGAACCGGAGGACCTGGTCGCGGCCCGGGGGCAGGACATCACGCCGGAGAACGTCGAACGGGCCCGCCGGGACCTGGCCGAGCTGGGCCGCGCGGCGATCGAGAAGACGGTGCCCTGACCGGCGTACGCGAGGGGGCCCCCGGCCCGACCGTCGGACGGTCGGGCCGGGGGCCCGGGGAACCTGCCGCTGGAGCGCCTCACCTACTGCCAGCGGCGGGTGGGCTCCAGTCTCAGAGCGCCGGGTACGCGTTCTGCATGAGCTGCGTGAACTGCGCCGGGAACCAGGCGCCCGAGATCGGGGCGTCCGGCAGGGCGCCGCTCATGCTGTTGCCGTTGCGGGCGTTGCCGGTGTAGGTCGGGTCGCACATCCGGTCGAAGCCCTTGCCCTCGTTGTTCGGGATCTCCTTGCTGGAGCCGTCCGACTCGCCCGGGGGCTTCACCCAGACGTAGGCGTCGATGCCCGGCTCCGGCGCGGCCTTCGGCCGCTCGCCCAGGCCGGCCCCGGCCTGGTTGCACCAGTTGCCGGTGTGGAACCGACGGTCCACCCGGCCGCCGTCGACGTACGTGTCCACGTTGGTCGTCGCGCCCGGGCCGGTGGGCCGGGCGGTGCCGCCCCAGCCGTTGCGGGATGTGTCGATCAGCATGCCGATGTTCGAGTCGAAGCCCTTGGCGACGAGCTCGTTGCGGAACGCCTGGGCGAACGAGAGCTCGTCCACGTAGAAGTTCCAGTCGACCCACTTCGACTGCCGCACGGTGGTGCCGTTGACGTTGTCGGTCACCTTGAAGTGCGGCTCACGCAGCGCCGAGTAGTTGGCGGTGTTGACGATGAAGCCGTGCACGTTGTTCACCGTGCTGCCGGAGGCGACGGCGGCGTCCTTCAGGATCTGCGCGGTCGGGCTGAAGTTGCTGTCCCAGCCGATCCAGCCGTGGTGCGCGGCGTCGATGTAGTTGTAGACGTTGCCGATCGCACCCAGCTTCGACAGGGCGTAGCCGACGCCGTTGACGTAGGCGCCGTTGGCCTTCACCGTGTCGCACATGACCGTGCCGCCGGGGTTGCCGGAGGTGTTGGTCACCAGGTTCGGCAGCGAGTCGATCTCGATGATGTTGACGATCCGCAGGCTGGCGTACTTCGGGTCGGCCTGGATCGCGGCGATCGGGTCGATGTACTCGGCCTTGTAGCGGGGCAGCTCGTGAGCCTGGAGCTCACCGTTCGAGGCCAGCGCCGAGCAGTCGCGGCCGGGCAGGTTGTAGATGACGAACTGGATGTAGTTCGCCCCCTGCTCGAGCGCCTTGTTCAGGTGGTCACGGACGCCCATCGCGCCGTTGGAGCTGCTGTCCGGGGTGCCGTTGATGGCGGCGATCCGGTCGATCCAGACGGCGGTCGGGTTGTTCGACACCCGGCTGCCGCCGGTCACGGACTCGGCCTTGGCCTTCCACTCCGGGTTCACGTACCCCTTGGCGTTGAGGTACGGGTTGTCCACCCGCTGACCGGGGGGCGGGGTGGTGGGCGGCGGCGTGGTGGGCGGCGGAGTGGTCGGCGGCGGCGTCGACGGCGGCGGGGTGCTGGGCGGCGGGGTGGTGGGGTTGGTGCCGCCGTTGCAGGTCACGCCGTTGAGCGTGAACGACGTCGGCTTCGGGTTGCTGCCGCTCCACGCGCCGTTGAAGCCGAGGCTCACCGTGGCGCCGCTGGCCACCGCGCCGTTGTAGGACTCGTTCTGCGCGGTGACGTTCCGGCCGCTCTGCGACCAGCGGGCCGACCAGCCCTGCTGCACCCGCTGGTTGCCGTCGGGGAAGGTGAAGCCCAGCGTCCAGCCGTTGAGGGCGTCGCCGGTGTTCTTGATGTTGACGGAGGCGGTGAACCCGCCCCGCCAGTCGCTGGTCGTGTACGACACGTCGCACTGGGTGGCGGCGTGCGCCACGGTGACCGGCAGGGTCACCAGTCCGCCCGCGACCAGAGCGCCCGCGCCACCGAGCGCGAGGGCCCGGCGGGGGCCGGACAGCCTTCTCCACACATTCATGCCACTGATCTCCTTGGGCGAGACCGGATCCGCGAACGGCCCGGCGATACGGCCCGATGGGCGTCCTGCGCGGACGTCCGCCGGCACCACGGGTTCTTTGGGGGGTGCCCGTACCCGGACGGGCGTTTGGTGGTGGTCCGACCGGCGACGATGGGCCGGCCGGGAGGCGGGAGGTCGTCCGGCGAACCGGTGCCCTCGACTCCTGCCTGCGCGGTGTGGCTCCCCGAACCGCGTGCAGCGATTCTTGCATGGGAGCGCTTCCATGGCAATGCCTCGATGGGACGGGGCAGCCGGAGGGGACGCCCGGCACCGGCGGGGCGGACGGGACGGGACGCGACCACCGGCGCGGGCACGCGCCGCGCGACCGGCCCTCCGGGTGCCGGGAGGGCGAGAACCACCCGAGCTGGTCAGGCACGTCACCAAAGCGGCGTAGCTCACCTACCGCGCTTAGCCTCCACAAATACCAGAACACGAATCTTTCCCTGCATAGCTCGTGAAACGGTCTAACGTCGTCCGTAGCTCGGTTGTCGCCGGGCTCAGGACAACAGGGATGGAGTGACGCAGGTCATGGCAAACAAGATGCTCGGGAAGGTCGTTGCTGGCGCGGCCCTCGGTGGCGCTTCCTTGCTCGTGTTCACGCCGGGGATCGCGTTCGCGGACGGCCACCACGACGACGAGGGCAAGGTCTACGCCAAGCCGCACGTCGTCAAGGCGGGCGAGACGGTCAAGCTGCTCGAGGTCTGCCCGGACCGGCAGGAGCACGCGTTCGTGTGGTCGAAGGTCACCGGCAAGGTGAAGCTCAAGCCGGCCGAGGGCCGCAACGACTGGCGTGGCGGGGAGGAGGACTCCCGCGAGCACGACAAGGGCAAGGACCACGAGGACAAGGGCGACCACGACAAGGGCAAGGACCACGAGGACAAGGGCCGCGACCACGACAAGGACGAGAACGGCAAGGGCGACCACGGCAAGGGTGAGACCCCCAAGCCGCAGCCGTCGACCACCGCCACCGCCACCGGAGAGCCGAAGCCGCCGACCAACGGCCAGGGTGGCGGCGCCGCCGACGCCGGCGCCGAGGGCGAGCGCGACTGGAAGGGCTACGAGCACGGCCAGGACGCCGAGGGCGACCGCGAAGGCCGTGAGAAGGGCCACGACAAGAGCGACCGCGAAGGCCACGACAAGGGCCACGACAAGAGCGACCGCGAGGGCCGCGAGGACAAGTACGGCTCGGACAGCAACGGCTCGGACGAGTACGACCGGAAGGGCCACGACAACGGCTGGTCGGACGAGGAGTCCGAGGGCAACGGCAAGGACGAGGACCGCTGGGAGCACAAGCGGGACTTCATCTACTACGGCGAGGCCGAGGTCTCCGAGGACGCCGAGCCGGGCCGCTACGAGCTCAAGGGCTCCTGCGGCGAGGGCGAACTGGTCGTGCTCCCGCGCGGTGGGGTCGACGGTGGTGACGGTGGCGTCGGCGCCGGCACCGACCGGGGCCTGGCCGCCGGTGGGGCGAGCCTGATCGGCGCGGCCGCCCTGGGCGGCCTCGTGCTGATGCGCCAGCGTCGGACCGATGAGTCCTTCGTCTGACATGACGGCGACACCGGCCGGCGGCCGTCACGGGATACCGTGGCGCGCCGCCGGCGCGGCCGTCGTCGTCGTGGTCGCCATGGTCGGCGCCGGTCTGATCGGCGCCTCGGTCAAGACCGCGCCCGCGCCCCGCCCCCCGCAGCCCCTGGCGGCACCCGCCAGCACCGGGACGGCGGACGCCGACGTGCCGAACCGCGACGCGGATCCGGACGTCGCCGGCACGGGCCTGGCGCGCTCCGCCCCCACCACGATCGCCATCCCCCGGATCGGGGTCGACGCCTCGATCATGTCGCTCGGCACCAACCCGGACGGCACCGTCCAGGTGCCCCCGCTGGAGCAGGCGCAGCTGGCCGGCTGGTACGAGCCGGGGCCGAGCCCGGGTGAGATCGGCAACGCGGTCATCGTCGGGCACGTCGACTCCGCGGAGATCGGGCCGGCGGTCTTCTTCTCCCTCGGTGCCCTGCAACCGGGCGACACCATCACCGTCACCCGGGAGGACGGGCAGCAGGCCACCTTCACCGTCGAGTCGGTCAAGGCGTACCCGAAGACGGAGTTCCCGACCGAGCAGGTCTACGGCCCCAGCGACCGGCCCGGCCTGCGCGTGGTCACCTGCGGCGGGACCTTCGACCAGGCCGCCGGCAGCTACCCCGACAACGTGGTCGTCTTCGCCTCCATGCCGGCGTGAGCCGGCAACCGCGCGGCAGCCTCCACGGGGGACACGACGCGGCCCGGCAGGTCGGGAGACCGACCGGCCGGGCCGCGTGTCGTACGCGTCAGGCGGCGGCGGAGGTCCGCACCAGGGTGCGGATCTGGCGCAGCAGCACCGACAGGGCGGCGAGGTCCGCCCGGGACTCGTCGAACTCCCCCATCGCCCGCTCGGCGCGGTGGATCGACGTGGCGTTCGACTGCTCCCACTGGAGCACCCGCTCCTGCGGCGACAGGGTGCCGGCGGTGGAGTCGAGAACCTCCGCGGTCAGCGCGGCCAGCGCGGCGTACAGGTCGTAGCGCAGCGCCATCCGGGCCAGCGTCTGCCAGCGGTCCTCCCGCGGCAGCAGGGAGATCTTCGACAGCAGCGAGTCGACCCGGAACCGGTCGGAGAGCACGAAGTAGACCGAGGCCACCTCGCCGACGTCCCGCCCGCTGCTCGCCGCGGTCTCCACCACGTCGAGCAGGCCGAAGCTGTACATCAGCCGGGTCGCCTGCTCGGCCAGGTCGCGCGGCAGCCCCCGCTCGGTGAGCGAGTCGATGTGCGCCGCGAGCGACTCCCGCTCACCGCCGTGGAAGCGCTCCTCCAGGTCGGGCAGGAGCCTGGCCACCCCGTCGCGCAGCCGGGCGATCTCCGCCGGCACGTCGATCGGCGAACGGCGGTTGGTCACCAACCACCGCACCGCCCGGTCGACCAGCCGCCGGGTGTCCAGGTACACGCTGGTCTGCAACTCCGGGTCGACCTTGTTGTCCAGCGCCTCCACCGCGTCCCACAGCGCGCGCAGCCCGAACACCTCGCGGACCACCACGTACGCCCGGATCACGTCCGCCGCCGAGGCGGCCGTCTCCTCGACCACCCGGAAGACGAACGAGATGCCGCCCCGGTTGATCGCCTCGTTGACCAGGACCGTCGTCACGATGTCCCGGCGCAGCCGGTGCTGGCCCATCCGGTCGGCGAACCGCTCGCGCATCGGCGTCGGGAAGTAGTTGACCAGGACGTCGGTCGTCCACTCCTCGTCCGCGAGCCCCTCCGCCAGGATCTCCGTCTCAAGGACGATCTTGACGTACGCGAGCAGCACCGCGAACTCCGGCGCGGTCAGCCCGGACTCGGTCCGCACCGCCAGCTCGTCGTCCGGCGGCAGCGCCTCCAGGGACCGGTTCAGCGCCCCGGACCGCTCCAGGTCGGTGATCATCCGCCGGTGCACCGGCAGCAGCGAGGCGGCCTGCGCCTGCGAGTTGTTGATCGCCCGGGCCTGGTCGTAGTTGTCCCGCAGCACCAACTCGGCGACCTCGTCGGTCATTCCGGCGAGCAGCTCGTCCCGCTCGGGCACGGTCAGCGCCCCGTCGGCGACCGCGGTGTTCAGCAGGATCTTGATGTTCACCTCGTGGTCGGAGCAGTCCACCCCGGCCGCGTTGTCGATGAAGTCCGTGTAGATCCGCCCACCGGTCTGGGCGTACTCGATGCGGCCGAGCTGGGTCCAGCCCAGGTTGCCGCCCTCGCCGGCCACCCGGCACCGCAGGTTCCTGCCGTCCACCCGGATCGCGTCGTTGGACTTGTCGCCCACCTCCGCGTTGGTCTGGCTGGAGGCCTTCACGTACGTGCCGATGCCGCCGTTCCAGAACAGGTCGACCGGCGCCGTCAGGATCGCCTTCATCAGCTCCTGCGGCGACATCTGCGTGACGTCGTCGGCCAGGCCCAGCACCGCGCGGACCTGCGGGGAGACCGGCACCGACTTGGCGGTACGCGGGTGCACCCCGCCGCCGGCCGAGATCAGTCCCCGGTCGTAGTCCTCCCACGACGAGCGGGGCAGGTCGAACAGCCGCTTCCGCTCGGCGTACGAGGTGGCGGCGTCCGGGTCGGGGTCGAGGAAGATGTGCCGGTGGTCGAACGCGGCCACCAGCCGGATGTGCTCCGACAGCAGCATCCCGTTGCCGAACACGTCGCCGGACATGTCGCCGACACCGACCACGGTGAAGTCCTGGGTCTGGGTGTCGTGACCCATCTCACGGAAGTGCCGCTTCACCGACTCCCAGGCGCCCCGGGCGGTGATGCCCATCTTCTTGTGGTCGTACCCGGCCGAGCCGCCGGAGGCGAACGCGTCGCCGAGCCAGAACTGGTGCGCCGTGGAGATCTCGTTGGCGATGTCGGAGAACGTCGCCGTGCCCTTGTCCGCCGCCACCACCATGTACGGGTCGTCGCCGTCGTGCCGGACCACGTCCTCCGGCGGCACGATCTCGCCGCTGACGATGTTGTCCGTGACGTCCAGCAGCGCCGAGATGAACTCCTTGTAGCAGGTGACCGCCTCGTCCCGGTCCCCCGGCTTCTGCTTGAGCACGAAGCCGCCCTTGGCGCCCACCGGCACGATGACGGCGTTCTTCACCATCTGCGCCTTGACCAGGCCGAGCACCTCGGTGCGGAAGTCCTCCCGGCGGTCCGACCAGCGCAGCCCGCCCCGGGCCACCGGCCCGAACCGCAGGTGCACGCCCTCGAAGCGCGGCGAGTAAACGAAGATCTCGAACTTCGGCCGCGGCGCCGGCAGGTCCGGGATCGCCTGCGGGTCCAGCTTGAGCGCCACGTACGACTTCGGCCGCCCGTCGGTGCGCTTCTGGTAGAAGCTGGTGCGCAGGGTGGCCTGGATCATCGTCAGGTAGGCGCGCAGGATCCGGTCCTGGTCGAGGCTGGCGACGTCGTCCAGCGCGGCCCGGATGTCGCCCACCAGCTCGGCGCTGCGCTGCTGCCGCTGCTCGTGGCCGTCCTCGCCGGGCGCGAACCGCACCTCGAACAACTCCACCAGCAGGGCGGCGATCCTCGGGTACGCGATGAAGGTCTGCTCCATGTACTCCTGGGAGAAGACCGTGCCGGCCTGGCGCAGGTACTTCGCGTACGCGCGCAGCACCACGACCTGCCGCCAGGTGAGGCCGGCGCGCAGCACCAGCTCGTTGAAGCCGTCCACCTCGGCCTCGCCCCGCCACGCCGCCGCGAAGGCGTTCTCCACGTGCGGGCGCACCTCGGACAGCTCCTGGTGGCCCTCCGGCAGCCGCAGCCCGAAGTCGTAGAGGTAGACCCGACCGTCGATCCGGTCCACCTCGTGCGGGTGCTCGTCGACCACCTTGACGCCGAGCGAGTGCAGCACCGGCAGCACGGCGGAGAGCATCATCGGCTCGCCGTAGCGGTAGACCTTGAAGCGGACGTCCATCGCCTCGTCGACGTCCGGCCCCCGCCCGCCGGCCCGCGGCGCGAGCTGCTTGCGGAACAGGTGCATCTCCAGCTGGCCGGGCTCCTCCAGCAGCTCCAGCTTCGCCAGGTCCTTCATGGCCTCGTACGGCGTGTGGCCGTCCTTGTAGCCCTCCGGGAAGGCGTCGGCGTAGCGGGTGAACAGGTGCTTGGCCTGCTCGTCGCCGAGCTTGCGCTCCAGCACCAGCCGGTAGTCGTCGTCCCAGAGCCGGGTCGCGTCGGCCAGTTCCTCCGCGAGCAGGTCGGCGTCGATGTCGCCCGGAGTCCTGCTCGGGTCGGTCCGGACGATGAAGTGCACCCGGGCGAGCATCGACTCGGTGACCCTCGTCGTGTAGTCGACCCCGACGCCGTTCAGCTCGCGCAGCAGGATGTCCTGCATCCGCAGGCGGTTCTGGGTGGTGAACCGGTCCCGGGGCAGGTAGATCAGGCAGGAGATGAACCGCCCGTACGCGTCCCGGCGCAGGAACACCCGCAGCTGCCGGCGGCCGGCCATCCGCAGCACCCCGATGACCGCGTGGTAGAGGTCCTCGGTCTTGATCTGGAACAGCTCGTCGCGCGGGTAGGTCTCCAGGATCTGGAGCAGGTCCTTGCCGGAGTGGCTGCGCTGGCTCAGGCCCGAGCGGTCCAGCACCTCGGCCACCTTGCGGCGGACCACCGGCAGCTCCTGCACGCTGGTCCGGTACGCGGCCGTGGAGAACAGACCCAGGAAACGCCGCTCGCCGATCACCTCGCCGGCCTCGTTGAAGATCTTGAAGCCGATGTAGTCGAGGTAGGCGGAGCGGTGCACGGTGGCCCGCGAGTTCGCCTTGGTGATGATCAGCAGGCGCTTCTCGGTGACCTTGTCGTGCGCCTCGGGCGTCATCGACGACAGCGGCCGGGCGTCCGGGGAGTCCTGGCGCAGGATGCCCAGCCCGGTGCCGAGCACCACCTCCAGGGCCTGGCCGCTGCCCCGCTCCCCGTCCCCGGCACCCGACTCGCCGGTGTCGACCAGCCGGTACTCCCGGTAGCCCAGGAACGTGAAGTGGTCGTGGGCGAGCCAGCGGAGCAGCTCCACCGAGTCCGTGATGTCCTTCTCCGGCACCGGCGGCCGGTTGTCCGACGTCCGTGCGGCGGCCAGCTCGTCGGCGAGGGCGAGGGCGCGCTGGCGCATCTTCGGCCAGTCCTCCACCGCCTCCCGCACGTCGGTGAGGACCCGCTGGAGCTCCCGGCGCAGCCTGTCCCGCTCGGCGGCGTCGCGTACCGGGTCGATCTCGATGTGCATCCAGCTCTCGACCAGGTCGCCAGCGATGGCGTCGTCGGGCTCGACGTCGGCGGAGACCTCGACCAGCTGGCCCAGCGGCTCGCGCCGGACCACCACCAGCGGGTGGACCAGCAGGTGCACGTCCAGGTGGTGCGAGTTGAGCAGGGCGGTCACCGAGTCGACCAGGAACGGCATGTCGTCGGTGACGATCTCGATGACGGAGTGGTGCTGCTCGGCGTCGGGCTCGTGGATGCGCAGCTTCAACTCGCCCGGTACGCGCTGCTGGGCGAGGTCGCGGTGCGCGCGGGCCGCCTCCAGCATCTCCTCGGCGGTGAAGCCGATGAGCTCCTCGTCCGGCGCGAACCGCCAGAAGCGGCTGACCAGGGTCGCCGCGTCGTGGTCGTCGCCGGCGAGCGCGACCGCCTGGGCGACCAGGCGCTCCACGTTGGGAACGGGCTCGTCGAGCTCGTTGTCCTCCACGTCGTCGGCCAGCGCGTCGACGGGCAGGCCCAGATCGTAGAGGGTGTCGATACTCGAACCGGTCATCCCGGTCACTCCTGTGTCGAGCCGGCCGAAGCCGTCCCCGTCGGTCGCCGAATCGAAGCTGTCGTCCCGGCCGGTGTCATCCTGCCGGAGGTCGGGTCCCGGTTTGATCGCCGGACGCCGGTCCATCGGTGCCACTCCCCTCGACCCACCGCATTGTGGGTCACTCTGCCGCCCAGCCTAGGCCCTGCCGTTCCGCCCCTTGCTCGGCGGACCACAGTGCGGACGTCCGGTTCCGGACTTCGTCCTTTCACCCGTTGCGGGTACGAGGTTGGCCGGTTCAGGAGTACCCCGCCACCAGTCGTTCATCACCCGGGCAGCGGCCCCTCTTTCCGCACGTCCCGGTGCGGGGGGGACGGTGCGGACGGCGCCGCCGTACTAGCGTGCAGGGCAGTTCCGAGATCGGAGATCCGCTTCCATGCGCCTGTCGTACCCCCGCCGCCCCCGCCGCAACCGGCTCCGCCCGCCGCTGGCGCTGCTCGCCGCGACCGCGCTCGCAGCCGGCGCCCTCACCGCGTGCTCGGGCGGTGACGGACCGGAGCGCAGCGTCGACGCGTTCCTGGCCGGCTGGCGCTCGGGCGACCTCCAGGCCGTCGGCTTCGTCGACCCGACCGGCGCCAAGGTGCCGGCGGCCGACGTCGCCCGCGAGATCAAGGAGCTCTCCGGCGAACTGGCGGCCACGCCGCCGACGCTGACCCGCCGGGGCGAGGCGAAGGTGACCAAGGACGTCGCGACCGCGGTGGTCAAGGTCGACTGGGCCCTCCCGGGCGGGACCCGTTGGGCGTACGAGCGTCCGGTGCGGCTCACCCGCGGCGGCGACGAGTGGCGGGTGATCTGGGAGCCGCAGGTGGTGCAGGAGCAGCTCACCCGGGGCGACCGGCTCGGGCTGCGCCGCGACACCGCCACGCGGGCCGCGGTGCTCGACGCCGCCGGCCAGCCGATCGTGGCACCCCGGCCCGTGGTGCGGGTCGGGCTCCAACCGGGCGAGGTCACCGACCTCCCTGGCCTGACCCGGAGACTGGACGCGGCCTTCCGGGCGATCCGACCGGCGATCACCCCGCCGGTGGACCTCTCCGGGCTGCGCAAGCGACTCGACGACGCGGACCCGGGCGCGTTCGTCGAGGTGGTGACCCTGCGCGAGGAGGCGTACCGGCAGGTCAAATCACGCATCTACGACCTGCCGGGCACCAAGTTCCGCAGCGACAAGCTCGACCTGGCTCCCACCCGCGAGTTCGCCCGGGCGGTGCTCGGCTCCGTCGACCCGGCCCAGGCCGACGACCTCGCCCAGCACCCCGACCGCTACGAGGCCGGCGACCTGGTCGGCCACGGGGGCCTCCAGGGCCGCCACGACGAGCGGCTACGCGGCGCGCCGGGGCTGACCGTGATCACCGAGCGCCCCGGCCCGGACGGCACGCTGGCGCCCACCGGCACCGAGGTGTTCCGCAGCGAGCCGAAGCCGGGGCAGCCGGTCAGGACCACGCTCGACGTGGCCACCCAGAACGCGGCCGACACCGCCCTGCGCGGCGAGAAGCGCCGGGCGGCGCTGGTGGCGGTGCGGATCAGTGACGGCGCGGTGCTCGCCGCGGCCAACGGCCCCGGCGCGGCCGGGGAGAACCTGGCCTTCACCGCCCAGGTCCCGCCGGGCTCCACCTTCAAGATGGTCAGCGCGCTCGGCCTGCTCGACCGTGGCGCGGTCACGCCGGACGCGACGGTGGACTGCCCGAAGACGTTCACCGTCGACGGCAGGCCGTTCAAGAACTCCGACAACTTCGTGCTGGGGCCGGTGCCCTTCCGCACCGACTTCGCCAAGTCCTGCAACACCGCGTTCGCCGCGCTGGCGCCGAAGCTCGGCCCCGACGGACTGGCCCTGACCGGCCGCTCCCTCGGGCTGGAGGGGCAGTGGGACGTCGGCCTCGACGCCTTCACCGGCAAGGTCTCGGCGAACGGCGGGGCGACCGAGCAGGCCGCCGCCGCCATCGGCCAGGGCACCACGCTGGTCAGCCCGCTGGCCATGGCGTCGGCCACCGCAGCGGTCGCCCGAGGTCGGTTCGAGCAGCCGAAGCTGGTCCTCGACCCCGTACCGGCCCAGCCCGCCGCCCCCGGCCCGCAGCTCAAGCCGGAGTCGGTCGAGGGGGTCCGGGCGATGATGCGGGAGGTGGTCACGGCCGGCTCCGGCAGCGCGCTGCGGGACGTGCCGGGCGCGCCGGTGCACGGCAAGACGGGCACCGCCGAGTACGACGACAACCCGGCGCACACGCACGCCTGGTTCGTCGGCTGGCAGGGCGACGTCGCGTTCGCGGTCTTTGTCGAGAAGGGCGGAGCCAGCACCGCCACCGCCGTCCCGGCCGCCGAACGCTTCCTCCGCGCCCTCGACCGCTGACAGCCCACCGCGCCCTGGCCGTACGCTGCGCCCGCCGTACGCCGCGCCCGCCTGACGCTGCGCCCGCCTGACGCCCCTCGACGGCGTCTGCCTGACCGGTGGTCGAGCCGCGTCCTCGTTGGTCTCGCCGCCGAGGGGTGCGCGCTGACCGCCCCGCCCGCGTGGCGCTGTCGAGTTGCCCCTACGGACGGGGCACGCACGCCGACCCGGTCGTGACGCGCCTGCTGGCGCAGACCGCACTGGCGGAGCCGAACCGCCCCTCGTCCGGCAGCCACGGGTGGAACCTCAGGGGTGTCACCCACGGGTTTTGACACCCCTGAGGTTCCACCCGTGGCCCGACACGCCGGACGTCATCCCGACGGGGCGCGGGCAGGCCCCAGCGGCGCCCACGGCGGAGGACGGCTGCGGCCGACTGGTCCGGTCCGGAGGGAGGCCCGGCGGTCAGGCGATGCCGGCGGCCGACGGCGAGGTGCCGTCCTCGGGCGCGGGCAGCGGGTCGTCCGGGTCGAGATCGGCGAGCGGCGTCCGACGCAGCAGGCCCGGGCCGGCGGAGGCGGGCGGGCCGACGGGTTCCGGCGCGGCCGGGTCGTCGGAAGCGTCAGCCGCCGGCACCGGAGTGCCCGGCCCGACCGCACCGATCGGCCCGGACGCCCCCACCGCTCCGAGCGATCCGATCGCCCTGGGCCGATCCCGCAACGCCTCCTCGCCGCCGCCGCTGCGTTCCGGACCGGAGACGACGACCGGGCCCGCGGCAGAGGCGCCAGCGACGGATGGCCTGCCGACAGACGCGCCAGCGACAGACGGGCTGGTGACAGACGGGCCGGTGACAGACGGGCCGGTGACGGACGGGGGCATGGGGACCTCTGGACGACCGTTGCCTCGCCGCGCCGAGGGGACCGACGCGGAGCCCGCCGAGACGGCAGACAAGGGGCCAGTTGAGGCGACCGACGCGGGGCCGGCGAGGGCGGGAGAGGAAGGCCCGGCCGAGGGGACCGGCGCGGAGCCAGCCGGACCAACAGACGAACGGCGGGTCGGGGCGGCAGACGCTCGGCCGGCCGAGCGGACGGACGCCGACGGGCCCGGCAGCAGTCGGGGCGGCGAAGCCGTCGGCGCCGAGACCGGGCGCAGCCCGGCCACCACGGTGTTGACGATCTCGGCCGCGTACGCGCCGTCCAGGTCGTAGTCGGGGTCGAAGACGGTCAGCTCGACGCCGAGGCAGTGCGGGGTGTCGACGAGGCCGGCGAGCAGGATCTCCAGCTCGGCGAAGGCGATCCCGCCCGGGTCGGGGGCGTCGACCGCCGGCATCACGGCCGGGTCCAGCACGTCCACGTCGATGTGCACCCAGTAGCCGGCGCAGTCGGCGAGCTGCTCGTGCGCCCACTGTGCCGTACGCGCGGCGCCCTCGGCGCGCAGCGCCGGCACCGGCCGGGTGGTGATCCCGGCGGCCTGGAGGTCCAGGCGGTACTCGTCCTGCGCCCGGATGCCGAGCACCACCACGTCGATGTCCCGGAAGTACGGCCGGCGCCCCTCGATGGCGGCCAGGTCGGCCTGCCCCCGCCCGGTGACCAGCGCGAGGTCCTCGCCGGCCGCCGCGCCCACGTAGGAGGCGTTGCCGGGATGCCGGAAGTCGGAGTGGCCGTCGACGAAGACCAGCCCGATGCGCCCGCCGACCGCCTCGCCGAGCCGGTGCATGGCCAGTGCCGAACCGAGCAGGATGGAGCAGTCGCCGCCGAGCACCAGCGGGAACTCGCTGCGGTCGATGATGGCGCCGATCCGCTCCGCGAGCGCCACCGAGTAGTCGGCGATCTCGCGGGCGTGGCAGACCCCGTCACCCGGTCGCCAGTCGCCGGGGTCGTAGCGGGGCGCGGTGAGGCAGCCCGCGTCGCGGGCCCGCAGCCGGGCGAGCAGCCCCTGGTCGCGCAGCGCGCCCGGGGCCTTGCCGCAGCCGGGGACCGAGGTGGACGTGGGTGGGCGCAGGCCGAGGTTGCTGGGCGCGTCGAGGACGGCGATCCGGCGCATCATGGGCTCCCGTCCTCGAGGTGTCGGGCGGGCCGGCCGGAACGCCGGCCCGCGCTGGCGTGCTACGTGCTCACGAAACAGGGCGTGGTGCTCAGAACAGGGCGCTGGCCAGGGCCCGGCGCGCCGAGGCGACCGCGGGATCCTCCGGCCCGGCGACCGTGAAGAGGCTGACCAGGTGCTGGCGTACCTTCTCCCGCTCCTCACCGGCGGTGCGGCGGACCAGGCCCACCAGGCGGGCGTACGCCGCCTCGGCCTGCCCGCTGAGCACCTCGATGTCGGCGGCCAGGAGCTGGGCCTCGACGTCGTCGGGGTTCGCCTGGGCGGCGGCGACCGCCGCGCCCGGGTCGGCCCCGGCCACCCGGCGGGCGAGCCCGACCTGGGCGAGGCCCGCCTCCGCCGCGGCGTCCGCGGGCGACTCCGCGAGGATCTTGCGGTACGCCCGCTCGGCCGCGTCGAGGTCGCCGCTCATCAGGGCGTCGTCGGCCTCGTCGAGGCGCGGGTCCTCCGGCTCGGCGACACTCACGCCACCGGCCTTGAGCACCGCCTGGATCCACTGCCGCAGCTGCGCCTCGGGCACCACGCCGGAGAAGGCGTCGATCGGCTGGCCGCCGACCACCGCGTAGACCATCGGGATGCCCTGCACCCGGAACATCTGGGCGATCCGGGGGTTGGCGTCCACGTCGACCTTGGCGAGCACCCAGGCGCCGCCGCCCTCGGCGGCCAGCCGCTCCAGCACGGGGCTCAGCTGCTTGCACGGCTCGCACCACTCTGCCCAGAAGTCCACGATCACCGGTGTGGTGAGCGAGCGCTCGAGAACCTCGGACTGGAATGTCGCCTCGCTCACGTCGATGACGGCGACGCCGCCACCGGCGGCGCCGGGGAAATCGGCGGAGGGGGCTGACTGGGCCGGGGTGGCGGGGCGGGCAGGGGCCGGTGCGGGGGTGCGCAGCGCGCTGAGGTCGACCGCGCCGCGGGTGAAGATCGACGAGGTGATCCGTGGGTCGCTCATGGTTACCTAGTCTCGCACGCGACCCACGGAACTCAGATCAACCGCGACGGCGACAGTTGTGACTGTCACGGCTGCTCCCGCCCTTCCCCACGCCCCTGCCCGGTCTCCCGCCCGACACCCCGCGATCCCGCACCTCCGGTCCTCGGTACGAGGCCTGCGCGGCGACTGCCGGGACACGAGGTGCGGGATCGCGGTGGAGCGGGTCGAAGGGGGGGTGGGGTCAGAAGCGGGCGGGTTCGCGGTAGACGCCCCACTCGGCGCGCAGGGCGTCGCAGATCTCGCCGAGGGTGGCCTCCGCGCGGACGGCGTCCAGCATGGCCGGGATCATGTTGCCGTCGGTCCGGCCGATGGCGACCATCCGCTCGATGGCGGCCTTGACGGCGGCCTCGTCGCGGGCGGCCTTCCGCTCCGCCAGCACCCGGCGCTGCTCCAGCTCCACCTCGTGCGAGATGCGCAGGATCTCCAGGTCCTTGGCGACCGTGCCGGTGTGGCAGTTGACCCCCACGATCCGCTTGTCGCCCTTCTCCAGCGCCTGCTGGTAGACGAAGGCGGACTCGGCGATGTGGCCGGTGAACCAGCCGTCCTCGATGCCGCGCAGGATGCCGGAGGTCATCGGGCCGATCTGGTGCGGACCCTCCCCGCCGAGCTGCCGGATCCGGGCGAAGATCTCCTCCGCCTCGGCCTCGATCTTGTCGGTGAGCGCCTCGACGTACCAGGACCCGCCCAGCGGGTCCGCCACGTTGGTCACCCCGGTCTCCTCCATCAGCACCTGCTGGGTACGCAGGGCGATCTCGGCGGACTCGTCGGTGGGCAGCGCCAGGGTCTCGTCCAGGGCGTTGGTGTGCAGCGAGTTGGTGCCGCCGAGCACCGCCGCGAGTGCCTCCACCGCGGTACGCACCACGTTGTTGACCGGCTGCTGGGCGGTCAGCGACACCCCGGCGGTCTGCGTGTGGAACCGCAGCCAGAGCGCCTTCTCACTGGTCGCGCCGTAGACGTCGCGCAGCCAGCGGGCCCAGATGCG
The DNA here is from genome assembly GCF_049847285.1 of Micromonospora sp. DT62. Taxonomy (NCBI): domain Bacteria; kingdom Bacillati; phylum Actinomycetota; class Actinomycetes; order Micromonosporales; family Micromonosporaceae; genus Micromonospora; species Micromonospora sp. DT62. The sequence goes on from NZ_JBNCOB010000002.1 coordinate 207,826, forward strand.
GCGGGCGGCCCGGAACTTGGCGATCTCCTCGAAGAAGTCGACGTGCGAGTCGAAGAAGAAGCTCAGGCCGGGCGCGAAGACGTTGACGTCGAGCCCCCGGGAGAGCCCCAGCTCGACGTAGCCGAAGCCGTCGGCGAGGGTGTACGCCAGCTCCTGCGCGGCGGTCGAGCCGGCCTCGCGGATGTGGTAGCCGGAGACCGAGAGCGGCTTGTAGCGCGGGATCTCCCGGGCGCAGTACTCCATCAGGTCGCCGATCAGGCGCAGGTGCGGCTCCGGGTCGAAGAGCCACTCCTTCTGCGCGATGTACTCCTTGAAGATGTCCGTCTGCAACGTGCCGTCCAGCGTGGACAGGTCGGCGCCCTGCCGCTCGGCGGCCACCAGGTACATGCAGAACACCGGCACCGCCGGCCCGGAGATGGTCATCGACGTGGTGACCCCGGCCAGGTCGATGCCGTCGAAGAGGGCCTCCATGTCGGCGGCGGTGTCGATGGCGACGCCGCAGTGGCCCACCTCGCCGAGCGCCTGCGGGTCGTCGGAGTCCCGGCCCATCAGCGTGGGCATGTCGAAGGCGACGGAGAGACCGCCGCCGCCGGCGCCCAGGATCATCTTGTAGCGCTCGTTGGTCTGCTGGGCGTTGCCGAACCCGGCGAACTGCCGGATCGTCCAGGTCCGCCCGCGGTAGCCGGTCGGGTAGAGCCCCCGGGTGTACGGGTACTCGCCCGGCCAGCCGATGCGCTCGAAGCCCGGGTAGGGCACGCCCTCCGGCGGCCCGTAGACCGGGTCGACGGGCATCCCGGAGAGCGTGGTGAAGTCGGCGTCCCGCTTGCGCGCGGCGTCGTAGCGGGCCTGCCAGCGTGCCCGTCCGGCGGCGATCTCGTCGGCGTTCATCGGCGGGGCTCCTCCTCGAGTCCTCGACTGCACTGCGAGTGTAGAGCCCCGACCTGAACGATCGCTAAGTAAGTTCCTACCGGCAGGTAACCTCGACCGCCGGACGCCTCACCCGACGGGCGCGGCGGGACCGCCCATCGCCACGTCGTCCACCCGGATGTTGATCTCGTCGGCCCGCAGCCCGTACGCCTCGACCGCCGCCGTCACCGCGGCCCGCACCCCCTCGGTCACCTGCGGCACCGGGTGGCCGGCGGAGATCACCAGCACCAGGTTGACCACCGCCGCGCCGTTCGTGACGTGCGCCGAGCAGCCCCGCCTGGCGTCGCCGACCTGGTCGAGCCCGACCTTGTCGAGCACCGCGTTGAAGAACCGGGCGACGTCGCCACCGAGCTCGGCCACCCCGAGCACCGACCGGGCGGCGGCCACCGCGATCTTCTCCACCACCTCGTCGGAGACGTGCGTCGTGCCGCCCGCCACCGCGTCCGGCGTCACCGACAGCTCCTGCGTCGCCTCGTCAGCCATGATTTCCCCCTATTCCTTCCGCCACAGGGCTACCGCCCAAGCCACTCGACCCGCGCAGCAACGTCCTGCTGCGAGCCCTAATGCTTCTGTCAATGAAATCCTGCAGCCCCTGGTTCCCTTCCAGCAGGTGCGCGTGGCTGGGCCACTCTCGCAGCGTCCGCTCGACAACAAGAGCGACACAGTCCGCGAGCGCCCCACCCGCGACACCAAGCCGCTGCTCGAGCCGCTGGAACGTACCGAGGGAGATGCGGTGGAAGGCCCGGGTGCCGCCGAACTTGAGGCCAAGGTCCTCGGGTCGGTCCGCCAGGTCGTACGAGCCGGTCGAGACGAGGTCGTACGCCGGAGCAAGAACAGGGATCCTCGGGTCTCGATATATCAGGCTCCAGTTCTTGAGGTGCGCGTCTCCGTTCGATATTAAAATTGAGAATGCAAGACGGCGCACGAACTCCTGCAGCGAGCCAACATCACGGCGTCGATAGATCAAACTAGCGACAGTCTCGAAGTTCCCCAAGTATTTTTGATCAGGATACACATTCCGAACCTGAGCCACGTCCTCGATGTGAATCAGTTTCCTGCCGCCTGCGCGATCAAAACGTCGAATGGCGTAGGCGTAATCCTCGCCCGCCGGCCACACGGACGGCGATAGCCGCTCGTCCACCTGAGACCTGGGCACCAGTAGGATCTCCGGAACCTCTATACCGACCGCCCGCGCCAGGGACATCATTGCAAACTCATTGCGTGGCACGTCCCGGAAACGCGCATCCGGCAGCTTTACGATCCAGTCTCCACCCATTCCATGCGCAGGGAGAGTGAGCTTATCCTGAATCCTGACCATGGAAAACTTGATGGCCACACCGGCCAGTGAGAATCTGAGGCCCGGCTCGTAGGTCGCCCCGCTGTCGTCTAACGGGTATACCTCCTCCGCAGCGGGCGCGACAGCATCACCAGGATCGCCGTCGTCCGGAATAACACGGACCGCCCCGGGTAGATCGTGGCCGACCTGAGCCAAGATCTCCATCTCCCGCTTCTCGTTCACTCCTCGTTCGTCGGCAATCCACGCGCGGAGTCTGCCTTCCGGCAGAAGATTGGAAAACCAGGGCGGGAGCCGAACAGCCGCCGAATGAACCGCCGTCGGTCGGTCCTCAAAGATGAGCCCTAGGACTGGTCGGCCTGGATTCTCCCGGTAGTCCGGGTCGAGACTAAACCACGTGCGATCACCGACCTGTTTGAGGGTACCAACCCTATGCTCCCCCAGCCAAACACCGAACCACGCATCAAAAGAGGACATCCGACCGTTCCTCGTCCGCCGAATCATCATCTTCGACCACTAGATCCGCCAACGGCGGCGTGTTTTCGAAGCTCCATTCGCAACTGCGCGCAAGAAACTCGGAAAGCTGAGCATGTAGCAGACCTTGGCGCGCTTCGAGGAACTCGACAGTGGCACCGCCATTAATCTTGTCGACCATGTCGAAGTTCAGGCAATGGGAGGCTAGAACCTGCTGCCACAACTCTCGTGACATCCTCACTGATTGGTGGCTGATCAGCGCATCCACCGTCCCAGCCTCACCGTCAATCGCTGGCAGGAGAACGCGGTCGGCCGCCCACAGTCGAAGCGGCTGGGGCACCGCATAACGCGAGATGACGTAGCGCACTGCATCCAGCGCCGTTGGCCTATCCTGAAGTGCGATTGAAAGATCCTCACGCGTGAAGGAATCTCCGGTGGTCAACGATCTCGGAGCCAAACTCCACCACGAACATAGAATGATTTTTGTCGCAGCCTCGTTGCTACGGAAGCGCCGCAGGTTCGGCAACGGAGAGTTCGGATGATCTACCCAGCGGTGAAGCTCCGCGATCGACCCGCTCAGGTCACCCGGCTGGACAGCATAGTTCAAGAATCGGATGGCCCCGGTCGTACTGCCACGGAAAACGCCCGGACCAACGAGAGCTGCCCGCCAGAACCACCTCTTCAAGAGTAATGAGCTACGCGGATCTGGAGCCGGGTGGTGAGCGAAAAAGCGAGTCAGAACGACCAGCAAGTAACTGTATGGCAGCAGACTAAAATGCGGCACCCCCGCTTCATTTTGCAGGAATCCCACCGCCCGCCGCATGGCCTCCTCACCTAGCCGGTAAGCTGTGTCACGATCCTCGTTCGGGAACTCGATGATGGCCCTGCCAGAATGATGAGCCCGGCGCGAGGGGCCCACCTTTTCCTCTGCCCCAAATTCGTTTCGGATCTCACGTTTTACATCCGGGCCACGGCGGGCCAGTACCGCCTGCAGGATCGTATCATTGTCAATTAGTCCGAATCCCAGATCGTCATCGATGTTCTGGGCGATCCTGTCCAAGGTCGACGTCGTATCCTTCGCCGTCTCATCCCCTGGGAACAGGCCGGCGAATATTTCCGCCCGACTCAATCTCTTGCCGAAGTTGTTCATCCGGTCGAAGATGTCTTGCAGCACTCGGGGATCGTCCTGCACTACCTCATATGCTGGGATCTTGAACTGTCGCAGGGTTCGGGTCACCTCGTTCGCCCGATCAACGAAGTCGGCCACCTCGGGATGGCTGGTAAACCAACGAAGCACCCGCGTCAGGTCGAATAGGACCGGCAACGGAACCACCGCAGGCTCTTCCACCTGGGGCAGCGGTACGAATTGTTCGCTACGTAGGTCGTAGGCAAGAGCGAAGCGGGGATCTTCCATTCCGTCAGGATGCAGGGCATTAGCCAGGCTGATGATGCGCTGCTGCCCGTCGACGACCCACAGGGCGTCTTTCGTCTCTGGGGCGGAGATACGCAGAGCTCCAAGCTGGAGTGTCTCAGCTTCCGCAGGACGCCGCCAGAGCAACAATGATCCGACCGGATAACCGAGTACGATGCTCTCGAAGAGTCTCATGACATCGACTCGTTGCCACCGCAAGGGGCGCTGGAAGTGCGGGATCCGGATTCGCCCAGTCCACGCAAGCTGGGTCAATTCCTCCAGGTCGAGCGTCGTCGCCTTCGGCCGAGTCTCGAGACCTGCACTCATCTGAAGCCCCTCCTCCTGCCCATTGAGCGTTCGGACGCCCGGGATGTTCCGCACCTCAACTGAGGACGGACTCTACCGGTCGAACGGAGCGAGCCCGCCGCAGCGCATGTGCGACGGGCCCGAATATCGATGGCTCAGGAGCCGAGTTGGGCGAGCAGTTCGTCGGCCGCCGCGTACGGGTCGAGGGCGCCCTCGGCCACCTTCGCGGCGAGCGCCGGCAGCTCCGTACCGTCGCGCAGGGAACCGATCCGGGCGCGGAGCACGCCCAGCGCGATCGCCTCGACCTCGGCGGCGGCCCGCGCCTCCTGGCGGCGGCGCAGCTCGCCGTGCTCGACCAGCCAGCCCCGGTGCTTGTCGATGGCGGCGGCGATGTCGTCGATCCCCTCGCCCCGCGAGGCGATCGCCCGCACCACCTGCGGCCGCCAGTCGCCCGGGCCACGCTCGCCCAGGGCGATCATGCCCTGGATGTCGCGGTAGGTGGCGTCGGCGCCGTCCCGGTCGGCCTTGTTGACCACGAAGACGTCGGCGATCTCCAGGATGCCGGCCTTGACCGCCTGGATCGCGTCACCCATGCCCGGGGCGAGCAGCACCAGCGTGGTGTCGGCCAGCGAGGCGACCTCCACCTCGGCCTGCCCGACGCCCACGGTCTCCACCAGCACGACGTCGCAGCCGGCGCCCTCCAGCACCCGCACCGCCTGCGGCGTGGCGGCGGACAGCCCGCCCAGGTGGCCCCGGCTCGACATCGACCGGATGTAGACGCCCGGGTCGGTGGCGTGGTCCTGCATCCGGACCCGGTCGCCGAGGATCGCCCCGCCCGTGAACGGGCTGGACGGGTCGATGGCCAGCACGCCCACCCGATGGCCGCGGGCGCGCAGCGCCCGGACCAACTCGTTGGTGGTGGTCGACTTGCCCACCCCCGGTGAGCCGGTCAGCCCGACCACCTGGGCCTGGCCGGCGTACGGCGCGAGGGCCGCCGCGATCCGCGGCAGCGTCTCGTCGCCCGACTCGACCAGGGTGATCAGCCGGGCCACCGCGCGCGGATCGCCCGCGCGGGCCCGCTCGACCAACATCGGCACGTCCCGGCTGCGGCGCACCGGGGGTGCGCCCGCCGCCGGGACGCCGTCGACGATCTCGCTCACTGTGCTGCCTCTACGGGATCGGCCGGCCGGCGGTCAGTGACCGCTCTCGCCGGGGGCCGGGACGTGGATGATCAGAGCGTCGCCCTGGCCGCCGCCGCCGCAGAGCGCCGCGGCGCCCGTGCCGCCGCCCCGGCGCTTGAGCTCCAGCGCGAGGGTGAGCACCAGCCGGGCGCCGGACATGCCGATCGGATGGCCCAGCGCGATCGCCCCGCCGTTGACGTTGACCTTGTCCGGGCTGATCCCGAGGTCACGGGTGGACTGGATGCCCACCTGGGCGAACGCCTCGTTGATCTCGATCAGGTCCAGGTCCTCGATGCCGAGCCCGCCCTTCTTGAGGGCGTGCTGGATCGCGTTGGACGGCTGCGAGTGCAGGGAGTTGTCCGGGCCGGCGACGTTGCCGTGCGCGCCGATCTCGGCCAGCCAGGTCAGCCCCAGCTCCTTGGCCTTGGCCTTGCTCATGACGACCACCGCGGCGGCGCCGTCGGAGATCGGCGAGGAGCTGCCGGCGGTGATGGTGCCATCCTTGGCGAACGCCGGGCGCAGCTTCGCCAGCGACTCGACGGTGGTGTCCGGGCGGATCCCCTCGTCCTCGCTGATCACCAGCGGGTCGCCCTTGCGCTGCGGGATGACCACCGGGGCGATCTCGTCGGCGAAGTGGCCGTTCTTCTGCGCGGCGGCGGCCCGCTGGTGGCTGGCCGCGGCGAACGCGTCCTGCTCCTCGCGGGTGATGCCGTGCCGCCCGTTGTGCCGCTCGGTGGACTCACCCATCGCGCAGCTGTCCCAGGCGTCGGTGAGCCCGTCGAGCGCCATGTGGTCCTTGACCACCACGTCGCCGTACTTGTAGCCGCCGCGCTGGCCGAGCAGCAGGTGCGGGGCGTTGGTCATGGACTCCATGCCGCCGGCGACGACGATGTCGAACTCGCCGGCGCGGATCAGCTGGTCGGCCAGGGCGATCGCGTCCAGGCCGGAGAGGCAGACCTTGTTGACGGTCAGCGCCGGTACGGACATCGGGATGCCGGCCTCGACCGCCGCCTGGCGGGCCGGGATCTGTCCGGCGCCGGCCTGGAGCACCTGACCCATGATCACGTACTGGACCTGCTCGGGGGCGACGCCGGCCCGCTCGAGCGCCGCCTTGATCGCGACGCCACCGAGCCTGGTCGCGGGGAGGTCCTTGAGGTTGCCCAGCAGGCGCCCCATCGGGGTCCGCGCGCCGCTGACGATCACCGAAGCCATGCCTGCCTCCGAGGGGGTGCCGACCTGTACGCCTTAACGATTGTTCGGTCAGACTAGCGCCATGGCTGAGAACTCCCCCGTCGAGACCGCTGCCGACTATGTCACAGACATCGGCCTGCGCCGCATCGACCACGTCGGGGTCGCCGTCGCCGACCTGGACGCCGCGATCGACTTCTACCAGCGCACCTTCGGGATGCGCTGCGTGCACACCGAGGTGAACGCCGAGCAGGGCGTACGGGAGGCGATGCTGGCCGTCGGCCCGGACGCCGAGGGCGGCTGCGTGCAGTTGCTCGCCCCGCTGACCCCGGAGTCGACCATCGCCAAGTTCCTCGACAAGAAGGGCCCGGGCGTGCAGCAGGTGGCGTACACCGTCGAGGACATCGACGCCGCCTGCGCGAAGCTGCGCGAGCGGGGCGTGAAGCTGCTCTACGACACCCCGAAGCGCGGCACCGCCAACTCGCGGGTCAACTTCGTCCACCCGAAGGACGCCGGCGGGGTGCTGGTCGAACTCGTCGAGCCCGCCGCCGGGCACTGATCCCCCACCTCCGGCTCCCGCCGACCGGGCGGGAGCCGGAGGCCACTCCCCCGCTGGCGGGAAAGGGGCCGGAGGCCCCCGCGAGCGCGCCGGTGCGTGGTTCCACCGCTGCCCGGGCAGCTCCACGCATCGGCCAATGCAGTTTTTCACAAGGGACTTCCGGCCCTACCTACTGTTCAGTAACGTCCCGCCCCACAGGAGCGCGGCCGGTACCGGATATGTCGGATGCCGACATGGCGGTGGGCCGCACCGACGCCGACGATGGCAGCACCCAGGCCCGCGTGGGCGGGGTGCGGACGAACGGGAGGTCGACGTGCAGGACATCCTCGAAGCGATCATGGCGGCGGAGGGATCCGACCAACCGGAACGGGAACTCGCCGGGATCGCCGGCCTGCCGGTACCCGAGACGTACCGCGGCGTGGTGGTGCGCGCCGACGAGACCCGGATGTTCGACGGCCTGGCCACCCGGGACAAGGACCCGCGCAAGGCGCTGCACGTGCAGGAGGTGCCGACGCCGGAGCTGGGGCCGGGCGAGGCGCTGGTCGCGGTGATGGCCAGCGCGATCAACTACAACACGGTCTGGACCAGCATCTTCGAGCCGCTGCCGACCTTCAAGTTCCTCGAGCGCTACGGACGGCTCTCCGAGCTGACCCGCCGGCACGACCTGCCGTACCACGTGGTGGGCTCCGACGCCGCCGGCGTGGTGCTGCGCACCGGGCCCGGGGTGACGAAGTGGAAGGCCGGCGACGAGGTCGTCGCGCACTGCCTCTCCGTGGAGTTGGAGGACGCGGCCGGGCACGACGACACCATGCTGGATCCGCAGCAGCGGATCTGGGGCTTCGAGACCAACTTCGGCGGCCTGGCCGAGCTGTGCGTGGTCAAGGCCAACCAGCTGATGCCCAAGCCGCGCCACCTGAGCTGGGAGGAGGCGGCCAGCCCGGGGCTGGTCAACTCGACGGCGTACCGGCAGCTGGTGTCGCACCACGGGGCGAACATGAAGCAGGGCGACGTGGTGCTGATCTGGGGCGCCTCCGGCGGCCTGGGCGGCTACGCCACCCAGATGGCGCTCAACGGCGGCGCGATCCCGGTCTGCGTGGTCTCCTCGCCGGAGAAGGCGGAGCTGTGCCGGAAGATGGGCGCCGAGCTGGTGATCGACCGCACCGCCGAGGGCTTCCGCTTCTGGAAGGACGAGCAGACCCAGGACCAGGACGAGTGGCGCCGCTTCGGCGAGCGCATCCGCGAGCTGACCGGCGGCGAGGACCCGGACATCGTCTTCGAGCACCCCGGCCGGGAGACCTTCGGCGCCAGCGTCTACGTGGCCAAGAAGGGCGGCACCATCGTCACCTGCGCCTCCACCAGCGGCTTCCTGCACCAGTACGACAACCGCTACCTCTGGATGCACCTGAAGCGGATCATCGGCAGCCACTTCGCCAACTACCGCGAGGCGTGGGAGGCCAACCGGCTGGTGGCGTTGGGCAAGGTCCACCCCACCGTGTCGAGGACCTACGCGCTGGAGCAGACCGGCCAGGCCGCGTACGAGGTGCACCGCAACGCGCACCAGGGCAAGGTCGGCGTACGCTGCCTGGCCCCGACGGACGGGCTCGGCGTACGCGACCGCGAGCTGCGCTCCCGGCACGAGGACGCGATCAACCGGTTCCGCGGCCACTGACCCGAGGGACGGGGCGCCGTCGACCATTGCGGTGAACGGCGATTGCCTTTCCGCCGAGTGTCGGACGCTCATTCGAGCGATGCCGACGATGGCGTGACAAAGGGCCGCGGGGTACTCCCGCGGCCCTTTTCCATGTCACGCTCCGTGCCCTCTCCCCTGTCACGCTCCGTGCCGTCCGACCCGCCCGGGACCTGCCAAGATCGGCGATCTGCCCGGTCCTCGGCGGACTCGCAGTTGACCATGTAAACAGGACACGAAAGCTCGGCACCGCTCTTGCGAAGCACCCTGGGGGGTCTGCGAGTATGTCCCAATGCCCCAGCAGTCCTCCCCTCTTGCGTTCTTCGATAACGCGAACTCGCAGCCCGATTTCACCGTTGGCCTGCGCGGCTACAACACCCACCAGGTCGATGACTTCATCGGCCGGATGACGGCCGCGCTGACCCAGTCCGAGCAGGCCCGCGCCGAGGCCGAGCAGCGGATGAACGACGCCCAGCGACGGCTCCGCCAGGCCGAGCAGCGGATGAGCGCGCTGGAGCAGAAGCTCGCCGAGACCAACAAGCAGCTCGAGGAGAACAGCCGGCCCACCCTCTCCGGCCTCGGCACCCGCGTCGAGCAGATCCTGCGGCTGGCCGAGGAGCAGGCCAACGACCACCGCAACGAGGCCAAGCGCGAGTCGGAGGGCATCCTCTCCGCCGCCCGCCTCGAGGCGCGCGAGATCACCGACAAGGCGCGCGCCGAGGCGGCGGCCATGAAGGCCAACGCCGAGCGGGAGGCGGGCAGCGTCCGCACCGCCGCCGAGCGCGAGGCCGCCGAGGTCCGCGTCCAGGCCCGGCGCGAGGCCGACACGCTGCGCGCCGACGCCGACCGGGAGACCAAGCAGCTGCGCACGGTCACCGCCCACGAGGTCGCCGAGCTGAAGTCCACCGTCGAGCGCGAGGTCGCCACCCTGCGGGCCACCGCCGAGCGGGAGATCACCCAGCAGCGGGCGAAGGCGGCCCGCGAGGCCGAGGAGAAGCGCGCCGAGGCGACCAAGCTGCTCACCGACGCCCGCGACAAGCGCGACAAGGACCTCCAGGCCCTGGAGCTCCAGCTGGCCGAGCGCCGGGAGAAGGCCGAGCGCGAGGAGTCCGAGCGGCACGCCGCGCAGGTGGCCCAGACCCAGAAGCTGGTCAGCGAGGCCGAGCAGCGGGCCCACGCCGCGCAGGAGCGGGCCAAGGAGATCGAGCAGCGCGCCGAGGCCCGCCGGGTCGAGTCGGAGCGCACCGCCAACGAGACGGTCGACAAGGCCAAGGCGCTGGCCGACAAGACGCTCACCGAGGCGAAGGCCGAGTCGACGCGCCTGCTCACCGAGGCGCGCACCGAGGCCGAGCTGACCACCCAGGCGGCCCGCCGCGAGGTCGAGGACCTGACCCGGCAGAAGGACGCCGTCACCTCGCAGCTCGGCCAGATGCTCTCCGGCCTCGCCGGCATCGTGCCGGGCGTGCCCGCCACGCCGCCGGCCGCGCCGGCCAAGCCGGAGGCGAAGAAGGCCGACAACGCCGACGAGCGGGTGACCGCGGAGACCGCCAACTGACCCGACCGACCCACCCGACCGGGGCATGATTCCACGGCGCGGGGTGACACCGGGTGACCGGTGCGCCCCGCGCCGTACGCTTTTTCCCGCCCACCGATTTGCCCGGGCGTGTCGGCAGTGAAGTAGGTCCTATCCGGGGCGTCCGTATCGCCCCAGCCGGACTGGAGGCGTGTGAGGATGGGGGCATGTCGCACGGCGAGGAACTGTTCGCTCTCGGCGGGGATGTGACCACGGAGCCCAGCTTCGAGTCCGCTCTGCGGGGGTACGAGAAACGACAGGTCGACCGGTACGTCGCTCGCGCGGAGCACGAGATCGCGGCCCTGGCGGCCGAGCGGGAACAGGCCTACACACAGATCCACAAGCTGGCCGGCCAGGTCGAGGTGCTCCAACGTGACCTCGCCCAGGCGCGCAAGTCGTCCGGGGCGCTGGAGAACGTCTCCTACCGGCACCTGGGGCCGCGGGTGGAGCAGATCCTCACCATCGCCGAGGAGCAGGCCGACGCGATCCTGGCCTCCGCCAACGAGGAGATCGAGGCTCGCCGGGCCGCCGCGGAGCACATCGTCGACGAGGCCCGCGAGCAGGCCGCCACCGCCCTCAAGGATTTCGAGATCGCGCTGGCCGCCCGCCGGACGGAGGAGGAGCGGCACACCGCGGCCCGCAAGGCCGAGGCGGACGCCGCCGTCCGGACCGCCAAGGACGAGGCCGCCCGGCTGCGCAAGGCCGCCCAGGAGGCGCTCGCGAAGGCCCAGCAGGAGGCCACCCAGCTGCGGGACGCGGCCAAGGAGATCCACCAGCGGGCCCAGCAGGAGGCGACCAAGCTGCGCGAGGCCGCCAAGGAGGTGCACGCCAAGGCGCAGCAGGAGGCCACCCAGCTGCGGGAGGCCGCCAAGGAGGTGCACGCCAAGGCCCAGCAGGAGTCCAAGCGCCTGGTCGACCAGGCCACCGAGGCGGGCCGGGCCACCCACGCCAAGGCGCAGCGGGACGCCAAGCAGATCATCGACGACGCCGCCAGCGCCGGCCGGGCCACCCGCGAGAAGGCCCGCCAGGAGGCCGAGCGGCTCACCACCCAGGCGGCCGAGACGGCCAAGCGCAACCGCGCCGAGACCGAGGCGTACGTGCAGCGGATGCGCACCGAGACCGAGGCGTACGTGCAGCACGCCCGGGCCCAGACGCAGCAGGAGCTGGGCGCCTGGCGGGCCGGGGTCGAGCAGGAGGTCAACAGCCGGCGCGAGGCCGCGGACCGCGAGCTGACCCAGCGCCGCGCGGCGGCCGAGCAGGAGTTCACCAAGCGCCGCGACGAGCTGGAGAAGCAGTACAAGACCCGGCTCGCCGAGCTGGAGAAGCAGCACACGAGCCGGCACGACGAGTTGGAGTCCGGGTTCGAGTCGCGCCGGGCCACGCTGGAGGCGGAGTACACCGCCCGGAAGAACGAGATCGAGCAGGGTGCCGCTGCCATCCGCCAGGCCGCCGAGCAGGACGCGCTGACGATGCGCCGGCAGGCCGAGGAGGAGGCCGCGACGCTGCTCGGCCGGGCCGAGTCGGAGGCGGCCGACAAGCGCCGCAAGGCCGACGAGCACGTGGCGACGTCGCGGCGGCAGTTCGAGGAGTACGCGGCCACGACGCAGCAGCACCTCGCCACCACCCAGCAGCACCTCGCCGCCACGCAGCAGGAGGCCGCCGCCAGCCGGCAGCAGCTCGCCCAGGTGATGCTGGAGATCGCCCAGGCCCAGCAGGAGCTGGCCGACCTGCGGCAGGAGACCTGGAAGTCCCGGCAGGAGTCCGACGAGCTCCAGCGACAGGTGGCGGAGCTGCGGTTGGGTGGGCTCGGCGCGGCCGACCGGCCGGGCGGAACGGACGGCGCCGCCGCCCCGGTGGTGGCGGACGGCAAGCCGGCCGCGGCGAACGGCGGCAGGCCCCGCCCCGACACGGACAAGACCCCGACCGACAAGACCACGGCGGGCGCGACCCCGGCCGCGGCGAGCGCGGCCACGGCCCCGATCGGCGCGGGCACGGACAAGGCGGACAGGACCCCGGCGGGCGCGGGTGCGGCCACGGCGGGTGCGGCGGGAGCGGACACGGCCCCGATGGAAGCGGGCACGGCGGGCAGGACCCCGACCGGTGCGGGCTCCGCGAACAAGGCCCCGGTCGCGGACGGGGCGACGGGCCCCGCAGCGGCTCCGTCCTCGGACGGGAAGCCCGCCGCCGGCAAGGTGGAGCCGGAGGACGCCGGGCAGCCGGCGAAGGGCCGGATCGAGCCGGCCGACGCCGGGCAGCCGGCCAGCGGCAAGGCCACCGTGACCACCGTCGACGGGGGTACGGCCAGCGCCGGCGTGGACGGGGAGCCGACCGTGGCGGCGGTGCCCGGCGAGGGAGGCCGGGGCGCCACCCCGACGAAGATCACCAGCACCGGCGAGAACGGCAAGCGTCCGGCGAAGCCGACCACCGACGAGCGCAGCGCCAAGCCGAGCAAGGTCGTCGTCGAAAAGGACTGACCCCTGACCGCTCCACCGTCCGACAGCTGAGGCCGTCCGGCAGATCTTGGTACGGCATGGCCCCTATAGGGGCCGTGCCGTACCAAGATCTCAGGACTTCGGTCCTGCCCGCACCCAGAGGGTGCGCGGAGAGGTGGCGTTGGCTGGTCCGGGTGGCACGGCCAGGTCAGGTCGCACCGCCGATCGGGTGGCACCGCCCGGGCGGGTGGCACCGCCGGGTCGGGTCGCACCGCCGGGTCGGGTCGCACCGCCGGGTCGGGTCGCACCGCCGGGTCGGGTCGCACCGCCGGGTCGGGTCGCACGGTCGGATCGGGTCGCACGGTCGGATCGGGTCGCACGGTCGGATCGGGTCGCACGGTCGGATCGGGTCGCACGGTCGGATCGAGTGGCACGGTCGGGCCTGCGGCGTACGCTCCCGGGTGGGATCCGCCGACGTGAGCCGTGGTCGGGCCGTCCCGCGGGTATCGATCAGGGAGGTCCGATGGCGGACGACGGACCGATGGCGTCGAGCGGCGACCGGGAGCCCGGCCGCGCCCCGGCACCGGGCGACAGGAACCGGAAGCCGGAGCACGACACCGCGTCCGAACACGCCGACAGGACCACGGGCACGACAGGCACCACGAGCACGACAGGCACGACAGGCACCACGGGCACGACAGGCACCACGGGCACGACAGACACGACGGGTACGACGGACGACGGCGAGCCGGCGGGGAACGGGTCGAGCCGGTTCGGTACGCCGGGGCGGCCGCTGAAGCGCAGCAGCTTCCTGGTCGGCTTCACCGGGGCGGCCGGGGTGCTGCTCGCGTACGCCCTCTATCTGGGCCTGCGCAACGCGGCCGGCATCCTGGTCCTGGTGGTCATCGCGCTCTTCCTCGCCGTCGGCCTGCACCCCGCGGTGGTCCGGTTGCGGTCCTGGGGGCTGCCGCACGGGCTCGCCGTGGCGGTGGTCGCGCTGACGGTCGTGCTGCTGCTCTGCGGTGGCCTGTTCGCCCTGGTGCCGCCGATCGTGACGCAGAGCGGGCAGTTCATCGAGCAGCTGCCGAGCTACCTGGAGGCGTTGCGCCGCAACGAGACGGTCAACGACCTGGTGGAGCGGTACGACCTGATGGAGCGGGTGCAGAGCGCGGCGAACGCGGACACGGTCGGTCAGGCCCTGGGCGGGGTGCTCGGCGGCGCCCAACTGCTCTTCGGCACGGTCTTCCGGGGGCTGACGGTGCTGGTGTTGACCATCTACTTCCTGGCCTACTTCGACCGGCTCCGCGACCTGGGCTACTCGCTGGTGCCCCGCTCGCGCCGGGAGCGGGTGCGGCTGATCGGGGACGAGATCCTGACCAAGGTCGGCGCGTACATGGTGGGCGCGCTCAGCATCGCGGTGCTGGCCGGGGTGTCCACGTTCGTCTTCGCGTTGATCGTCGATCTGCCGTACCCGTTCGCGCTGGCCGTGGTGGTCGCGGTGACGGACCTGATCCCGCAGATCGGCGCGACCCTGGGCGCGGTGATCGTCAGCCTGGTCGGTTTCGCCACGGACCTGCCGGTCGGCATCGCCTGTGCGGTGTTCTTCCTGATCTACCAGCAGGTGGAGAACTATCTGATCTATCCCAAGATCATGCGCCGGTCGGTGTCGGTCAACGAGGTAGCCGCCCTGGTGGGCGCTCTGCTCGGGGTTTCCCTGCTGGGCGTGGTGGGCGCGCTGATCGCGATCCCGGCGGTGGCCGCGCTCCAGCTCATCCTGCGGGAGGTGGTCCTGCCCCGGCAGGAGTCCCGCTGATCCCGCCCGGCCCAGTCCGCCCCGGGCGGCCACGGGTGGACCGGTCCGCCACGGGTAGACCGGGCGGCCACGCTGGACCGGGCCGACCGCGCGTTCGTGACGGGAGCGCGGGGCCGGGGGGTGGGTCAGCCGGCCTGGCCGGCGGGCGGGCCGGGCACCGGGCGGTCCGCGAAGGAGGCCACCGTGCGGTCGGCGTACGCGCTGACGTCGCCGGTCTCCATCGGGCCGTCCCAGGTGGTCGGCAGCGGCACGGCGGCGGCCGGGTTGACCCGGCGGACCACCTCGTCCAGCACCGTCTCGGCGTCGCCGACCCAGAGGTGCTTCGCCCCGGGCACCCCGACCACCTCGGCCTGCGGCACCGCCGCGAAGCGCTCCCGGGCCTCGTCGGGGCGCAGGTAGTCGTCGAACTCGGGCACCAGCGCGGTCAGCGGCTTGCCGGACTCCGTCCAGTGCTCCAGGTCGGCCGGGGCGGAGAAGCGCAGCGGCGGGGAGAGCAGGATCGCCCCGACGACGGCTGGGTCGCAGCCGTACTTGAGGGTCAGGTCGGTGCCGAACGACCAGCCGAGCAGCCAGACGTTCGGCAGCTCGGCGAACTCGGCGTACTCGATGGCGGCGGCGACGTCGAAGCGCTCGCCGACCGCGTTGTCGAAGGCCCCCTCGCTGGTGCCGCGTAGGCTGGTGGTCCCCCGGGTGTTGAAGCGGAGCACCGCCAGGTCGGCCAGGGCCGGCAGCCGCCACGCCGCCTTGCGGAACACGTGGCTGTCCATCATCCCGCCGTGCGTCGGCAGCGGGTGCAGGCAGACGAGGGTGCCCACCGGCGCACGGTCCAGCGGCCGGGCCAACTCGCCGACCAGCCGCAGACCGTCCGCGGTGTGCAGCTCGATGTCCTCGCGGTGCCCGGGCAGGATGGAGGACGCGCGGATCGGTGTGCTCACCCCACCAGTCTCGCCGGTGCGGCCGGGAACCGCCGGGCGGGGCGGAAACAGCGTGATCCAGATCGCTCAGCCGTGGCGGGGAGCACCGCGACCGCGCTGGACGACCGGCCCACGCCGGTCGCGGGCGCGCCAGCACCCGCTGTGCCAGTGCCGCCGGTCGGTCAGGTCGCCCCGCCCGTCCGCCGGCCACGCCACCAGGTGCGCCACCCCGGGCCGGATCTCCTGGTCACAGCCCGGACAGCGGTACGTCTTGGTGGAGGCGCCGCCGCTGATCCCGCGTACCTGCCAGTCGCCGTCGCGCCACTGCTGCACCGAGGCGACGCCCTGCCGGGCCCGGTCGGAGTCGAGGTGCGCGGCGTCATCGCGGCGGGGTCGGTTGCGACGGGGGCTCACGCTTGCCAAGCGTACGGGCCGGCGGTGGGGCCGGCCCGGGGGTGGGCGGGCCGGCCCCACCGCTGGTCAGTCCCAGGTCCCCGGGTCACCGGGATCGGCGGCCACCTGCGCCCCGCCCAGCAGGACGGCGGCGTCCGCCTCGGTGAAGTCCCCGTGCGACCAGCTGAAATCGACGATCAGGTGGGCCTTCGGGATGCCGAGCAGCTCCAACTGGTCGCCCCGCGGGTAGAGGTAGGCGCCCCGGCCCCCGATCGTCCGGTTGCCCGCCGTACGGCCGGTGGCCGTCGAGCGCGCGTAGTCGAACGCGACACGCGTCTCCGCTTCCCCGGGCCCGTTCACCACCAGCGACATGTGCAACGTGGCGGGGAAGGACCCCGCATCGACGGTGCACTGGTCCAGCCGGGCGCCGGCGGGCAGCGTGGTGAGCCGCACCGGCGCGACGCAGCGGCGCGCCTCACCCAACCAGAGGGCGCCGACCGTCACCTCGATCTCCTGGGCGGTCACGGCGGTCACGGCGGCCCGGGCGTACAGGCCGGGGGCCGGTTGCCAGAGCCGGATCCAGGTGGGCGTGGGGCCGCCCTCCCGGTGCGGGCGATCGGTGCCGTCGAAGGCCGCCCCGCCCGTCATCCCGGTGGCCCCCGGCGGCAGCCCTTCGACCGCGTACTCCCACAGCGCGTCGGCGGAACGGGCCAGCGCGACGCTCACCGGCCGACCACCGTCGACCTCGACGCGGATGCTCTCCACGCCGAACCCGACGTGCCAGCCCCGGTAGCGGGCGCGGGCCGGGTCGAACCCGAAATGCAGTACCTGCGGATCCGTGCCGACCAGGTCGGGCCGGGCGGCCGCGCCGGGGACGTTCTCCAGCCGGGGCGGCGCGGCGGTGGCGGCGTGCGGCGCGGCGGCGTCCGGCGGGCGTACCCGCTCCGGCAGGCCGGCGCCGGTGGCGACGGTGAACCCGAGCACCGCCGCCACGCCCAGCGCGGCGCCCGCGCCGACCCGACGGCGACGGCGGCGGACCCGTCCCCCGGCGACGGCACGGGCGGTGAGCCCGTCGGTGTCGACCGTTCCCTCGGCGCGTTCCCGCAGCGTCCGTACGATCCGTTCGTCGAGGTCGGTCACGGCCGGCTCCCATTCGTCGCCGGGACGCCGTGGCGCTCCCGGAGGTGGTTGAGCGCCCGCATGGCATGGGTGCGGACGGTGACCGGCGAGCAGCCGAGGATCTGGGCGATGGTCGCGTCGTCGAGGTCCTCGTAGTAGCGCAGCACGAGCACCGCCCGCTGGCGGTCCGGCAGCCCGAGGATGAGCCGCCACATGGCGTCCCGGTCGGCCGTCTCGCCGCCGAGGTCGCCGTGCTGGGGCCGTTCCGCGAAGTCGGCGGTGGCCAGCTCCCGGTTCGTCCGCCGGCGCCACCAGGAGTTGTTGGCGTTGACCAGCATCCGGCGCACATACACGTCCGGCCGGTCCACCCTGGCGATCCTCCGCCAGTGCACGTACGCGCGGGTCAGGACGTCCTGGGTGAGGTCCTCGGCCCGGTGCTCGTCGCCCGTCAGCAGCCGGGCCAGCCGCATCAGGGCGGGGCCTCGGCTGCCGACGTACTCCTCGAAGGTCACACCATCCAGACGCCGTCACCGGCCGGCGGTGTTGACCCGCTCAGCGACGGGTGTGGTCGCGGAAGCCGCGGCCGCTCTTGCGCCCCAGGTAGCCGGCCGTGACGAGGTGCTCCAGCAGCGGCGCGGGGGCGAAGCCCGGCTCGCGCAGCTCCAGGTAGAGCTCCCGCTGGATGGCCAGCGAGACGTCCAGGCCGACCACGTCGAGCAGCTCGAACGGGCCCATCGGGTAGCCGCAGCCCAGCTTCATGGCGTGGTCGATGTCGTCGGCGGTGGAGTAGCTCGCCTCCAGCATCTTCACGGCGTCGTTGAGGTACGGGAAGAGCAGCGCGTTGACGATGAAGCCGGACCGGTCGCCGCAGACCACGCCCGTCTTGCCCAGCGCGGCACAGACCGCGCGGGTGGTGGCGGTGGTCTCCGTCGAGGTGCGGATGGTCTCCACGACCTCGACCAGCGGCATGAGCGGCGCCGGGTTGAAGAAGTGCAGCCCGATCACGTCGGCGGGCCGCTGGGTGGCCATCGCGACGTCGATCACCGGCAGCGAGGAGGTGGTGGTGGCGAGCACGACGCCCGGCTTGCAGATCTCGTCGAGGCTGGCGAAGAGGGCCTTCTTGACGCTCAGCTCCTCGACCACGGCCTCGACGACCAGGTCGACGTCAGCGAGGTGGTCCAGGGTGGCCGACCAGTTGATCCGGCCGAGCGCGGCGTCCCGGTCCGCCTCGCTGAGCTTGCCGCGCACCACGCCCTTGTTGAGCGAGGTCCTCACCGCCTCGAAGACCCTGGCGGACTTCTCCGCGCCCCGGGTCACCGAGACGACCTCGTAGCCGGCCTTCGCGAAGACCTCGATGATGCCGGTGGCCATCGTCCCGGACCCGACGACGCCGACCTTCGCGATGGCGGCGGCGCCGCCGAGCGCGGCCTCCGTCGCCACCGGCGTCTGCCCGTCGGGTACGACGACCGGGGAGCCCGGCCGCTCGTAGGTGTAGAAGCCCCGGCCGGACTTGCGGCCGAGCAGCCCGGCGGTGACCATCTGCTTGATCAGCGGCACCGGGGCGTGCCGGCGGTCCCGCCCGCCGCGCCGGTACATGGTGTCGAGGATCTCGTACGCGGTGTCCAGGCCGATCAGGTCCATCAGCGCCAGCGGGCCCATGGGCAGGCCGCAGCCGAGCTTCATGGCCGCGTCGATGTCCTCGCGGGTGGCGTAGTGCGCCTCGAACATCCCGACGGCGTGGTTGAGGTAGCCGAAGAGCAGCGCGTTGGCGATGAAGCCGGCCCGGTCGCTGATGGTGACGTCGACCTTGCCGAGCCGCTTGCAGAGCGCCTCCACGTCGGCGACCACGTCGGCGGAGGTGACCACCGTCCGGACCACCTCGACCAGCTTCATCACCGGGGCGGGGTTGAAGAAGTGGATGCCGATCACCTGGTTGGGACGGCTGGTGGCGACGGAGATCTCGGTGACGCTCAGCGACGAGGTGTTGGTGGCCAGGATCGCCTCGGGCTTGCAGACCCGGTCCAGCTCGGCGAAGATCCGCTGCTTGAGGTCCAGGTGCTCGGGCACCGCCTCGATGACCAGGTCCACCGCGTGCAGCGCGTCCAGCCCGACGGCGAACCGTACGCGGCTCAGCAGCGCGTCCCGGTCGGCCTCGGCGAGCTTGCCCTTGGCCACGGCCCGGTCCGTCGATCCGGTGAGGATGGCCCGGCCGCGTTCCAGCGCGTCCTCGGAGACCTCCACCGCGACGACGTCGACCCCGTTGCGCGCGAACACCTCGACGATGCCGGCACCCATGGTGCCCAGACCCACAACGCCCACGCTGGTGAAATCACGCGCCACGACCAGCCTCCTCGATGCTCCGCACGGCCGCGTTAACGACCATTAAGGTTATGCGCGCGAGTCTGCCACGTGACGTTGCGTTGTCGAGGCGCCGTGGGAAATTTCACGAGCCCAGCGGGGCTGCGCGCGCCGTTCGACGAGGCGGGTCGCCTCGCGGTCGGTCGGTCGGTCGGCTCGCCGCGCCGGTCGGGCGCGCCCGCCGATCAGGCCACCGTGTCGGTCAGCCCCAGCAGCTCGGCGACGAACTCGGCCGGCCGCTCCAGGTGCGGGCTGTGCCCGCAGCCGGGCAGCAGCACCTCGCGGTACGCCCCGCCGGCCGCCGCGTAACGCTCCAGCACCGCCCGGGTCTGCGCCACCATCGGCTGCGCCGGGCAGGCCGCCTCCCCCGGCCAGCCGGGCACCACGCCCAGCGAGCCCAGGTGGGCCAGGTCCATCATCGCGGTGTCCGAGACGATCACGTCGGCGTCCCCGTGGATCCAGGTGACCGGCGGCTTCCCGGCCACGGCGACCAGCTCGTCGGCGATCCGGAAGTGCGCCGGGGAGAGGGCGTTGAGTACGCCGCGCCGTCCCGGTGCGGTGCCGGGCCAGTTCGCCGAGGCCACCGCCGTGCCGGGGTAGTTGTCGTCACCGGTCGCGGTGGAGAGGAGGCTGTCCAGCAGCAGCTCCTCGTCGTCGCCGAGCGAGGCCGGGTCCGCCACGTAGGTGGCCCGCAGCACGGCGCGCGGGCTGGCCGGGCTGTCCGCGCCCCGGTCGCTGGCGGCCAGCCGCCTGACGAAGTCCCCGTTGGCGGTGCCGCCGCCGGTGCCGGCGAAGTCGGGGGTGGTCGGCGTACCCGTCAGGTCCCGGGTGCCGCCGTAGCCGTACGGCGAGACCGGAGCGGCGAGCAGCAGCGCGCCCACCCGGTCGGGGTGGTCGACGAGCAGTCGCATCGCCACCCCGCCGCCGAGGGAGTGGCCGACCACCACCGGCCGCGCGCCGGGGGCGAAGAGGGACGGGTCGTCGAGCAGCGCGGCGACGTCGTCGGCGAAGTCGCTCAGGCCCCGGGTCGCGTCCACCGGGACGGTGTCGGTCAGCCCGTAGCCGCGCAGGTCGGGCGCGACCACCCGGAGGGTGGCCGGCAGTCGCCGCACGAGCGGCTCCCAGAAGGCCGCCGACGAGCAGTTGCCGTGGATCAGCAGTACGGGAACGCCGTCCGGCGGCCCGGCCACCCGTACCGCCTGGGTGATCCCGTTCGCCGACACCTGCCGCTGTCCGGTCTCCATCCGCCGGATGCTGCCACGGGGGCGCCGGACGCGTCCATGGGCCGGCCCGCCACCTTCCCCGGCCCGGAGGTGTACGCCGGCATCGGCCGTCGGTGCCGGTCAGGACGGCGCGGACACCGCCGCCGGAAGCGCCACCGGCGACACCGCGTCGACGGCCGGTGTGGCCTGCGCCGCGATCGGCAGCGGCAGGGTCGGGCGGCGGTCCCGGCGCGGCTCGCCGAAGCTGAAGCCCACCGGGTCGGTCCGCGCCACGCCCGGGTCGAAGACGCGCAGCTCGGTGCGGCCGAGCCGGATCACGTCCCCGTCGGCCAGCCGCTCCACGCCGGTGATCCGCCGGTCGTTGAGCCAGGTGCCGTTGGTGGAACCCAGATCCGCCAGGGCCGCCCCCTCGCCCGTCAGCCAGACCTCGGCGTGCCGGCGGCTCAGGTGGGCGTCGTGCACCGCGATGTCGGCGGTCGACCCCCGGCCGATGACCTGCCGCTCAGGGCCCACCCGGACGCTCAGCCCCCGCATCGACCCACCGGCCACCGTCAACAACGGTCTCAGTTCCGGATGTTCCTCCATGGAATGTCAGCCTCCACCCCGCACGGTCACCCCGCGCGTCAGCCTGCCACCACACGGTAGTCGCCTCCACCGCCGCATGGTCACCTCCGCGTCCCCGGCCGGACACCTCGCGTTCGGCGGTTCGGCGCCCTCCGGCGGAAGAATCATCACAAGTCCGGCCGACCGCCGTCCACCCCGTTCCGCCGTCCCGCGGCCGGTCCGACGGGCGGGACCGGGCCGTCGCGGCCCTACCGGCGAGTAATCTTCGGGTCTAGACTTCCGCCATGACGGCTGTGCGTGTCCCGGGTACCCCGGTCATCGAGGACGGTCGGCTGGTGTCGACGAGCCCGGCGACCGGCGCGGAGGCCGGACGCCTGCCGGTCGCCACCGCCGAGGACGTCGGGCGGGCCGTCGAGCGGGCCCGAGCGGCCGGCGAGTGGTGGTCCGGGCTCGGCTTCGACGGGCGCAGGGAGCGGCTGCTGCGCTGGCGCAGGCTCCTCGCCCGGCGGATCGAGGAGATCGCCGAGCTGGTGCACGTCGAGGGCGGCAAGCCGATCGCCGACGCCGTCGTCGAACTCGTCAGCGCCGTCGAGCACGTCGACTGGGCGGCCCGCAACGCCGGCCGCGTGCTGGGCCCCCGCCGGGTCCGCTCACGGCTCGTCCTGGCCGAGTTCTCCGCCCACCTCGAATACCAGCCGTACGGCGTCGTCGGCGTGATCGGCCCGTGGAACTACCCCGTCTTCACCCCGATCGGCTCCGCCGCGTACGCGCTGGCGGCGGGGAACGCGGTGGTGCTGAAGCCCAGCGAGTACACCCCCGTCGTCGGCCAGTGGCTGGTCGACACGTTCGCCGAGGTGGTACCGGAGCAGCCGGTGTTCACCGCGGTGCACGGGCTCGGCGACGTGGGGGCGGCGCTCTGCCGCTCCGGAGTGGACAAGGTGGCCTTCACCGGCTCGTCGGCCACCGCGCGGAAGGTGATGGCGAGCTGCGCCGAGTCGCTGACGCCGGTGCTGCTGGAGGCGGGCGGCAAGGACGCGATGATCGTCGACGCGGACGCCGACCTGGACGCCGCCGCCGAGGCGTGCGTCTGGGGCGCGCTGACCAACGCCGGCCAGACCTGCATCGGCATCGAGCGGGTCTACGCGGTCGAGCCGGTCTTCGACGCCTTCGTCGGCAAGGTCGTCGAGCGGGCCGGCCGGTTGACCGTCGGCCCGGACGACGCGGACATCGGCCCGATCACCATGCCGAGCCAGGTCGACGTGATCCGCCGGCACATCGACGACGCGCTGGCCCGGGGCGGCCGGGCCGTGCTCGGCGGCGCGGACGCGGTGCAGCCGCCGTACGTACGGCCGACCGTGCTCGTGGACGTCCCGGAGGACTCCGCCGCCGTACGCGAGGAGACGTTCGGGCCGACCCTGACCATCAACCGGGTCCGCGACGCCGACGAGGCTGTCGCCCGCGCCAACGCCCTGTCGTACGGCCTGGGGGGTTCGGTGTTCGGCCGGCGAAACGCGGTGGCGATCGCCCGGCGGCTGCGCTCGGGCATGGCGTCGGTGAACTCGGCGCTGACCTTCGCCGGGATGTCCACCCTGCCCTTCGGCGGCGTCGGCGACTCCGGCTTCGGGCGCATCCACGGCGAGGACGGGCTGCGGGAGTTCAGCCGCGCCAAGGCCATCACCCGGCGGCGGGCCCGGTCGCTGCTGCCCTCGACGACCTTCGAGCGGACGCCGGCCGACGTCACCCGGCTCGTCAAGGCCATCAAGGTCATGTACGGCAGGTGACTGTCGGATAACCGATCATGAACACCCTCACATGTGTCCAACGTGGTGGGAGCGGTACATTGCGTTAAATGCGCCCCCATCGATTGCGCTTCCACCTCGTCGACAGTGACCGGTCGTGGAGTGCCCGGCAGCGGCGTCGCCGCGCCGACTGGCTGGTCCGGACGTTCCCTGACCTGGAGAAGATGCACGTCGTCGACCTGGGTGGCCGGCTCGGCACCTGGACCCGGGCCGACGTGCGGCCGGCGCGCGTACACGTGGTCAACCTGGAGCGACCGCCCACGGACGTCCCGGAGTGGGCGGAGGTCGACCGGGCCGACGCCTGCGACCTGCCGGCCCGGATCACCGCGCGCCGCTACGACCTGGTCTTCTCCAACTCGGTGCTGGAGCACGTCGGCGGGCACGAGCGGCGACTGCGCTTCGCCGACGCCGTGCGCAACCTCGGCGACCGGCACTGGGTGCAGACGCCCTACCGCTACTTCCCCATCGAGCCGCACTGGATCGCGCCGGGGATGCAGTTCCTCCCCGTGCGGCTGCGGACCGCGTTCGCCCGCCGCTGGCCGCTCGGGCACAAGCCGACCCGCAGCCACGAGGCGGCCCTGCACCAGGTGCTCTGGACGGAGCTGCTGGACCGCTCGCAGATGCGGCACTACTTCCCCGACTCGCGGATCCTCGTCGAGCGGGTGGCCGGCCTGCCCAAGTCGCTGATCGCCGTCCGCGCGGACGGCCCGCCGGAGCCGCCCCGTTGACGTTGCGGCGGGCCCGGCGTCCGGCGGCCCGGACGGCGGTTCGCGGGCCGGCGCCTCCGGCATCCGCCGCAGCACCGGACGGGCGGCCCGGCAAACGCCGGGCCGGTGCCGCAATGCCGCGAGGGCGGTCCGTCAGAACAGGGTGAGCTCGTCGCGCTCGATGCCGCGCAGCTTGTCGTAGTTCACGACGACGCAGCGGATGCCCCGGTCCGTGGCGAGCACCCGGGCCTGCGGCTTGATCTCCTGCGCCGCGAAGACCCCGGCGACCGGCGCGAGCAGCGGGTCACGGTTCATCAGCTCCAGGTACCGGGTGAGCTGCTCCACGCCGTCGATCTCGCCGCGCCGCTTCACCTCCACGGCCACGGCGCCCTGGTTGGCGTCCCGACAGAGCAGGTCGACCGGGCCGATCGCCGTCATGTACTCCCGGCGGACCAGCGTGAACCCGTCACCGAGGGCCTCCGGGTTGGCCGCCAGCAGCTCCTGGAGGTGCGCCTCGACACCGTCCTTGCGCAGGCCCGGATCGACGCCCAGCTCGTACGAGGTGTCCTGGAAGATCTCCTCCAGGGTGATCCGCAGCTCCTCCCCCGCCTTGTTGACGACCCGCCAGACGCCGGGGGCCTCCTCCAACCGGCAGGGCGGGCTCATCCAGTTCAACGGCTTGTACGCCCGGTCGTCGGCATGGATCGACACCGACCCGTCCGCCTTCACCATGAGCAACCGGGTGGCCGGCGGCAGGTGGGCCGAGAGCCGTCCGACGTAGTCCACCGAGCACTTCGCAATGACCAACCGCACCCGACGAGGGTAGCCGAGACCCCGGCCCGCGCCACCGAGCGGCACTGGCGCGCCGGTGCGATGCTGAGACGGTGCTCGAAGTTCTCACCGGTACCGGTCTCGCCGCCTCGGCGGGGCTGAACGCGTACATCCCCCTGCTCACCATGGGTCTCCTGGCCCGCTACACCAGTCTGATCGACCTGCCCGGCGGGTGGCAGTGGTTGGGCAACGGCTGGGTGATCGCGATCCTGGCGGTGCTCCTGGTCGTCGAGGTCGTCGCCGACAAGGTCCCGGTGGTCGACCACGTCAACGACGTCGTGCAGACCGTGGTCCGGCCGACCGCCGGCGGCCTGGCGTTCGGCGCGGGCTCGTCCTCGGAGACGGTGACGGTCAGCGACCCTGACACCTTCTTCTCGTCCAGCCAGTGGGTCCCCGTGGTGACCGGCGTGGTGATCGCCCTCGGCGTACACCTGTTGAAGTCCGCCGCCCGACCGGTCATCAACGCGACCACGGCCGGCGTCGGCGCACCCGTTGCCAGCACCGCCGAGGACGCCACCAGCGTGGCCATGTCGGTGGTGGCGATCATCCTGCCGGTGCTGGTGCTGGCGTTCCTGCTCGGGCTGGTCGTCTTCGTCTTCTGGTTCGTGCGCCGCCGCTCCGACCGCCGCCGGGAGCGTCAGGCGGCGCGGGCCGCCGGCTTCCGCGTCTGATCGTCGTACGCCCCGACCGGTCCCGGACATGCGTCTGGCCGGCACCCCACCTCGGGGTGCCGGCCAGAGCGGCGTTCAGTTGCTGTCGTCAGCTGTTCCAGTGCTCGGCGACCAGGTCGGCGGCCTGCTGCTCCCACTGGGCGTAGTGGTCCGGGTACGCCGACACCTGCACCGTCTGCGCGGCCTTCGTCAGCGGCATGTCCTGCCACCCGTCGACCTGCTTCAGGCCCTTCAGGAACGCCGTCGTCGAGTACTCGGGGTCGGTGATCTGCTCGACCGTGCCCCAACCCGAGGACGGGCGCTGCTGGAACAGGCCCTGCGAGTCGTGGTCGTTGCGGTCACCGAGGTGGCCCAGGTTCTCCAGCTTCGACTCCTGCAACGCGGTCGCGATCGACACGACGGCGGCGCGCTCGTCCATGCCGGCCTTCTTCGTCGCGGCGATGATCGCCTTCACGTTCGCCACCTGCTCATCCGACAGGTCGACGTGCGACTGGGCGCCCTGCACGCCGTGCGGCACCAGCTTGCCCATGTCCGGCTTGTCAGCCTGCACGGCAACCGCCGTGATCGGCGAGCCCGCCTCGACCTCGTCACCGGAGTTGGCGTGGTTCAGCGGACCGGCAGCCAGACCACCGGCGACCGCCAGGCCGGCGATACCAAGAACGCTCTTACGCATGATCGTGTTCATCGGACACGCTCCATTCGGGGGTCGGCACCCGCACCGAGGGGGATCGGCTCACGCGGGTGCAAGCACCGTCCGGCGCTCACGAACTCGGCTCAACTCAGGAACCAGGGGATCTCCGGCAACTCACCGGAGGAAGATCAGATCGGCCGTGTCCCGCCAGATGCCTGCGCGACGGCGGCCTTGCTCGGTCGTACGCACGGTGTAACGACCCCGCCGCAGCCACGATTCCGCCCCCACAATGCCTCCGGTCACATCCTCAAACCGGACAAAGCATCCGGGACGGGGGCGTCGGGTGATGCCCGACGCGGCCCCCCGACCGGACCTTGGTGACAAGCCCGGACACCCGTGCAGCCAGGCAACAAGGTGGGGCGACCGCCACACCCCGCCCGAATTGCCCGCCTCGCCACCCGGGCAAGCCAAGAACACCGTTCCACCCACTGGTGATCAGGACGCCATGGACGTTAAAACCGCCCGATAAGGTCCATGGCGCCCTGATCACCAATGCTTGCTTCACGGCGGCAAGCAGGTGGGGCTCCCGTTGCGGCGACCGGCCCTCTGTGCGGCCGGCTTGGGCGGGCCATCCGGTGCGCGTCGACCGGCCCCCTCACAGAATCAACCGGACACGGCTCGCGCAAGCAGCCGGTTCAGGCAGCAAGCTCGACAGCGGGCACGCAGGAAATGTCAGGCGCTGACATCATCTCCCGGTGCACGTGAAGATCCCCCGCGTTCCGCTCGTCGCGACCGTCACCGCCGTGGCCGCCGCCGCGGCCCTCCTCGTCCTCCCAAGCCCGCTGCGCGCGCCGGCCGACGCCGGCATCGTCCGCATCGCGGCAACGGTTCGGGCCTCGGCCGCCCCGGAGGCCACGGCCCCTGCCGCGCCCGCGGTGACGGTGACCCCGGCCGCCCCGGGGGCCACGGCCCCGGCCACGCCCGCGGCGACGGTCCCCGGCGCGACCCCGGTCGGGACCAGACCACCCGTCGTCGACCACGGGCCGCGTACGGGGAACAAGGTGGCGCTCACCTTCGACGCCGACATGACGGACGCGATGCGGTACCAGCTGCGCAGCGGCGCGGTGCGGTCGTACGCGAACCTGAAGATCATCGACCTGCTGGAACGGGAGCGGGTGCCGGCCACCTTCTTCCTCACCGGCAAGTGGGTGGAGCAGTACCCGGACGTGACCCGCCGACTCGCCGCGAACCCGCGCTTCGAGCTGGCCAACCACACGTACGGGCACCTGGCCTTCACCCCGGACTGCTACGGCCTGCCCCGCATCGCGGAGCGGGAGATGACCGCCGACGTGGCCCGTACGTTCGACGTGGTGGCCGCGTACGGGGGGCGGCAGACCCGGTACTTCCGCTTCCCCGGGCTCTGCCACGACAGGAAGGCGCTGGCCGCGCTGGCGCCGCTGGGGGTGACGGTGGTGGACGGCGACGTGGTCAGCGGCGACCCGTTCGCGAAGTCCTGGCGGCCGGTGGTCCGTGCCTCGCTGGACGGGGTGCGTCCGGGATCGGTGATCGTCCTGCACGTGACGGAGGCGAACGCGCCGATGACGGACGAGGCACTGCCGCACATCCTGGCCGGGCTGGCCGAGCGCGGCCTCGAGCCGGCCCCGCTGTCGGAGGTGCTCGGAGTGGGCTGAACCAGGCTCAACAAAACTTACAAAAGCCTAAAATCGGGGCACGACTCTATAGGAGGTCACCATGACCGCAGCAGTGGAGATGCCCCGCGTCCAGGAATGTGTCGTGGCGGCGTGCTCGTACAACCACACCAACGACTGCCACGCCTTCGCCATCACCATCGGCAGCCCGGACCACGCGCACTGCCACACCTTCGTCGAGATGCCGGCGGTCCGTGGCGGGGTCGACGGCGGCATGACCGCGCAGGTGGGCGCCTGTCAGCGCGCGGACTGCCAGCACAACGAGCAGCTGGAATGCCACGCACCGGCGATCAAGGTCGGTCCCGACAACGACATGGCCGACTGCATGACCTACGTCAGCCGCTGACCTGGGCACGGGCGCACCGGCGTCGGGCCGCGACGGACAGGCCCCTGGCGACGCGCGTCCTCGCCGGGGGCCTTCCCCTCAGCGCAGGCCGTTGGCCTCCCGGACCACGGTGACCAGGTCGTCGATGATCCCGGTCAGGGCGAAGTCCTTCGGCGTGAAGACCCGGGCCACCCCGGCGGCGCGGAGCTGCTCCGCGTCGCCGGCGGGGATGATCCCGCCGACCACCACCGGCAGGTCCGGCCGGCCGGCGGCGCGCAGGCCGTCCAGCACCGCCGGCACCGCCGCCAGGTGCGAGCCGGAGAGGACCGAGAGGCCGACCAGGTCCACGTCCTCCTCGACGGCGGCGGCGACGATCTGCCCGGCGGTCAGCCGGATGCCCTGGTAGACCACCTCGAAGCCGGCGTCGCGGGCGCGTACCGCGATCTGCTCCGCGCCGTTGGAGTGCCCGTCGAGGCCGGGCTTGCCGACGAGCAGCCGCAGCCGGCCGCTGCCCAGCTCGCGGGCGGTGGCGGTGACGCGCGCCCGGACGGCGGCCAGGGTGGCGTCCCCGCCGGCCCCGGCGGCGCCGGTCAGACCGGTGGGCGCCCGGTACTCGCCGAAGACCTGGCGCAGCGCGCCGGCCCACTCGCCGGTGGTCGCCCCGGCCCGCACGCACTCCAGCGTCGCCGGCATCAGGTTCGTCGTGGTCGCGGCGTCCGCGCGCAGCCGGGCCAGCGCCGCGTCGACCGCCGCGTCGTCCCGCCCGGCCCGCCACCGGCGTACGGCCTCAGTGGCCGCCGCCTCGACGGCCGGGTCGACCTGCACGACGGACTCGGCGCCGGCGGCGGTCAGCGGCGACGGCTCGGTCTCGGTGAACCGGTTGACGCCGACCACCACGTCGGCGCCGGACTCCATCCGGCGGCGCCGCTCGGCCAGCGAGGCGACCAGCGCGCTCTTGAGGTAGCCGGTCTCGACGGCCGCGACGACGCCGCCCATCTCCAGCACCTTCTCCAGCTCGACCCGGGCCCCGGTGACGATCTCCTCGACCAGCGCCGTCATGACGTGCGAGCCCTCGAACAGGTCCGGGTACTCCAGCAGGTCCGACTCGTACGCGAGCACCTGCTGCATGCGCAGCGACCACTGCTGGTCCCACGGCCGGGGCAGCCCGAGCGCCTCGTTCCAGGCGGGCAGCTGCACGGCGCGGGCGCGGGCGTCCCGGGAGAGGGTCACGCCGAGCATCTCCAGCACGATGCGCTGGATGTTGTTCTCCGGCTGCGCCTCGGTCAGGCCCAGCGAGTTGACCTGCACGCCGTAGCGGAACCGCCGCTGCTTCGGGTTCTCCACCCCGTAGCGCTCGCGGGTGATCTCGTCCCAGAGCGCGCCGAAGGCCCGCATCTTGGCGATCTCCTCGACGAAGCGCACCCCGGCGTTGACGAAGAAGGAGATCCGCTGCACGACGTCGCCCATCCGCTCGGCGGACACCTGCCCCGAGTCACGGACCGCGTCGAGCACCGCGACGGCGGTGGAGAGCGCGAAGCCGACCTCCTGCACCGGCGTCGCGCCGGCCTCCTGGAGGTGGTACGAGCAGATGTTCACCGGGTTCCAGCGCGGCATCTCGCGCAGCGTGTACGCGACGATGTCGGCGGTCAGCCGCAGCGACGCGGCCGGCGGGAAGATGTGGGTGCCCCGGGAGAGGTACTCCTTGATGATGTCGTTCTGCGTGGTGCCGGCGCAGCGGGCCAGCTCCGCGCCCTGCTCCTCGCCGACCGTGCCGTAGAGGGCGAGCAGCCACATCGCCGGCGCGTTGATGGTCATGGACGTGTTCATGTCGGCCAGCGGGATGCCGTCGAAGAGGGCCCGCATGTCGCCGAGGTGCGCCACCGGGACGCCCACCCGGCCCACCTCGCCGGCGGCGAGCTCGTGGTCGGGGTCGTAGCCGGTCTGGGTCGGCAGGTCGAAGGCGACCGACAGCCCGGTCTGCCCCTTCGCCAGGTTGCGGCGGAAGAGCGCGTTCGTCGCCGCGGCCGAGCTGTGCCCGGCGTAGGTGCGCATCACCCAGGGGCGGTCGCGCTCGGGCAGCCGGCCGGGGAGAGCCTTCTCGTCCATGGCGGGAGTCTAAGTTACCGTTCAGTCACCAGAGCTGTGGAAAACCACACAGCTCCATGGAGCGGACGCCCTGGTGCGAAGCGCCCGACATGGGCGCGACCACCACACCCCGGCCGGCCCGCCGCCGCGGCCAGGTCGCACACTTGACGCATGCATGACGAGCTGGCGATCTCCGTCCGGGGGCTACGCAAGGCGTACGGGGACAACGTCGCCGTGGCGGGCGTGGATCTCGACGTCCACCGCGGCGAGGTCTTCGCCCTCCTCGGCCCCAACGGCGCCGGCAAGACGACCACCGTGGAGATCCTGGAGGGCTACCGGCGGCGCGACGCCGGCGACGTCGACGTCCTCGGCAGCGACCCGGCCCGTCCGGCCGCCGACTGGCGCTCCCGGGTGGGCATCGTGCTCCAGGGCACGGGCGAGTTCGACGAGCTGACGGTCGCCGAGGTGGTACGCCACTTCGCCGGCTTCTACGCCGACGCGGACGACCCCGACAAGGTCGTCGAGCGGGTGGGGCTGGCCGGCAAGGCGAAGGCGCGCACGCACACCCTCTCCGGTGGGCAGAAGCGCCGGCTCGACGTCGCGCTCGGCATCGTGGGCCGCCCCGAGCTGCTCTTCCTGGACGAGCCCACCACGGGCTTCGACCCGGAGGCGCGCCGGGAGTTCTGGGAGCTGATCCGCGACCTGGCCGCCGCCGGCACCACCATCGTGCTCACCACCCACTACCTCGACGAGGCGGAGTCCCTCGCCGACCGGGTCGGCGTGATCGCGGGCGGCCGGGTAATCGAGGTGGCCACGCCCGACCAGCTCGGCAACCGGCGCGAGGCCCTGGCGACGGTCTCCTGGCGTACGCCGGAGGGGGCGCGGGAGACGGCGGAGAGCGCGACGCCGACGGCGCTGGTGGCGGAGCTGGCGGCGCGCTTCGGCGGCGAGGTCCCGGGCCTGACGGTGACCCGGCCGACCCTGGAGGACATCTACCTGCGCATGATCGGACACCGATGACCACCACGACGAAGCCGGCCGCGCCGGCCACCACGGCACCGGCCCGGCGACCCGGTCCGGTCGCCCTCAGCCTGCGGCAGAGCCGGCTGGAGATCACCCAGTTCCTGCGCAGCCGGGAGTCCGTCGTCTTCACGATGGGCTTCCCGGTCATCATGATCCTGATCTTCGCGGCGATCTTCGACGACGAGATCGCCCCCGGGGTCAGCTACACCCAGTACTTCATCACCGGCATGATCGCCACCGGCCTGATGACGGTGAGCTTCCAGAACCTGGGCATCTGGATCCCGATCGAGCGGGACCGGGGGGTGCTCAAGCGCTACCGGGGCACGCCGATGCCGAAGTGGGTCTGGTTCGCCGGCAAAGTGATCATGGTCGTGGCGATCGGCATCGCCGAGACCGTGCTGCTGCTCGCGGTCTCGGTGGCGCTGTTCGACCTGGAGCTGCCCGGGACCGCCGCGAAGTGGCTGACCTTCGGCTGGGTGTCGGTGCTCGGCGTCACCGCCTGCACCTTGTGCGGCATCGCCATCTCGTCGCTCGCCCGCACCGCCCGCAGCGGCTCGGCGGTGGTCACCCCGGTCGCGCTGGTGCTCCAGTTCATCTCCGGGGTGTTCTTCGTCTTCACCGAGCTGCCGACCTGGATGCAGCAGGTGGCGGCGCTCTTCCCGCTGAAGTGGATGTGCCAGGGCCTGCGCTCGGTCTTCCTGCCGGACGGCTTCGGCGCCCGCGAGCCGGGCGGCTCGTTCGAGCTGGACCGGGTCGCCCTGGTCCTCGTCGCGTGGTGCGTGATCGGCCTGGTGCTCTGCCTGACCACGTTCCGCTGGACGACCAAGCGCGACGGCTGAGGTGTGCGGAAGGGGCCCCGGCTAACGCGTGGACGTCGTGAGCGCGACGCCGAGCGGCGTACGCCAGTAGAGCACCTCGCGCCCGGACCGCCGCTTGCCGACGGCGCCCGCGTCCAGCAGCACCCGCAGGTGGTCGCTCACCGTCCCGAGGGAGAGCCCGGTCACCGCCACGAGTTGCGAGGTGCTCAGCGGCGTGTCCAGCCTGGCCAGGATGTGGGCCCGGTTCGCGCCGATCAGCCGGGCGAGCCCGTCGGGTGCCGGTGAGGTGGGATCGACCAGGATGCCGCGCACCGGGTACACCATCCCGAACCGGGTCGGCCTGTCCCAGACCACCCAGCCGCGACGGCAGTGCGCCGGGAGGAAGACCAACTGCTCGGCCTCGTCCAGCGACTGCGGCGGCTCCGGGTATTCGTTGACCTGGAGCCGGCCGTCGCCCAGCCAGCGCATGTTGCGGTTGAGGTCGGCGAACACCCCGGCCCAGCCGCCCGCGCTCAACGCGGCGGTGCGGGCCACGATGTCCGCCCGGAGCCGGCGTTCCCGCTCCGGCCACTCCGGCTCGACGGTGTGCGTCCAGACCCAGTCGAGGAGTTCCACCACGTGCCCGGCGAGGCCGTCCGCCAGCAGTTCGGCGGCGAGCGGCTCCGGGCGGGTGACGCGCAGGTCGGCCCGGATCCGCTCGTCGGAGAGCCGCCCGACGGCCGCCAGCTCCGCCGCGAACGTCGGTTCCGGCGAGGCGGGCGCGACGGTGAGGAAGTCCGCCGTCCACCGGGGGTGGAACGAGGCGGGCAGCAGCGCCCGGACCACCGGCCGACCGGCCAGCATCCGTCGGAACGCCGCGACGTGCGGCTCCCGCCAGGCCCGCTGCCACGGGTTACGCGGGTGGTACAGCGCGCGCAGCGCGGCGACCGTGTCGACCATCGGCGAGACCGTGAAACGGCTGCGCGCGAGGAGATCCGACGGCACCTGCCAGACGGCCATGTTTCGCCTCCAGACGTAACTCTAGGAGATCCACCCGGCACCCCACACGCTCGTGCCCGTGAGAACGTACGCAGATCTGTTCGCGGTCCGGGAGTTCCGCAACCTGTTCCTGGCGAACTGCGCGGGAATCGCGGCGCACACGACGTCGGCGCTGGCGCTGGGCTCGCTGACCTACGCGTCGACCGGCTCGGCGCTGCTCACCGCGCTGAGCATGTTCGGCGCACCGCTCGCCGGCGTGCTCGGCAGCCTGACGTTGCTGTCGGCCGCGGACAGCCTGCCGCCCCGCCGGGCGCTGACCTTCGCCGCCGTGCTGGTCGCCGCCGGAGCGGCACTCCAGGCGGTGCCCGGCCTGCCGCTGTGGGCCCGGTTCGCGATCATCTTCACGGGCGCGTACGTCGGCTCGATCACGGGCGGGGCCCGGTGGGCGCTGCTCACCGACATCCTGCCGACCGACGCCTACGTGCTGGGCAGGTCCACCATGAACACGAGCGTCGGGGCGATGCAGATCGCCGGCTTCGGGCTGGGCGGCGTCCTGTTGTTCTGGCTGGACCCGTACGAGGTGTTCCTGCTCGCGGCGGTGCTGCGGGCGGTGGCGGCGGCAATCGGGTGGTTCGGGATCTCGGAGCGCCCGGCCCGGACCACCGCCCGGACGACGGTCGGGCGCACGCTCCGGGTGAACCGGGAACTGTGGACGGATCCCGGCCGCCGCTCGCTCCTGCTCAACCTGTGGCTGCCGCCCGGCCTGGTCGTCGGCTGCGAGGCGCTGTTCGTGCCGTACGCCGGGGACCGCGCCGGCTTCCTCTACGCCGCCGCGGCCCTCGGCATGCTGGCGGGCGACGTCGTGGTGGGACGGTTCCTGCCCCCGGCCCGGCGCAACCGGCTGATCCCCGCCCTGCGGCTGCTGCTCGTCCTGCCCTACCTGGCCTTCGCGCTGTCGCCGGCGCTGCCGCTGGCCATGCTGGTCGCGGTCGTCGCCTCGGTGGGCTTCGCCGCCGGGCTGCCGTTGCAGGAGCGCCTGATCGCCCACTCACCCACCGAGTTCCGGGGCCAGGTGCTGGGCCTGCACCACAACGGGATGATGGCCGCGCAGGCGCTGTGTGCCGTGCTCGCCGGCACGGTCGCGGACCTGGTACCGGCGAGCTGGGCCGTCGTGCTGCTCGCCACGGCGGCGCTGGCGGCCACGCTGATGCTCACCGCCGGGCTGCGGCGGACCGCCCCCGCGCCGGTGGAGGCGGTCCGCTGAGCGGCCAGGGGACGTCGCGCCCCGGCTGCCCGTCAGTACGTGTAGAAGCCCTTGCCGCTCTTGCGCCCGAGGTCGCCGGCGGTGACCATGCGCTGGAGCAGCTCCGGCGGGAAGAACTTCTCGTCCGCCGTGTCGGTGTAGATGTTCTTCGAGGCGTGCAGCAGCACGTCCACGCCGGTCAGGTCCGTGGTGGCCAGCGGGCCCATGGCGTGGCCGAAGCCGAGGCGGCAGGCGGTGTCCAGGTCCTCGGCCGACACCACGCCCGACTCGACGAGCTTGACCGCCTCGACGACCAGGGCCGCGATCAGCCGGGTGGTGACGAAGCCCGCGATGTCCCGGTTGACCACCACGACCGTCTTGCCGATCTCCTCGGCGAACGACTTCGCCGTGGCCAGGGTCTCGTCGCTGGTCTTGTAGCCGCGCACCAGCTCACAGAGCTTCATCATCGGCACCGGCGAGAAGAAGTGGGTGCCGACGACCGCCTCCGGGCGCTCGGTCACCGCGGCGATCTGCGTCACCGGGATGGCCGAGGTGTTGGTCGCGAGCACCGCGTCGGCCTTGCAGATCTTGTCCAGCACGCGGAACACCTCGTGCTTGATCTCCAGCCGTTCGAAGACCGCCTCGACCACGATGTCCGCGTCGGCCGCCGCCTCCAGGTCGGTGGTGGGGGTGATCCGGCCCAGCGCCGCCTCGACCTCGGACGCCTCGATCCTGCCCTTCTCGGCGAACCTGGTCAGCGACTTCCGGATGCCGTCCATGCCCCGCCCGGTGGCCGCGTCGTCCAGGTCCCGC
This sequence comes from Micromonospora sp. DT62, assembly GCF_049847285.1. Lineage (NCBI taxonomy): Bacteria > Bacillati > Actinomycetota > Actinomycetes > Micromonosporales > Micromonosporaceae > Micromonospora > Micromonospora sp. DT62. The sequence goes on from NZ_JBNCOB010000002.1 coordinate 242,875, forward strand.
AGCGTCACCTGCCAGCCCGCCTGCGCCGCCACCTGGGCGATGCCCGAGCCCATCAGCCCGGCCCCGACGACCGCGAGTCGACCCGCCATCTGCTTCTCCCTCGCCTGATTGAGTGTCTGCCAGCACCCTAGTCGGCGAGCCTGAACGGATGCTAAGGCGGCCGGGCGGGGTGGCCCCTCCAGGTGCCGGCCCACGCCCTCCCACCTGCGCGGCCCGGGCGGGGGTCGTAGGCCCCGGAGGGCAAGGTGCCGCTCGGGCGCGGCAGCTCAGATGCTCAGGTCCGGTTCCTCCGGTGCGGTGCCCCGCTCCACCTCGACCCCGAGCGCGCGCAGGTCGGCCGCGAAGTCCGGGTAGCCCCGGTCCACGTGGTGCACGTGGGAGACCTCGGTGACCCCCTCGGCGCAGAGCCCGGCGATGATCAGCCCGGCGCCGGCCCGGATGTCGGTGGCGCGCACGGGCGCGCCGGAGAGCCGGTCCCGGCCCCGGACCACCGCGTGGTGGCCGTCGGTCTTGATGTCCGCGCCCAGCCGCATCATCTCGTTGGCGAACATGAACCGGCCGTCGAAGATGTTCTCGGTGATCAGGGAGGCCCCGTCGCTGACCGCCGCCAGCCCGATCGCCATCGGCAGCAGGTCGGTGGCGAAGCCCGGGTACGGCAGCGTCACGACGTCCACCGCCTTCGGCCGGTCGTCCATCCGGATCCGGAACGCGTCGCCCCGGGTCTCCACCAGGCCCCCGGCGGAGACCAGCTTGTCGAGCGCGACCTCCAGGAACGCCGGCTCCACCCCGGTCACGGTGACGTCCCCCCGGGTCATCGCCGCGCCGAACGCCCAGGTACCGGCGACGATCCGGTCCCCCACCGTCGCGTGCCGCACCGGCCGCAGCCCCGGCACCCCCTCGATGTGCAGGGTGGAGGTGCCGGCGCCGGAGATCCGGGCGCCCATCTGGGTCAGCATCGTGCAGATGTCGACGATCTCCGGCTCCCGGGCGGCGTTGTCGATGACGCTCGGCCCCCGGGCCAGCACCGCCGCCATGACCAGGTTCTCGGTCGCCCCGACGCTGGGGAAGTCGAGCACGATCTCCGCGCCGTGCAGCCCGTGCGGCGCCGAGGCGATCACGAAGCCGTGCTCCCCGGAGATCTCGGCGCCCATCCGGGTCAGCCCGGAGACGTGCATGTCCAGGCCCCGCGAGCCGATGGCGTCGCCGCCCGGGTGGGCCACCCGCACGTGTCCCCGGCGGGCCAGCAGCGGGCCCAGCACGCAGATCGAGGCGCGCAGCCGGCGTACGAGGTCGTAGTCCGCCTCGGCGCCGGGCTGCTCGGGCACGTCGATGACGACCGACCGGGACCGGGCCACCCCGCCGTACGCGACCATCGGGTCGACAGGGTCGTCGGCGTCGAACCGGACGCCGCAGCCGAGCCGGCGCAGCACCTCGCCCATGATCGCGATGTCGGTGATGCGCGGCACGTTGGTGATGATGCTGCGGCCCGGCGCGAGCAGCGCGGCGGCCATCAGCTTCAGCGCCGAGTTCTTGGCGCCCACGACGTGCACCGAGCCGGTCAGGCGCGCGTCGCCGCGCACCCGGATGACGTCGAGGTCCTGGACCGCCGGGTCACCGGCGTCGCCGGGGCCCCCGGCCGCTCGGACGGCGGTGCCGCCCGGCCGCTCCGGGATCGTCAGGTCCACTGTCCGTAGGCTGTGCGTCATGGCCGTCCACCTCACGCGCATCTACACCAAGGCCGGCGATGCCGGCATGACCAGGCTGAGCAACAACGAGCAGGTGCCAAAGACCGATCCGCGCATCTCCGCGTACGCGGACGTCGACGAGTGCAACGCCGCGATCGGCGTGGCGCTCGCCCTGGGACAGCTCGACGAGGAGCTGCGGGCCGTCCTGGCGTCGATCCAGAACGACATGTTCGACGTGGGCGCCGACCTGGCCACCCCGGTCGAACCCGACCCGAAGTACCCGCCGCTGCGGGTCACCGAGGCGTACGTCGAGCGCCTGGAGGGCTGGTGCGACGAGTACAACGCACGCCTGAGCAAGCTCGACTCCTTCATCCTCCCCGGCGGCACCGCGGGTGCGGCGCTGCTGCACGTGGCGCGGACGGTCGCCCGACGCGCCGAGCGGGCGGCGTGGGCCCTGGTCGCGCACGACCCCGAGCGGACCAGCTCGCTCCCGGCAAAGTATCTCAACCGGCTATCGGATCTGCTCTTTATCCTGTCAAGAACGGCAAATCCGGACGGAGATGTGCTATGGGTGCCGGGCGGTAACCGCTGACCACCCGTCGGCAGTGCCCACCGGATGTTCCGGTGGGCACGCTGCACCACGTCGAGGTCTGGGTACCCGATCTGGCCGCCGCCGTGTCCAACTGGGGCTGGCTGCTCGACGAACTGGGCTGGGTGCCGTTCCAGGAGTGGCCGGCGGGCCGCTCCTGGCGCCATGGCCCGACGTACCTGGTCCTGGAGCAGTCGCCGGCGCTGCGCGGCCAGCGGCACGACCGGCTGGCCCCCGGCCTCAACCACCTGGCCTTCCACGCTGGCCCGCCCGCCGCCGTGGAGCGGCTGGTCGCGGCCGCGCCGGCACACGGCTGGACGTTGCTCTTTCCGGAACGCCATCCCCACGCTGGCGGCCCGGATACCTACGCCGCCTACCTCACCGACAACCAGGGGTACGAGGTCGAACTCGTCGCCTCACCACCCGGGTAGTCCAGCGTTCACCTGACGAGACCGGTAACGGCGCAGGTGGCGTGAGAGTGCGCCGACCGCGGGCAGTGCGACGGCAGGGGTTTCCGGGAGCCCGCCCGCGGAGGGATCAAGCCTGACCGCCCGGAGCGGGGTGGGCTCCCCGGAAACCCCCCACCGCACACCCGATCAGGCCGCGGGCCAGTCCTGGGAGGCCAGACGCGGCGAGACCGCCCCCGGAGGGGCGGCCTCGAGCCAGGAGAGGAATCCGGTGACGGTGGACCGGGCCATGGCGATCTCCATCGGGGCCTGGTCACTCGTACAGCGGAGGATGACCCAGTCGGCGGGCATCGAGAGGCGCTCCTGCCCCTCGGGCAGCCGCCGTCGCTCGACGGCCAGCCCCTCGCGGGAGAGCACCCGGGCGGGCCGGATGGCGAAGCTGAAGAGCCGGTACCAGCGGAGTTCGTCGCCGACGAAGCGGCCGAAGCCGGGAGCCCAGCCTCGGCCGTCGAGCATCGTGGAGGTCCGGACGCCGAGCCGGATGATGCCACCGCTACGGGTGACGACGGCCCGCCGGGCGAAGAGGATCAGGAGTGCGCCGAGGATGACGGCGACGCCGATTCCGATCCCCTCGACGATCTCCATCGACGCTTCGGCTCAGCGGCTCTGCGCGGCGGAGACCGGGGTGGCGCTCTCGGCCAGGACGGTGACGCCCTCGGCGGTCACCGACAGGAAGCCGCCGGCCACCTCGTAGGAGACCTGCTCGCCGCCGGGAAGCTTGATGCGCACCTCGCCGGGCTCGGCAAGCTGGCCGAGCAGGGGCGCGTGCCCCGCCAGCACACCCAGCTCGCCCTCGGTCGTGCGGGCGACGACCATCTCGGCCTCGCCGGACCAGACCTTCTCCTCGACGGCTACGAGCTCGACGTGAAGCTGCTTTGCCACGCTGTCTCCTTGCTGCGGCGGCGGATTGTCGAAAGTCTAGTCGTGCCGCCGGCCCGCCCCCAACGCGGGTGGCGAGACCTGCGCCACGGCTACTTCGCCTTGTTCTGGAAGTCGGGATGCTCCACCAGGAACGCGTCGAGCTGCCCCTTACGCAGGGCGGCGAAGAAGTCGTCCACGGCGGGCTGGAACTTCTCGCCCCGGTACTCGCCGTTCTGGATGACCGAGCCGCCCGGCAACTTGATCATCTGGATCGTCTCCGGGCGGATGTCCTTGAGCGCCAGGCCGAAGTCGACGACGCCGTGGCCCCGGCCACTGAAGATCAGCGACTGCCCGGCCGCGCGCAGCACCCGGTCCAGCTTGACCGGGTTGGTGACCACGTCGGCGCTGAGCGCCTGACCGGCCATGGCCTTGACGAACTGCTGCTGGTGCCGCTGCCGCCCGTAGTCGCCGTCCGGGACGCCGTTCTTCGGGTAGCGCTGGCGGACGTAGTCGAGCGCCTGCCAGCCGTTGAGGTGCTGGTTGCCCTTCTTGTAGACCGCCTGCGGGCCGACGTAGCCCTCGCCGTTGGGGTTGCCCTTGCGGTGCTTGCCGTCCGGCTCGCGGTGCTCGGAGCGCACCTCGCGCTCGATGTACATGTCGACGCCGCCCATCGCGTCGACGATGTTCTTGAAGCCGTTGAAGTTGATGATCGCGCCGGCGTCGAAGCGCGTGATGCCGGTGACGTTCTGCACCGTCGTCGCCAGCAGTTCGAAGCCGCGGGCCGCGTCCGGGTTGCCGCCGGGCACCCGACTGCCGTACGACATCGCCGCGTTGAGCCGGTCGGTGCCGCCGTTGAACTCCGCCCGGCTGAATTCGGGGATCTCCACGATGAGGTCACGCGGCATCGAGAACAGGTAGGCCCGGTCCAGCTCCGCCGGCACGTGCAGCACCATGACCGAGTCGGCCAGTGGCGGCATCTCCGGGTTGCGCGGGTCGATGCCCACCAGCAGGATGTTGAGCGGCCCCTTGATGTCGCTCTTGCGCTCCTTCGCACCGGCGGCCTGGTCGCCGAAGAGGTCGGCCTTGCCGACGGCGCCCTCGTAACGGGCCATCAGCGCCTCGGCACCGACCAGCACGACCCCGCTGAGCAGCATCAGGACGGCACCGAACACGGTGCAGACCCGGGCCCAGCGCGGCACCCCCGACCACCTGGACGGCTTGCCGCCGCCCTTGTCGGCCTTACCCACGATCATCTCCGTTCGTCACGCCCACGATCAGGAGACGGGCGCATGCAGCCGATTCGTTGCGGATCGACGCCCACGCTTTGAGTGGGCGGATCGACGCCCACGTGGTGGGTGGGCGGATCGACGGTACCTCGGGTACGGCATGATCGCCGACCACGCGGAACCGGGCAGCGGCAATCACCGGGTCCAAAAACGGACGAAAGGCCGCCCCGGCGTTGCCGGGGCGGCCTTTCGTCAGGACCGACAGGTCAGCTCTTCATGAGCTCGGCTGCCTTGCGCTCCAGGTCCTCGAGACCGCCGCACATGAAGAAGGCCTGCTCGGGGAAGTGGTCGTACTCGCCCTCGCTGATCTTCCGGAAGGCCTCGATGGTCTCCTCGATCGGGACCGTCGAGCCCGGCACGCCGGTGAACTGCTCCGCCGCGTAGGTGTTCTGCGACAGGAAGCGCTCGATGCGCCGCGCGCGCTGCACGGTGATCTTGTCTTCCTCGGAGAGCTCCTCGATACCGAGGATGGCGATGATGTCCTGCAGGTCCTTGTACTTCTGCAGGATCCGCTTCACCTCGGTCGCCACCGCGAAGTGCTCGGCGCCGACGAACTCCGGGGCGAGGATCCGGGACGAGGACGCCAGCGGGTCCACGGCCGGGTAGATGCCCTTGTCGGAGATCGACCGCTCCAGGTTGGTGGTCGCGTCGAGGTGGGCGAACGTGGTGGCCGGGGCGGGGTCGGTGTAGTCGTCCGCCGGCACGTAGATCGCCTGCATCGAGGTGATGGCCTGACCCCGGACGGAGGTGATCCGCTCCTGGAGCTCGCCCATCTCGTCGGCCAGGGTCGGCTGGTAGCCCACCGCGCTCGGCATGCGGCCGAGCAGGGTGGAGACCTCGGAGCCGGCCTGGGTGAAGCGGAAGATGTTGTCGATGAAGAGCAGCACCTCCTGCTTCTTGACGTCGCGGAAGTACTCCGCCATGGTCAGCGCCGACAGGGCGACCCGCAGCCGGGTGCCCGGCGGCTCGTCCATCTGGCCGTAGACCAGCGCGGTCTTGTCGATGACGCCGGACTCGGTCATCTCGGCGATGAGGTCGTTGCCCTCGCGGGTGCGCTCACCCACGCCGGCGAAGACCGAGGTACCACCGAAGTTCCGGGCGACACGGGTGATCATCTCCTGGATGAGCACCGTCTTGCCGACGCCGGCACCGCCGAACAGGCCGATCTTGCCGCCCTTGACGTACGGGGCGAGCAGGTCGATGACCTTGATGCCGGTCTCCAGCATCTCGGTCTTCGGCTCCAGGTCCGCGAAGGCCGGGGCCTTGCGGTGGATGCCCCAGTGGTCGTCCGGCTGGAGCGTCTCGCCCTCGGTGAGGTTGAGGCACTCGCCGATCGCGTTGAACACGTGGCCCTTGACCGTGTCGCCCACCGGAACGGTGATCGGCGAACCGGTGTCACGCACCTCGGTGCCGCGGACCAGGCCGTCGGTCGGCTGCATCGAGATGGCGCGGACCATGTTGTCACCCAGGTGCTGGGCGACCTCCAGGGTCAGCGTCTTCTCGCCGCCGGAGAGCGTCACGTCCACGTGCAGGGCGTTGAACAGGGCCGGCATGGCGTCGCGCGGGAACTCGGCGTCGACGACCGGGCCGATGACCCGGACCACGCGACCCGTGGCCGTCTTGGTCTCAGCTGGTCCACCAGCAACTGCGGATACAGTCATCACACTTCACTTCCCGACGCGGCCAGCGCGTTAGCGCCGCCGACGATCTCGCTGATCTCCTGGGTGATCCCGGCCTGGCGGGCCGAGTTCATCTCACGCGTGTACTTCTCGATCATCTCTTCGGCGTTGTCGGTGGCGCTCTTCATCGCCCGCCGACGGGCCGCCGACTCGCTTGCCGCCGACTCCAGCAACGCCGCGTAGATCCGCGTGTTGATGTACTTCGGCAGCAGCGCGTCGAGCAGCGCCTCCGCGTCCGGCTCGAACTCGTAGGCCGGCAGCGCACCCTCGGACCGGGGCCGGTCCTCCACCTGCATGGGGCCCATGATCCGGGTGACCGGGGTCTGCGTCATCAGGGAGTGGAACTCGGTGTAGACGATGTGCAGCTCGTCCACGCCGAGCACCCCGTCCGCCCCGGCGCCACCGTCGACGTCGTCCGCACCGGCGGTGAACGCCTTGATCAGCGTCTCGCCCACGGCGCGGGCGTCGGCGAACGTCGGCTGCTCCGAGAACCCGGTCCAGTTGGCCTCGATCGGCCGGTCACGGAACCGGAAGAACCCGACACCCTTGCGCCCGATGACGTAGAGCACCGGCTCCTTGCCGTCGGCGCGCAGCCGGGCGATCAGCGACTCGGCCATCTTGATGGCGTTGGAGCTGTAGCCGCCGGCGAGGCCGCGGTCGGAGGTGACCAGCAGGACGCCCGCCCGCCGCACCCGCTCGCGCGGGGTGAGCAGCGGGTGGTCGATCCGCGCGTTGGACGCCAGCGCCGTGAGCACGCCGGTGACCGCCTGGGCGTACGGCAGGGACGCCGCCACCCGGGCCTGGGCCTTGGCGATGCGGCTCGTCGCCACGAGCTCCATCGCCTTGGTGATCTTCTTCATCCCCTTCGCCGAGCGGATCCGCTGACGAAGAACGCGAACCTGGGCCGCCATGAATCAGCCCTTACCGGTTCTCGGCCGGGCGGTCACCCGTGCCGTCGCGGAAGCGGCTCACCGTCTCGCGGTCCTGCTCGCCCTCCAGCGGCGCGGCCGGCGCGTCGTTGATCCGCCGCTCGTCCTCCTTGCCGAGGAAGACCTGCTTGAACTCGGCGATGGCGGAGTCCAGGGAGCTGATGATGTCGTCGTTCCACTGGTTGTCGGCGATCGAGGCCAGCACGCCCTCGTGCTTGTGCCGGAGGTACTGCAGGAACTCCGACTCGAAGCGACGGATCTCGCCGACCGGGACGTCGTCCAGCTTGCCCTCGGTGCCGGCCCAGACCGAGACGACCTGCTCCTGCACCGGGTACGGCGAGTAGTTCGCCTGCTTGAGCAGCTCGACCAGGCGGGAACCGCGGTCCAGCTGGGCCCGGGAGGTCTTGTCCAGGTCGGAGGCGAAGGCGGCGAACGCCTCCAACTCGCGGAACTGGGCCAGGTTGAGCCGCAGCGAACCGGCGACCTTCCGCATCGGCTTCACCTGCGCGGCGCCACCGACCCGGGAGACCGAGGTGCCGACGTTGATGGCCGGCCGGACGCCCTGGTTGAACAGGTCGGTCTCCAGGAAGATCTGGCCGTCGGTGATGGAGATGACGTTGGTCGGGATGAAGGCCGAGATGTCGTTGGCCTTCGTCTCGATGATCGGCAGGCCGGTCATCGAGCCGCCGCCCAGCTCGTCGGAGAGCTTCGCGCAGCGCTCCAGCAGGCGGGAGTGCAGGTAGAAGACGTCACCCGGGTACGCCTCGCGGCCCGGCGGGCGACGCAGCAGCAGGGACACGGCGCGGTACGCCTCAGCCTGCTTGCTCAGGTCGTCGAAGACGATCAGGACGTGCTTGCCGCCGTACATCCAGTGCTGCCCGATGGACGAGCCGGTGTAGGGGGCGAGGTACTTGAAGCCGGCCGGGTCGGAGGCCGGGGAGGCGACGATGGTGGTGTATTCCATCGCGCCCGCCTGCTCCAGGACGCCCTTGATCGAGGCGACCGTGGAGGCCTTCTGGCCGATGGCGACGTAGATGCAGCGGACCTGCTTCTTCGGGTCGCCGGAGCGCCAGTTGTCCCGCTGGTTGAGGATGGTGTCCAGCGCGACCGTGGTCTTGCCGGTCTTCCGGTCGCCGATGATCAGCTGACGCTGACCGCGGCCGATCGGGGTCATGGCGTCGACGGCCTTGAGACCGGTCTGCAGCGGCTCGTCGACGGACTGCCGGGACATCACGTTCGGGGCCTGGAGCTCCAGCTCGCGGAAGCCCTCGTTGGCGATGTCGCCGAGCCCGTCGATCGGCTGGCCGAGCGCGTTGACCACGCGGCCGAGGAAGGCGTCGCCGACCGGCACGGAGAGCACCCGCTCGGTGCGCTTGACGCGCTGGCCCTCTTCGAGCTTGGCGGAGTCACCGAGAACGACGACACCGATCTCCCGGACGTCGAGGTTCAGCGCCACACCCAGCGTGCCGTCCTCGAACTCCAGGAGCTCGTTGGTCATGGTCGAGGGGAGACCCTCGACGTGGGCGATGCCGTCGCCGGTGTCGGCGACGGTGCCGACCTCCTCGCGGGAGAGTGCGGACGAGTAGGAGGAGACGTAGCGCTCCAGGGCGCCGCGGATCTCCTCCGTCGAGATGGTCAGCTCGGCCATCCTCTGCTTCCTTAAGTATCAGGGGCCCGGGATACCAAGTACCGACCGGTCCGAATGGCGTCTATTCACAGGCGCTGAGCGGGGGTGCCGCCTCAGCGCTTCGCGAGCGCGTTGCGGCTCTCGTTGAGGCGGCGCAGGACGGTGCCGTCGTACAGGTCGGAACCGACCCGTACGCTCACGCCACCGAGAACCGAGGGGTCCACCGTCTGCTTGACGGAGACCTCCCGACCGTATATCGCGGAGAGACTCGCGCCCAGCCGGCGCTCGTCCTCTTCACTCAACGGGGCCGCGGCGGTCACGTACGCCACCTGCCGGTCCCGCCGGTCGGCGGCCAGCTCGACCAGCCGGGTGAGCGCCCCGGCGAAGTTGCGTCCACCGAACCCGGCGAGCGCGACCCCGACGAGGTAGCCGGTGACCGGCCGGGCCTTGCCGGCGAGCAGCTGGTCGACCAGCGTGGCCCGCCGCTCGGCCGGGACGGTCGGGTCGGAGAGCGCGCTGGACAGCCCCGGCGAACCGGCGACGACCTGCCCGAAGCGGAACAGCTCGTCCTCGACCTCGCCCAGCTCGCCCGCGGAGTCGGCGCCCGCCAGGAGAGCGTCGACGCCCAGCCGCTCGGCGGCGTCGAGCAGCTCCGAGGGCGCCGACCAGCGGCCGGCGACCAACGAGGCGATCAGGTCCAGCGCCTCGGCGTCGACCTTGCCGCGCAGCAGCTCGCCGAGCAGCCCGGCACGGTCGGCACCGGTGCGGGCCGGGTCGGAGAGCGCCCGGCGCAGCCGCGGCTCGCGCCGCAGCAGGTTGGCGACGGAGAGGATGGCGTCGGCGGTGGTGGCCACCGCCGACGGCTCCGCACCGCGGACGTACGCGTCGAGGCGCTCGGCCGCGACCTTGTACGACTCCCGGCTGGCGGCCTGCATCAGCGGGCCCCCGCGCTCTCGAGGTTGCTCAGGAACCGGTCGACGGTGCCCTTGCGGCGCGCCTCGTCGGCGAGGGACTCACCGACGATCTTGCTGGCCAGGTCGACCGCGAGCGTGCCGACCTCGGTGCGCAGTTCGCGCACGATGGTGGCGCGCTCGGCGGCGAGCTGCTCCTTGCCGGCCGCGACGATCCGATCGGACTCCTCCCGCGCCTTGGCGAGGATGTCCTGGCGGATGCCCTCGGCGTCGGCCCGGGCGTCGTCCCGGATCCGGGCCGCCTCGGTACGCACCTCGGCGAGCTGGGCCCGGTACTGCTCGAGCACCTGGTTCGCCTCGGCCTGGGCGGCCTCGGCCCGCTTGAGGCCACCCTCGATCGCGTCGACCCGCGCCTGGTACATCGCCTCCATGCGGGGCATGACGAACTTCAGCAGGACGAAGCAGAGCAGGGCGAAGGCGATGGTCCCGACGACCATCTCCTGCCAGATGGGCAGGATCGGGTTGTGCTCCACACCTTCTGCGGCGATGAACATGTCAGACCTCCGGGTCGGGAGAGAGCTTTCGTCAGCCGCCGACAGCGAAGGCGAGCACCAGGCCGAACAGCGCGAGCGCCTCGACCAGGGCGAAGCCCAGGATCAGCCAGGTGCGGTTGTAGCCGGCGGACTCCGGCTGGCGCGCGCTCGACTGGATGTAGGCCGCGAAGACCAGGGCGACACCGATACCGGGGCCGATGGCGGCGAGGCCGTAGCCGATGGTGTTGACGCTACCGCCGATCTCGGCAAGAACAGTCATTGCGGGTATTCCTCCTGTTCGACGCGTGAGGGCTCACGCGTACGCGGGTCGGTACCAGAAGCTTGGTCGGGCCGGGCGGCCCGCCGAGCCCGATCAGTGCTCGTCGGCGAGCGAACTTCCGATGTAGTTCGCGCTCAGCGTGACGAAGACGTAGGCCTGCAGGACGGCGACCAGCACCTCGAAGAAGGCCATCACGATCGCCATCAGGAAGGAGAAGACCGAGGTCACCTGGATGAACAGGCTGCTCGAGTTGAGCATCACGAAGCCGCCGATGGTGAAGACCAGCAGCAGCAGGTGGCCGGCGAACAGGTTCGCGAAGAGCCGCAGGGCCAGCGTGACGGGCCGGACGATGAACGTCTGCATGAACTCGATCGGGATCAGCAGGATGTGCATGGGCCACGGCACGTTCGGGATGATCAGGCTCATCTTGAGGTACTTGCCGAGACCGTGCTTGCGGGCGCCGATGTAGAGGTACATCACGTAGGAGATCGCGGCGAGCACGATGGGGAACGCGATGTGCGAGTTCGGCGAGATCTGCAACCCGGGCACGATGGCGAAGAGGTTGGTCAGCACGATGAAGCTGAACAGCACCGTGAAGTAGGGCGCGAAGCGGATGCCCGCGTTGCCCATCTGCTCGCGGGCGATGTTGTCCCGGACCAGGCCGTAGACCGACTCCGCGTACCACTGGGCCTTACCGGGGACCAGCTTGGGCTTCCGGTAGGCGAGCATGAAGAAGATGGTCAGCAGCGCGACCGCGAGCCAGACCATGATCCCGAACTTGGTGACCCAGGGGCCAGCCACGTCCGGCGGGTAGAAATCTCCGACGCTGGGGGGCCAGGGAAGCCCCTCGGCGGCGACGAGCTGTCCACTCACCGTGTCATCCTCCGCACTCGACAGACCCGCGCGTGCTGGCACTCAAGCACTGAGCCTCTTCATGATCAGGTAAATCGCTCCGGCCGCGCCGAAGATCATGCCGAGGGCGACCCCGACGCCGGTTCGCAGATCGAGAAGTCGCTCCGCCAACCACCCGAGGAAGCCCCACACCACGATGCCGGCGAGTAGGTAGCCCAGGACGGCCCCTGCCGCGCCTTCCGACGAAGGGTCGTCGGACCTGCGGGGGTGTGGGTCTTCGGCCATGACGTGGCGAACAATATCAGCAGGGACGCGCGGGAGTGTGCGGCACCCCCCACACTGCGGACAGCGTGCGGGCCATGGTGCGGGCGCGAAAGTCGTTGGTCAGGTTACTCCCGTGCGGCCCGCCGCGGCAGCCCGAAATGCCGGACGCAGATCCGACAGAACGCTCACTCACCGCGTCGCTCGAATGTGGGCAGCGGCGTACGCATGGCCCACGCCAGGTGGGCGCCCGTCCAGACCACCACGGCCGCGATGATCGCCACCCCCATGTCCGGCAGGCCGGGCCAGCCGGTGGCCGCCACGGCGGCCATCGCGACGCCGAGCACCACGATCTTCGTGGCGTAGGTGACCAGCCCCACCGACATGATCATCCGAGGGTTGACGGCATCGGCCCAGGCCACCGAGAGGCCGGAGACCAGGTAGCTGACGACGACCAGCGCGATCCCGGCGGCCACCCCGGCCGCGCCGGTGCCGCCCCGCAGCACCGCCGCGGCCGGGACCCCGACCAGCGCGAGCACCGCGCAGGCCAGCAACGGCAGGCGCAGGTGCGGCAGCCGGGACCGGATGGCGCCCGGCTCGCCCGCGCGCGGCTCGCTCATCGGGGGTACGCCGGGAAGGCGGCGACCAGCTCGGCGACCTCGCCGGCGAGCCCGGCGAGCGTGTCGGCGCCCCCGGGGGCGGCCGGATCGGTGCGCACGGCGCGGGCGATCAGCGAGGCGACCTGGCGCATCTCCGGCTCGCGCATGCCCTGGGTGGTGACGCTCGGGGTACCCACCCGGACGCCCGAGGCGACCATCGGCTTCTGCGGGTCGTACGGGATCGCGTTCTTGTTCAGGGTGATGCCGGCGGCGTCGCAGCGCGCCTCGGCGTCCGCGCCGGTGACCCCGACCTCGCGCAGGTCGATCAGGGCGAGGTGGGTGTCGGTGCCCCCGGAGACCGGGCGCATTCCCTCGTCGGCCAGCCCGGCGGCCAGCGTCCGCGCGTTCGCCACCACGCGCTCTGCGTAGGCCCGGAACTCGGGCTGGGCGGCCTCGCGCAGCGCGACCGCCTTGGCGGCGACGACGTGCATCAGCGGGCCGCCCTGGGTGAACGGGAAGACCGCCTTGTCGATGCGCTGGGCCAGCGACTCCCGGCACAGGATCATGCCGCCGCGCGGCCCGCGCAGCACCTTGTGCGTGGTGAGGCAGACGACGTCGGCGTGCGGCACCGGCGACGGGACGGCCTTCCCGGCGACCAGCCCGATGAAGTGCGCGGCGTCGACCATCAGGTACGCCCCGACCTCGTCGGCGATCTCGCGGAACCGCGCGAAGTCGATCAACCGCGGGTACGCCGTCGCCCCACAGATGATCATCTTGGGCCGGTGCGCGAGGGCCAGGTCGCGTACCTCGTCGTAGTCGATCAGCTCGGTGTCCCGCCGGACCGTGTAGCCGACCGTGTGGAACCACTTGCCGGAGAAGTTGACCCGGCTGCCGTGGGTGAGGTGGCCGCCGTGCGGCAGGTCCATGGCGAGCACCGTGTCCCCCGGCTGGACCAGTGCCGCGTACGCGGCCAGGTTGGCGCTCGCCCCCGAGTGCGGCTGGAGGTTGGCGTGCTCCGCGCCGAAGAGCTCCTTCGCCCGTGCGATGCCGATCTCCTCGGCCCGGTCGACCTCGGCGCAGCCGCCGTAGTAGCGCCGGCCCGGGTAGCCCTCGGCGTACTTGTTGGTCAGGGTCGAGCCGAGCGCGGCCAGCACCGCTGGCGAGGTGAGGTTCTCGCTGGCGATCAGTTGCAGGCCGCCCCGGAGCCGGTCCAGCTCGCCGAGCACCACCCCGGCGATCTCCGGGTCGGTCGCGCGGAGCTGGTCGAAGTCCGGCCCCCAGAAGGTGCTCGTGTCAGTAGCCACGACGCCAGAGTCTATTGGGCCGCACACTGGAGACCGTGAGATGCCTGGTCACGGGAGCGACGGGTTACATCGGCGGGCGGCTGGCGCCCCGGCTGCTGGTCGAGGGGCACACGGTGCGCTGCCTCGCCCGCAAGGCGGGACGGCTGCGGGACGTGCCGTGGGCGGCGCGGACGGAGATCGTCGAGGGCGACCTGCGCGCGCCGGAGACGCTGCCGGCCGCGTTCGAGGGCGTGGACGTCGCCTACTACCTGGTGCACTCGCTCGGCCAGGCCGGCTTCGAGGCCGCCGACCGCGAGGCCGCCACCCGGTTCGCCGAGGCCGCGCGCGCCGCCGGCGTACGCCGGATCGTCTACCTGGGCGGGCCGGAGCCGGCGGCGGACCGGGAGGTCCCGTCGGCGCACCTGCGCTCCCGGGCCGAGGTGGGACGGATCCTGCTCGACAGCGGGGTGCCGACGGCGGTGCTGCGGGCCGCGGTCATCATCGGGTCCGGGTCGGCCTCGTTCGAGATGCTGCGCTACCTGACCGAGCGGCTGCCGGCCATGGTCACCCCCCGCTGGGTCCGCAACCGGATCCAGCCGATCGCCGTCCGGGACGTGCTGCGCTACCTGGCCGGCTGCGCGCACCTGCCGCCGGAGGTCAACCGCGCCTTCGACATCGGCGGACCGGACATCCTCACCTTCCAGGACATGATGCAGCGGTACGCGCGGGTGGCCGGGCTGCGCCAGCGGACCATCGTGCCCGTGCGGCCGCTCACGCCGTCGCTCTCCTCGCACTGGGTCGGGCTCGTCACGCCGGTGCCGAACGCGATCGCCCGCCCGCTGGTGGAGAGCCTGGTCCACGAAGCCGTCGCCCACGAGCACGACATCGCCGCCTACGTGCCCGACCCGCCGGAGGGGCTGACCGGCTTCGACCAGGCGGTCACGGCGGCCCTGGCGAAGGTCCGCGACGGCGAGGTGGAGACCCGCTGGTCGACCGCGAGCGGCCCCGACGCGCCGGCCGAGCCGCTGCCCAGCGACCCGGAGTGGTCCGGGGGGACCGCCTACACCGACGTCCGCGAGCGGGCGGTGCACGCACCGCCGGAACAGCTGTGGCGGGTCGTCGAGGGCGTCGGCGGGGAGCACGGCTGGTACTCGTTCCCGCTGGCCTGGTCGGTCCGCGGCTGGCTGGACCGGCTGATCGGCGGCGTGGGACTGCGCCGGGGCCGGCGCGACCCGCACCGCCTCCAGGTCGGCGAGGCGCTGGACTTCTGGCGGGTGGAGGAGATCGTGCCCGGCGAGCTGCTGCGGCTGCGCGCCGAGATGCGGCTGCCGGGCCGGGCCTGGCTGGAGATGCGGGTGCTCCGGACGGACGGCGAGGGCAGCCGCTACCAGCAGCGGGCGGTGTTCCTGCCGCGCGGGCTGCCCGGGCACGCGTACTGGGGCGCGGTGGCGCCCTTCCACGCGGTGGTCTTCGGCGGGATGGCCCGCAACATCGCCCGCCAGGCCGAGCAGGCGGCCCGCCGGCCCGTGGCCGAGTCCCCGCGCCGCTGAGACGCCCGGGGCTCAGTTACCGGCGCGGGCGCCGGTGAGCCGGAAGGCGGTCGCCTCGCTGGGCGGCACGAAGTCGCGGACCGGCTCGTCGCGCAGCGCGAAGGCGAGCACCTCCCCCACCGCCTCGACCAGCTGCCCCTGCACCCGCTGGCCCACCGCGTCGCGCGGGTCGTCGGGGTTCGCGGCGATCGAGGCGACCGCCAGCTGCGGAGTGAAGGCGACCACGGTCTCCGTCGCGTACCCGTCCGAGCTGCCCGTCTTGCCCGCCACCGGCCGGCCGACCTGCCGACGCAGCCCCTCCGCGGTGCCGCCGTCGCACTCCCGGTACATCGACTGGTCGCCGACCACGCAGCGGGCCGCGTCGACCGCCGCCCGGGCCACGTCCGGGTCCACCGCCTGCCGGCAGTGCGTCCGCGCGGCGGCCACCGGGCGGCCGGCGGCGTCGGCGATCGAGACGACCGGCAGCGGCGCGCACCACGAGCCCTCGGCCGCCACGGCGGCGTACGCGCCGGCCAGGTCGAGCGGGGTGGTGGCGGAGACCCCGAGGGTGAACGGCCCCCACTCGCGCGCGCCGTGGCGGGCCAGCCGCGCGTCCTCCTCGGCACGGAAGACGATGCCGAGCCGCTCGGCCATCTCCACCACCCGGTCCGCGCCGACCCGCTCGGTCAGCCAGGCGAAGTACGTGTTGACCGACTCGCCGAAGGCGGTCCACATGGTGTGCCGGCCGTCCATCAGGTCGCTGGCGTTGCGCGGGCACCAGTACCCGTCGCAGCTCGCCGCCCCGCTCGCCGAGTAGTCGGTCACGATCCGCTCCGGCGCGTCGAACTCCGTGCTCAGCGGCAGCCCGGACTCCAGCGCGGCCAGCATCGTGAAGACCTTGAACGTGGAGCCGGCCTGGTAGCCCTCGATCGCCCCGCCCCCGGCGACCAGCTGGTTGACCGTGTTCGGGTGGTTCTTCTGCCCGGCCGGGTTGGCGGCCACGCCGTAGTTGCGGTTCACCGCCATCGCGAGGACCCGGCCCGTGCCGGGCTGGACCACCGCCGTCGGGGCCGCCCGGCGGTCGTCCACCGAGTAGATCCGGCGCACCTGCTCGGTGGTGGCGCGCTGCACCGCCGGGTCGAGCGAGGAGACGATGGAGAACCCGCCCCGGCGCAGCGTGAGCTGCCGCTCGTCGACCGTCGCGCCGAACGCCGGCTGGGCGTTCCACCAGCGGGTGAACCAGTCGCAGAAGAAGCCCCAGTCGTTGTGCTCCGCCGGCACCGCCGTGCAGTCGTTCGGCGTCTGGCTCGGGCGCAGCTTCAACTGCTCCGCCCTGGCCCGGTCCGCCGCCTCGGCCGGGACCTGCCCGGACTCCACCAGCCGGTCCAGCACGTACGCCCGGCGGGCGAGCGCCGCGTCCGCGTCGCCGTTGATCGGGTCGTCGGTGTGCGGGGAGCGGACCAGGCCGGCCAGCAGCGCCGCCTCGGCCAGGGTGAGGTCCGCCGGCGGCTTCGAGAAGTAGCGGCGGCTCGCGGCGGCCACCCCGTACGCGCCCGCGCCGAAGTAGGCGATGTTCAGGTAGCGGGCGAGGATCTCGTCCTTGCTCAGCTCCCGCTCCAGGGCCAGCGCGTACCGCATCTCCTGGATCTTGCGCGCGGTGCTGAGCTCGGTGGCGGCGGCCCGCTGCCGCTCGCTCAGCCGGGGGTCGTTGCTGAGCACGTTGCGGACGTACTGCATGGTCAGCGTGGACGCGCCCTGCCGGGTCTCCCCGGCCCCCCGGTTGACGGTGAAGGCCCGCGCCACGCCGCGCAGGTCGACCCCGCTGTGCTCGTGGAACCGGGTGTCCTCGGCGGCGATGACCGCCTGCCGCATCACCGGCGCCACCTCCGCCAGCGGCACGTCCACCCGGTCCTCCTGGTAGAAGGAGGTGATCAGCGTGGTGCCGTCGTTGGCGTAGAGGTTCGAGCGCTGGGGCGTCGGCGGCGTACGCAGCGTGTTCGGCAACTCCGAGTACGGCGCGGCGAGCGCCGAGAACCCGATCCCGAAGACCAGCGCGGCCGGGAGGGCCGCCACTGCGAGCGCCAGCCCGGCCAGCGCGCCGGCGAGCAGCACGGTGAACACTTTGTCGAGGCGTGCCCGGGTCATCAGCTCTCCCCGCAGGAGCCGGTCAGGACCCACTCAGAATGACCCGAAAGCCCCTCTGTACCGCCCCTTTCCCCCAAACCCGCAGGAAACTCACGCGGGCGGGTACCTCGGGCGGGTTACGGCAGGAGCACCGCGGCGAGGGGGTGGACGCTCTCCTCGATCTCGTCGGCGACCCGGCTGAAGCACTGGTCGCCACGCCCCCACGGATCGTCGAGATCGTCGGTGGGCAGCGAGGTGGTGCCCAGCCGGGCGGCGTGGGCGGCCTCCACCAGGGCCACGCCGCGCGCGTACACCGCGTCGGGGGTCGCCTCGGCCGCCGGCAGAGCGGCGGCGTCCACGCCGGCGAGCAGCCGGCCGAACTCGCCCAGCACGAACGTGCGCGACTCGGCGTCGGGGCGCAGCGCCACCACGTACTCCTGCTGGTCGGCGGTGGCGGTCAGGACGAGGTCGGCGGCGTCGATGTGGTCCGACCGCAGCTTGCGCGCGGCGAAGCCGGCGACGCTGCCGCCCCGGGAGGTCACCTGGCGCGACGCCGGCGGGTTCATCTCCTCGCCGGCGTGCCAGCCACCGGTGCCGGCGCTGTGGCTGTGCAGCAGCTCGTCGGCGCGCTCCGGGTCGACCTCGCGGCGGGCCAGCCGCTCCCGGACGGCGAGGGCCAGCAGCCGCTCGGCCATCGGGGAGCGGCAGATGTTGCCCATGCACACGTGCAGCACGGTGAACGGAGGCACTCAGACCCCCTGTCCGACGAGGATGTCCGGCACCACGTCGCGGAGCTTCTCCAGCCCGACGGCGCCCTGGCGGAGGACCTGCGGCACCTCGCCGGTGAGGTCCACGATCGTGCTCGGCACCGGATCCGGGCAGGGCCCGGCCTCCAGGTAGGCCCGCACCGAGTAGGAGAGCTGGTCGCGGGCCTCCTCGGCGGTGAGGGCGGCCGGCTGGCCGGTCTTGTTGGCCGAGGCCACCGCCATCGGGCCGGTCTCGCGCAGCACCTCCAGCGCCACCGGGTGCAGCGGCATCCGCACCGCCACCGTCCCCGAGGAGTCGCCGAGGTCCCAGCGCAGGCTGGGCGAGTGCGCCACGATGATGGTCAGCGCCCCGGGCCAGAACGCCTCGACGAGGTCCCGGGCCGCCTGGGGCAGCGAGTAGACCAGGCCGTCGAGGGTGTGCCGGGAGCCGATCAGCACGGGCGGCGGCACCTGACGGCCGCCCTTGGCGTCCAGCAGGGCCTTGACCGCGTACGGGGTGAACGCGTCCGCGCCGATCCCGTAGACCGTGTCCGTCGGCAGGACGACCAGCTCGCCGTTCTTGACCGCCTCGATGGCAGCGGCGATGCCGCGGTCCCGGTCGGCGGGCGACCGGCAGTCGTAGAGCATCACGAGGAGTCAGTCTGCCACGTCGCGGCGACGGCGGCGTGCTGGCCGTCCGCCCGGCGGGACGCGGTCGCGAACCGGGGCCGTCCGGTCAGGTCCGGGTGATCGGCGACCGCCTCGAACCGGCCGTCCGCGGCGAGCAGGTCGGGCACCGCCGTGCCGTGCGTGTCGTCGTGCTCGACGCCGAACACGCCGCCCGGGCGCAGCAGCGCCGCCGCCCGCGCGATCACCGGGCGGATCACCGCCAGGCCGTCCCCACCGCCGAAGACCGCGTTCGCCGGGTCGTGCCGGCCCACTTCCGGGGGTACGGCCACCCCCGACGGCACGTACGGCGGGTTGCAGAGCAGCACGTCGACCCGGCCCACCAGGTCGGCGAGCAGGTCGGCGGCGGTGACGTCCGCCGCCACCACCTCGATCGGCCGGTCCCCCGCGGCGGCCCGCGCCGCCGCGTTGCGGTGCAGCCAGGGCAGCGCCGCCGCCGACCGTTCCACCGCCACCACCCGGGCCGCCGGCAGCTCCTGGGCCACCGAGAGGGCGATCGCCCCCGAGCCGCTGCACAGGTCCACCACCAGCGCGGCGCCCAGGCGCCGGCCCTGCGCGATCCCCCAGCCGGCGAGCAGCTCCGTCTCGGGCCGCGGCACGAAGACGCCCGGCCCGACGGCCAGTTCCAGGTGCCGGAAGCCGGCGCTGCCCGTGAGATGCTGCAACGGTTCCCGCCCGGCCCGCCGCGCGACCAGCTCGTCGAACCGGTCGAGCTGGTCGGCCGTGAGGTCGTCGGCCAGCGCCAGCCGCCCCCGGGGCACCGCCAGCACGTACGCGGCCAACTGCTCCGCCTCGGCGCGGGGCGAGGCGATACCGGCGTCGGCGAGGGCCCGGGACGCCCGGGCCAACGCCACGGAAGGGCGCTGCCGTCTCGTCCCTTCGGACGGGTGTTGCGGCACGGTGGTCACGAGATAATCATGGGGCGTCGCGCTGGACATCACGAGCGGATGCGTCCGGACGCACACCGACAGGAGGTCGCGGTGGGTTGGCTCGACCGGGTCACCGACCAGGTTGACGCCCTGACGCGCGCGCGGGCCCTCCAGGAGTCCAGCCGCTCCGCCGAGGCGTACGCGATCCTCGACCGGGTCGTCGCCACCACCACCGACCCGTACGCGCGGGCCGACGCCCTGGTGCAGCGCCTCTCCGCGGTGATCAACCTGGGGCGGACGGCGGAGTACACCCGGGCCGTCGAGGAGGCCTCCACCGCCGTCCGCGACCTCGCCGAGCCCTACCTGCTCGGGCACCTCAACGCGCTGGCCGCCCTCGCCGCGCACCACCAGGGCGCGCTGGACCGCTGCGTCACCCACCTGGTGAAGGCCGCCCGGGCGTTGGGCGCCGTGGCGGACCCCGACCGGGACACCGCGTGGGGCTGGCACGACCTGGCGATGGCTTACTCGTACCTCAGCTTCCACGGCTACGCCCTCGGCGCCATCGAACGGGCGCGGCAGCTCGGCAGCGCCGCCGAGATCCCGGAGGAGACCTTCGCCGCCCCCGGGATCCGGCTGCGCAACGCCGTCGCCCTGGACCACAACGGCGACAGCGACGGCTGCCTGCGGGTGCTGCGTGACGTCGCCGCCGACCTGGACCGGTTCCTGGGCAGCGGGCGGGCCGGGAAGCTGCGCCCGAGCAGCCTGGCCGCGTACGGCTACGCCGCCGCCCGGCGGGCGGCCCTCGGCGACCGGTGGGACGTCGACCCGAAGGCCGGCCCGTCCCGGCTGCTCGGCCACGGCGGCGACAGCGCCCGCGCCCGCGACATGCGCCAGCTCGGCCAGGTCTGCCTGGCCGTCGCCGAGGGACGGCCGATCGAGGCCGCCACCCGGCTGGACACCGTCCAGGTCTCCACCGAGACGCTGGGCGCGGCCGAACCGGCCCGGCTGCGCAGCATCGCCCTGGCCCGCGCCGGCGACCACGCGGGCGCGCACCGGGCCGACCGGCTGGCGTTCCGGCTGGCCGCCCAGCGCAACGACCGGCTCCGCGACGTCTACATCGACGGCATCGCCGCCCGCATCGACCACGAGGAGATGCGCCGCGAGGCGGCCCGCTTCGAGGGCGAGGCGTTGACCGACCCGCTGACCGGGCTGCCCAACCGGCGGCGGCTGGAGCGCTACATCGCCACCCTGGTCGCCCACGGCGACCGGGTGGTGATCGGCGTCTGCGACCTGGACGGCTTCAAGGCCGTCAACACCCGGCACGGGCACCACTCCGGCGACCTGGTGCTCCAGCGCATCGCCGGGGTGATCAACCGGGTCATGCGCCGGGGCGACTTCGTGGCCCGCTACGGCGGGGACGAGTTCGTGGTGGTGCTGCCCGGCGCCGGGATGGCCGAGGCGGCCGAGGTGGGCCGCCGCATCGACGCCGCGGTGCGCACCGAGGACTGGGAGTCGCTGGTCCCCGGCACGCCGGTCGGGGTCAGCGTCGGCTTCGCCGAGGTGGGCGCCACCGGCCCGGGCCTGCGCGACGCCCTCGGCACCGCCTTCGAGGCCGCCGACCGGGCGATGCTGGCGGCGAAGACCCGCCCCCGCGCCTCCTGACCGCGCGTCGGCGGCGGGGTCAGCGGCGGGTCAGCTCGGTGTCGCCGGCGAGGCGGGCGGCGCGGTCGGCCTCGACGAGGGCGTCGAGGACCCCGTCCAGGTCACCGGCGAGCGCCAGGTCCAGGTTGTACGCGGTGTAGCCGATCCGGTGGTCGGTGATCCGGTTCTGCGGGAAGTTGTAGGTGCGGATCCGCTCGGAACGGTCCACGGTGCGCACCTGCGCCTTGCGGGCGTCCGAGGCGGCCGCGTCGGCCTGCTCCTGGGCCGCCGCCAGCAGTCGGGCGCGCAGGATCCGCATCGCCTGCTCCCGGTTCTGCAACTGGGACTTCTCGTTCTGGCAGGAGACCACGATGCCGGTCGGCACGTGCGTGATCCGTACCGCCGAGTCGGTGGTGTTCACCGACTGGCCGCCGGGCCCCGACGAGCGGAACACGTCGATGCGCAGCTCGTTCGGGTCGATGGTGACGTCGACGTCCTCGGCCTCCGGCAGCACCAGCACCCCGGCGGCGCTCGTGTGGATGCGGCCCTGCGACTCGGTGACCGGTACGCGCTGCACCCGGTGCACGCCGCCCTCCCACTTGAGCCGGGACCAGACGCCGTTGCCGCCCTCGGGCACGCCCTTGGTCTTGATCGCCAGCGAGACGTCCTTCACGCCGCCCAGGTCCGAGTCCTGGGCGTCGAGCACCTCGGTGAGCCAGCCGCGCCGCTCGGCGTAGCGGGTGTACATCCGCAGCAG
The DNA here is from genome assembly GCF_049847285.1 of Micromonospora sp. DT62. NCBI lineage: Bacteria > Bacillati > Actinomycetota > Actinomycetes > Micromonosporales > Micromonosporaceae > Micromonospora > Micromonospora sp. DT62. The sequence goes on from NZ_JBNCOB010000002.1 coordinate 265,070, forward strand.
GTCGCCGGCGAACAGCGCGGACTCCTCGCCGCCCTCGCCGGCCTTGATCTCGACGATCACGTCCTTGGCGTCGTGCGGGTCGCGCGGCATCAGCAGCTCCGCCAGCCGCTGCTCCAGCGCCGGCAGGCTCTCCGCGATCGACTCGGCCTCGGCGGCGAAGGACGCGTCCTCAGCGACCAGTTCCCGGGCGGCGGCTAGGTCGGCGCGGGCCTGCTCCAGCTCCCCGGCCGCCTTGTGCAGCGGGACCAGCTCGGCGTACCGGCGGCCGACCCGGCGGGCGGTGTTCTGGTCGGCGTGGATGGCCGGGTCCGCCAGCCGCTTCTCCAGCTCGGCGTACTCGTCGAGGAGGGCCGCCAGGCGCTCGCTGCTCATGCGGGGGAGGCTCCTTCGACGGGGACGGGGCAGGACCAGGGGGAATACGGACGGCGCCCGCGTCCGGCACGAAACCGGACGCGGGCGCCGAACGAGGAGCTACTTGGCCTTCTTGGCCTGAACCTTGGCGTACTTCTGCTGGAACTTCGCCACCCGGCCCGCGGTGTCCAGGACGCGCTGCTTGCCGGTGTAGAACGGGTGGCAGGCGCTGCAGGTCTCGACGTGGATCGAGCCGCCCTTGGCGGTGCTGCGGGTAGTGAACGTGTTACCGCAGGAGCAGCTGACCTCGGTGGTCACGTACTCCGGGTGGATGTTGGACTTCATCTCGCCTCGGTCCTCTCGTGGATGGTCGCCGGGTCGCCGTCGGTGTCCGTCGCGGCGCGCGACGGGCTCGGGCGTGAACCGGAACCGGTGGCCGATTGACCAGTGTGCCATGGGCGTACGCCGACCCGGCAGTCGGGCCGCACGGCTGGTCCGGCATCGACAACGCACGCCCCACCTCCCGCATTCCCGACGTCTGGCCGGGCATTCGTCCCGGCACGGATGTAAGGAAGGGCACCCTCCCATCGCCTGGGCGACAGGAAGGTGCCCTTCCTTACATCTCAGGCGGCGGGAGCCGCGGCGGCGGCCGTCAGGGTGACGGTGGCCTCCGCCCGCGCCCCGTTGACCGCGACGGCGAGCTTGACCTGCGCGCCGGGGCGCAGGGCGGTGAGCTTGCCGGTGGCCGGGTCGAAGCGGGCCACGTGCCAGGGCTTCAGCCCGAGGATCGAGCCGACGTGCACGTTCGGCGAGGCGGACCAGTCCGCGCTCACCGGCGCCGCCACCGGCACCGTACGCCCGCCGGGCTGGGTCACCGTGGCGGTGACCGTCGCCGGGGCGCCGACCGCGACGCTGGCCGGGGCGGTCAGCGTGAGCGCGTCGACGTGTGCGTGCGTCTCGGCGGCGACCCAGCGCGGGCCCTCGACGAGGGGGTTGCGCCGGGCCCGGTCGGCCTCGGCCGGAGTCACCGGGTCCACCCCGAACTCCGTCCACCCGGTGAATCCGCCCTGGTCGGCGGGGGTGGAGGGGTTCTTGCCCGAGTTGCCGTTGATCAGGTACGGCACCCCGTCGACCCGGTCGGCGTGGAAGGTGCCGACGTGCCCGCCGACGAACGCGGCGCCCTTGCCGGTGCGGTGCTGGAAGTCGGCCAGCCACTGCTCCAGCAGCGCCGCCTCCTTCCGGTCGCCGAGCTGGCTGGCCTTGGCCGGGCTGGGGTCGCGCGGCGGGTGGTGGTGCAGCACGACCACCGAGTTGACGGCCGGGTCACCGGTCGCCGAGTCGAGCGCCTCGCGCAGCATCCGCACCTGGTCGAAGCCGCCGCCGCGCAGCGAGCCCGTCGACGAGTTCAGCGTGACGAACCGGGTGCCCTTGTGGTCGAAGGTGCGCTCGGTGTCGCCGAAGGCGGCCCGGAAGTTGGCGATCGGGGCGCCCATGATCTCGTGGTTGCCGGGCACGTAGTAGTACGGCAGTTCCCCGCCGAGTTCCTCGTCCAGCAGCCGCTTGGCCAGCGCGAAGTCCGCCGGGTAGGCGGTGTCCACGAAGTCGCCGTTGATCACCAGGAAGTCCGGCTTCGCCGCCTTGACCTCGCGGAGCGTACGGCGGGCCTGGGCGACCAGGTCGCTGTCCGGGTTCGCCGCGACGAACTGCGCGTCGGACAGGACGGCGAAGCGCCAGGGTGCCCCGTCCACCGTGCCGTCGCGCAGCACCACCCGGTCGGTGCGCGGCTTCTCGGCCGGCGCGTCGACCGTCGGCGGCACCTTCGCCACCAGGTCGTCGATGATCACCTCGCTGCGGTACTGCGCGGCGGCGTTGGTCTCCGCCACGTAGAACCGGCGGACCCGCACCGGGTACTGCACCCCGGCGGGCACGGCGAACTCGACGTACTTCCAGCCCGTCCACGTGATCAGCGGGCCGCGCAGCACGTGCTGGGTGTCCTGCGCGTCGTGCAGATGCAGGCTGGGCCACTCCCCCGTGCCGTTGCCGTGGATCCACATGCCGAACGCCTGCGGCTGGCCGGCGACCTCGATCCAGGCGGGCGGGTCCGCGTACGCGGCCCGGGTGCCGGTGGACTGGCTGAAGTCGTACGTCATCTTCAGGCCCGTGCCGGTGCGACCCGGCGCGGGCGCGACCGCGCCGCTGGCCCGCGCCTGGCTGAACTTCCAGGCCGCCGCGTCGTCGAAGCCGGCCACCGGCACGTCGGTCAGCCCGACGGTGACCGGCAGGACGGTGCTGCTCCAGCCGACGTGGACGGTGACCAGCGCCGAGCCGGTGTCCCGCAGGGCGGTCACGGCGAGGTTGCCGTCGGCGGTCGGGGCGATCTTCAGCAGGTCCCTGTCGTAGTCGAGCTTGAGGTCGGCCGGCTCGATGGGGGCGGTGTTGCCCTCGGCGTCGTAGCCGACGACGCCGAACAGCGCGCTGCCCTGCGCGCCGGTCAGGCCGACGCGGTCCACCGTGGAGTCGATCCGGGCCAGCGGCCCGAGCACGGTCAGGTCGAGGGTGCCACGGGCCCCGCCCCGCGAGGCGGTGACCGTGGTGCTTCCGGGCAGGAGGGCCCGGAAGCGGCCCTTGCTGTCGACGACGCCGTGCGCCGCCGGGTTGGCCCGCCACGTCGGCGCGCCGGCCGCCGGGCCGTACGTCTCGTCGTGGCCGGCGGCGGTGAGCTGGCGGGTCAGGCCGGGGAAGACGCGGTCGGGCCGGCCGCCGCGCACCGGCGCGACGCCGGGGGCGGTGGTCGGGTCGCTGGCGGTCTCCAGCCAGTACCCGGTGAGCCGGCCGCTGCCCTTGGGCGCGTAGATGGCCAGACCGTTGGGCACGGCCCGCTCGCTGCCGTCGGACGGGCTGTTCTCCACCTGCACGGCCGCCGCACCCGGTTCCCGGGCGAGCAGCGTCGAGGAGCCGCCGCCGTCGAGGTTGAGCGCGTGGTGCGCGCCGAGTTCGGCCATCATGCGGCCCATCTCGGTCTGGGTGACGCCCCGGCTGTCGACCTGCCGGCCGTCCACCGTCAGCATGATCATTCGGCGGCCGTCGGCGGAGAAGCCGACGGACGTGCGCGGGGCCAGCGACGCGTCGGCGATACTCTGCACCACCCCGTCGCGGACCAGCACGTTGCCGCCGCCGACGGCCGCGTGCAGGTTGCTGCCGTCGGCCGGCTTCGGCCGGTAGGCGACGGTCACCGCGTCGCCGGGACGCAGCCCGGCGAGGGCGTCCGCGCCGGCGTCGCGGCCGAGCAGCACGGTGGTGCCGGCCGGGACCGCCCCGCTTCCGGCCGTGCCGGCGACGGTGGCGACGCGGCCGTCGACCACCGTGACCTCCGTGACGCGGGCGGCGCCCTCGACCGCACGTTGCCGGGTGTACGACCCCCAGAGCGCGGTGAACACGCCGATCCCGTTCGCCTGGATCATGTTGTTGAACTGGGTCAGCGTCACCGGACCGGTGGGCAGGGTCGCGGTGCCGTCGAAGTTCACCTCGATGACCCGGCCGAGCCCCTCGGTGGTGATCGCGACGGCGTTGCGGTGCCCGCTGACCGCGGACTGGACCAGCTGGCCGTCGCGGACGCCGACGCCCTGGGCGGCACCGGAGTTGTTGATGTCGAAGAAGTCGCCGTTGACGGCGGCAACCGCACGGGCCGCGTCGACGGCGCCGCGCAGCGGCTCGGCCCGGCTGACGGCGCCGGAGTTGACGTAGTCAACGGTGAGGCCGCCAGTGAGGTCGGCGGTCAGCGCGTCCGCGCGCAGCCAGCCGTCGGCGTCGTACCGGTCGAAGGAGGTCAGATTGAGGCCCGGGGCGACCGGGCGGGTGGTCTTCGCCGTCTCCAGCCCGCCGGCCGGCTCCACGCCGGTCGGGGCCGCGGCAGCCGACATGCTCGCGGCCGGGTCGCCGGCGAGCGTCACGGAGCCTGCGGAGTACGAGGAGGCGCGCGGTGCGTCCTCGGCGGCGGTGAGGGACGGGTCGGTGGCCGGAGCCGGCGCACCGGCGTTCGCCGGCACAGTGCCGGCCAGGGTGAGCAGCGGCGTCAGCAGCAGGACGCCTGCGAGCCGGGCGGATCGTCTGCGGGTACGCATGGGCGACAGTCAACCGGACGGTGAATAGAAGTTTCAATACCCACCGGCCAAAGCGAAGGAAAACTCCACCCTTCCGGCGGTCGTCCCCGCCATTGCCGGCACCGCCCTCGAGACGTGGGCCCCGCACCGCGCGCCTCCCCGCACCGCGCGCCTCCCCACACCGCGCGCCACCCGTGCCACCCCGCACCGCACCACGCCTGCCCGCACCGCACCTCCCCGCACCGCACAAGCGGAGCCACAACCCCGCAGCACGCGCCGCACGCGCGCCCTGCCGCCGCACCACGGGCCTCACCGCCACACCCACGGACCGCACCACCGCACCCCACGGGTCCGCGCAGCGCGCTCGGAGGCCACATCGCAGCGTGCGCTCGGGGCCCACGGCCACCCACACCGCGGCACACGCTCGGGGCGTCACGGCCACCCACATCGCGGCGTGCGCTCGATGCCTCGCGGCCACCCACATTCAGTCACGGAGAGTGGGTGACCCTGCGCTGGCCCACCCCTAGCTCCGTCCCCTTTGCTCTGCATCCATATCCGCACCGGGCACGTTATGTAAGCGGTGCCTATGTGGATGCAGAGCAAAGGGGACGTGAAGGGTGGTGCGGCCGGATCGCGTCCCGCGACTAATCACCTGGTCACAGGGCATCAGCAGGCGACGGGCAGGCTGGCGAGCTCTTCACGCGCCCAAATTCGGTCACGTAGAGTCACATCGGAGGCTCTTCGAGGCAAGGTTACCGATCGTCACCGACGCGAGCTGGCAAGGTGGATAGCCCGGCGGCTCCTCTGCGGCACGCGGCACCCGACGCCCGGCACGCGGCACCCGACGCCGGCACGCAGCACGCAGCACCCGGCACACCGGTACCCGGCACCGAAGGGCCACCACGAAACCTGGGGCGGGGACGCGAGAAGGGCACGGCCTCGAGGCCCGGGCCCGCTAGGGGGAGGAACCCGGGGGGGGGGAGACCCCCGCGGCGACGTGGGGGA
>NZ_JBNCOB010000002.1:270535-531831 GCF_049847285.1 Micromonospora sp. DT62
CCGCCGCCCGCACCCCCCGCCACCCCGGTACCCGCCCCCGCCGGCCCACCAGGAACCGGGGGGCGGGGACGCGTTAGGGGCCCGGCCCCGCGGCCGTCCCCTTCTCGCTGTCTCACCCGGGGAGGGTCACTCCCCCGGCGTCGACTTGGCGATCTGCATCAGGAACTCGATGTTGGTGCGGGTCTGCTTGAGCTTGTCCAGCAGCAGGTCCAGCGCCGCCTGCGAGTCCAGCGAGTGCAGGACCTTCCGGAGCTTGTGGATGATGGCCAGCTCCTCCGGCGCGAGCAGGATCTCCTCCTTGCGCGTGCCGGACGGGTGGATGTCGATGGCCGGGAAGATGCGCTTGTCGGCGATCTTCCGGTCCAGCTTCAGCTCCGCGTTGCCGGTGCCCTTGAACTCCTCGAAGATGACCGTGTCCGCCATGGACCCGGTCTCCACCAGCGCGGTGGCGAGGATGGTCAGCGAGCCGCCGTTCTCGATGTTGCGGGCCGCACCCAGGAAGCGCTTCGGCGGGTAGAGCGCGGTGGAGTCGATACCACCCGACATGATCCGGCCGCTGGCCGGCGCCGCCAGGTTGTACGAGCGACCGAGGCGGGTCACCGAGTCGAGCAGCACGACCACGTCGTGGCCCAGCTCGACCAGGCGCTTCGCCCGCTCGATCGCCAGCTCGGCCACCGTGGTGTGGTCCTGCGGCGGACGGTCGAACGTCGCCGCGATGACCTCGCCCTTCACCGACCGCTGCATGTCGGTGACCTCTTCGGGCCGCTCGTCCACCAGCACCACCATCAGGTGGCACTCCGGGTTGTTGTGCGTGATCGCGTTAGCGATGGCCTGGAGCACCATCGTCTTACCCGCCTTCGGCGGCGACACGATCAGCGCGCGCTGGCCCTTGCCGAGCGGCATGACCAGGTCGATGACCCGGGTGGTGAGGATGTGCGGCTCGGTCTCCAGCCGCAGGCGCTCCTGCGGGTAGAGCGGGGTGAGCTTGTAGAACTCCGGCCGGCGCTTCGCCTCGTCCGGCTCCATCCCGTTGATGGTGTCCAGCCGCACCAGCGGGTTGTACTTGTCCCGCCGCTGCTCGCCGTCGCGCGAGGCGCGCACCGCACCGGTGATGGCGTCGCCGCGCCGCAGGCCGTACTTCTTGATCTGCGACATGGAGACGTAGACGTCGTTCGGGCCGGCCAGGTAGCCGGTGGTCCGTACGAACGCGTAGTTGTCGAGCACGTCGATGATGCCGGCCACCGGGACGAGCACGTCGTCCTCGCCGACCTGCGGCTCGCGTCCGCCGTCGCGCCCACCGTCGCGCCCGCCGTCGCGGCCAGCCTCGCCGCCCTCGGCGCGCTCACCGCGGCCACGGCGGCGGTCCCGGAACCGGCTGCGCCGGCCACGCCGGCCACCGCTCTCGTCGTCGTCGCCGTCGTTGTCACGCTCGACGCGCTGGCCCCGGTCGCCGCGCTCGTTGCGGTCACGGTCGCCGCCCCGCTCGGCACGCTCGCCCCGCTCGTTGCGGTCACCGCGCTCGGCACGCTCGCCGCGGTCACCCCGCTCGTTGCGCTCGCCCCGCTCGGCACGGTCACCGCGCTCGGTACGGTCAGCCCGCTCCGCGCGGTCACCCCGCTCCGCGCGGTCACTGCGGTCCGCACGGTCGGCACGGTCACCGCGCTCGTTGCGCTCGCCGCGCTCGGCACGCTCGGCACGCTCGCCGCGCTCCGCACGGTCGCCGCGCTCCGCACGGTCGCCGCGCTCGCCGCGCTCCGTACGCTCGGCACGGTCGCCGCGCTCGGCACGGTCACCGCGCTCACGGCTGCGGTCGGCACGCTCGCCGGCCTCGGCCTCGTCCGCGCGCGTCTCCGCCGGACGGGCCTCCGCCGGACGGACGGCCTCCGCCTCACGAGCCTCCGCCGGACGGGCCTCCGCGACCCGCGCCTCGGAGGTGGCGGCCCGGCTGCGCCGGGTCCGGCCACGGGGCTCGGCCTCGGCCGCCGCCGGCTCCGCCGGAGCCTGCTCCGTGGTACGCCGCGCGGCCGCCGGCCGCTCGGTGCTCTCGCGGACCTCGGCGTGGGCCTCTTCACGGGCGGGAGCGGCAGCGGCCTCGGCCCGCGGTCGAGGGGTCCCGGCGGTGGCGCCGCCCTGCCGCTCAGAGATCGCGCTGATCAGCTCGCCCTTACGCATGCGGGCCGTGCCCGAGATGCCGAGCGACGCGGCCAGGCTCTGCAGCTCCGGCAGCAGCATCGCCGACAGGCCGGTGCCGCTGCGCCGACGACGGGCGGGGGCGGCGGCGGTGGTGGCATCGCCAGCGACGTTGGAAACATCCGACGTCACGTCGGTGGTGTCGCTCAATGGATTCCTTCCCTCGATAGGCCGGGACTGCCCGGAGTCGAAAAACAAGGTGGCCGGGCGGCCTCGGTGCACCCGCCTCGCAAGGACGCGTCGCGGGAGTCTGTGACACAGCAGCCGGTCGGTTTCCCGACTCACCGAAGGTCGGTGAGCAGGTCTCGCCGTCTGCGGCGACCTGTGAAGACTGCGGTGCGGCGTGGGCCTAGGCAGGGGTGACGGGCTGACCGCCGAAAGCTTCGGGGGTGCGCCGACCCGCAGGGAGATCGCATGCTTCGCGGCTGTGCTAAGTCTAGAGCGTAATCAACTCTTCCGACCTGCGGCAACAGGGTCCCGCTCTGCGTGTCCCAGTCTACCCCGGGCAACCTGTGCTCCGCGCCCGTCTGGATCCAACCGCCAGACCTCCCAGCCTGTTCCCGCGTCGAAGCCCTCGGGTGGGCCGGTCAGGGCCAGGACGGTCGGGCCCGCACCGCTGACCACGGCGGCCACACCGGCCTCACGCAGCGCTTTCACCAGGGCGGCGCTGCCCGGCATGCCGTCGGCGCGGTAGTCCTGGTGCAGCCGGTCGACCGTGGCCGGCAGCAGCAGACCCGGATCGGCGGTCAGCGCGTGCACCAGCAGCGCGGCGCGGCCCGCGTTCAGCGCCGCGTCCCCGTGGGGCACGGTGGCCGGCAGCGCGGCCCGCGCGGTAGCCGTCAGGCCGCGCTCCGCCGGCACGAAGACCGTCGGTCGTACGCCATCGGCGACCGGCAACGACACCGCCCGGGCGCCGGAGGGCTCCGTCCAGGCCAGGGTGAAGCCGCCGAGCAGGCACGGCGCCACGTTGTCCGGATGGCCCTCGATCTCGGTGGCGAGGCGCAGCGCGGCGGCATCGTCGAGCCGGGTCTCGCCGTCGGTCACCAGCGCGCGGGCCAGCAGCACGCCGGCGACGATCGCCGCAGACGAGGAACCCAGCCCACGGGCCTGCGGGATGCGGTTGACGCACTCCACCGCCAGCCCGGGCGGCTGCCCGCCGAGCCCGTCGAAGGCCGCCCGCATGGCGCGGACGACCAGGTGCCGGTCGTCGGCCGGCAACTCCCCGGCGCCCTGCCCGGCCACGGTCACCGTGACGTCCCCCGCCGTCACCTCGGCGGCCACGTCGTCGTGCAGCGCCAGGGCGAGCCCCAGGGCGTCGAACCCCGGCCCCAGGTTGGCGCTGGTGGCGGGGACCCGGACCCGGACCGGGCCGGAGATGAAGTTCGTCGGCACGGGCTCATGGTAGGGCTGCACACCGACGGGGCGGATCGCCGCCCGCCGGATGGGACCGGGCCGGACGGCCTCGTCACCGGACGGTGGTGGCGCCGCCGGTCCGTTAGCCTGGCCCGACCGACGGCGGATGGAGGCGGGAATGCGCGAATTCGAGTACCTGGCGAGGACGTTCGTCTTCGAGGCGCCCACCGTGCTGGTGCTGCTGGTCGGGCTCGTACTGGCCGCGACGGCCGGGGGGCGGCTGCCTCGGAAGCCCCGGCTGCTGGCGCTGTCCGGGCTCGGCGTGCTGCTGGGCAGCGCACTGCTCAACGTGGCCTGGATCCTGCTGCTGTCCCGCGCGTTCAGTTTCGACTGGGGATACTCGAACTTCCGGCTCATGAACCTGGCCTACGGCGGGGTGCAGGCCCTGGCGTACCCGATCGGGACGGGTCTGCTGATCGCGGCGGTGCTGGTCGGGCGGCGGGCGGGCGGCGCGGAGGCCGGCCCGTTCGGCGGTCGACCGCTCGCCGGCGGCGGGCCGGTGCCGACCACCGCGCCGGTGCCCGCCGCCCAGCCGGTGCCGCCGACCGACCCGGGGTGGACCGTGGAGGGCGAGGCCGACGTGCCGGCGCAGTGGGGCGGTCGGTCCCGGCCGGACGCGCCGACGGGCGCCGGGACGGACCAACCCTGACCGCCGGGCGGGTCGGCGGGCGGCGCGTGCGCGCGGCGCTCGGGGTCGGCCGCCGCCGGGTCAGCGGGCGGCGCTCGGGGCCGGTTGCGCGGCCGGGTCCGTGAGCGAAAGCCGGCGCGTGGCGATCCGCCAGCCGACCGCGTAGACCACCGTGACCAGGCCACAGCTGGCCAGCACCACCCGCTCGTCCACGGTGTCCACCACCGCGGCCACGGCGAGCTGGCTGACGGAGACGGCGAGGGTCGCCAGCATCATGTCGGTGGCGAAGACGCGGCCCCGCAGCCGGTCCGGCACCTCCCCCTGCAGGGCGAAGTTCGACATCACCCAGTTGCTGCCGCCCGCGAAGTGGGCGACGAAGACCAGAGCCAGCACCAGCGGGAACCACTTGGCGACCGAGGTGCCGAGGTAGGCCAGGCCGTAGAGGGACATCGACAGCGCCAGCCCGGGCAGCAGCCAGGCGCGGTTGGTCAGCACCCGACGCATCAGGATCGGCCCGACGAGCGCCCCCGCCCCGCGGACCGCGAAGAGCAGCCCGGTGCCGACGGGGCCCACGCCGTACACGGCCGCGAGCAGCGGAAACACCGTCAGCACGCCGTTGCCGAGGCCCACCGCCGACTTCACGGTGACCAGCGCCAGCACCCTCGGCCGGTGCCCGATGTAGCCCAGCGCCTCCCGGATCGCCGGCCAGGTCCGCTGCACGGGCAGCTCCGCGTCGCGGGGCGCCTGCAACGGCCGGCGGATCAGCGTGGCCAGGCCCGCGGCGACCACCAGGCCCACCGCCGCCACCCAGAAGCAGGCGTACGGGCCGACGGCGGCGCTGAGCACGCCACCCAGGGAGGCGCCGACGACGGTCATGGTGCCCCAGGCCGACCCCGCGACGGCGTTGCCGGCGGCCAGCTCGTCGGGGTCGAGCACGTTGGGCAGGGCCGCCTGGGCCGCCGGGGAGTAGAACGCCTTGGCGACCGCCACCACGCCGATCCCGGCCATCGCCAGCCAGGCGGTCTCCGCGCTGCGGACGCCGAGCAGCAGCAGCACGCCGAGCAGGGCCGCGACGTTCGAAATGATCATGATCTTGCGCCGGTCGAACCGGTCCGCGATCGTGCCCGTGTACGGCAGCAGCAGCGCCACGATCCCGGTGTCGACGGCGAGCACCAGCGCGCCCCACACGCCGCTGCCGGTCAGGTCCGGCAGCAGCACCAGCAGCGGCACCATGACGAACCAGTCGGCGCCGAAGACCACCAGCTCGGCGAGGAACAGATTGCGGAAGTTGCGGTTGTGGGTGAGGACCGAGACGGTGGACGGCACGTTCGGGACCCTACCGGGCGGTGACCGGCGGGCCGGGCGTACGGCGGGTACCTGACCGAACGCGAACACCCCCGGCGGGTGGGACCCGTCGGGGGTGTTCGCGCACTGCCCTTACTCGGCCGGCGGCAGCGGGGACGTGCGGCTCTTCGGCAGCCGCAGCACCTCGAACTGGTCGGTGCCGTCCACCAGCGCGCCCGACGGCGTCGGCCGGGACGCCGGGGCACCGGTGGCCTCCGTGCCGGCGGTGGACGGGCCGCCCGCGGCGGGCACCGGGACCGGCGCGGCGGCGGGCGCCCCACCGTCGTCGCCGGCCGGGTCGCCGTCGCCCGTGCCGGTGGCCGGGACCACCCCGCCGGAGCGGCGGGCCCGGCGGGCGCGGAACGACTCCTTGGTGTTCTCCGCCATGGCGTAGAGCGTCGGCACCAGGATCAGGGTCAGCAGCGTCGAGCTGAGCAGCCCGCCGATCACCACGATCGCCAGCGGCTTGGAGATGAAGCCGCCCTCCCCGGTGAGGCCGAGCGCCATCGGCAGCAGCGCGAAGATGGTGGCGATTGCCGTCATCAGGATCGGTCGCAGCCGGCGCCGGCCGCCCTCGACCACCGCCTCCTGGACCCCCATGCCCTGGGCCCGGTACTGGTTGACGAGATCCAGCAGCACGATCGCGTTTGTCACCACGATGCCGACCAGCATGAGCACGCCGATCAGCGCCGGCACACCCATCGGGGTGCCGGTGGCCAGCAGCAGGCCGATCGCGCCGGTCGCCGCGAACGGGATGGAGATCAACAGGATCAGCGCCTGGACCAGGCTCCGGAACGTCGCCACCATGATCAGGAACACGATCGCGATGGCGGCGAGCACGGCCAGGCCCAGGTCGGCGAAGGCCTCCTCCTGGTCGGCGCTGACGCCGCCGATGGCGAAGCTCGCCCCCGGCACGTCGATGCCGTCCAGCTTCTTCTGCAACTCCTGCGTGATGGCGCCGAGGTTCGAGCCGGTGGCCGTACCGGTGACGGAGACGCTGCGCTCGCCGTCGATCCGGCTCACCTGCTGCGGGCCCTCGGTCTGGGTGACGTCGGCGATGTCGTCGAGCTTCACCGGCCCGACCGGCATCGCGCGCAGTTCCTCCACCGTGGTCGGCGGCTTGCCCGCGAACCGCAGCACCACGTCCCGCTGCCCGTCGTCGAGCGTGACCTGCCCCAGGGGCGAACCCCGGAACGCCTGGGCCACCACCTGGCCGACGGCGGCCTCGGTGAGCCCGACCCGGCCGGCGGCGACCCGGTCGACGGTGACGTCGACGCGCGGCACCCGCGTGGCGAGGCTGGTGGAGACGTCCTCGACGCCCGCCAGCCCGGCCATCGCCGACCGGACCTCCTCGGCGGCCCGGGTCAGCGCCTCCGGGTCGGTGCCCTGGACGACCACCTCGATCTGGTTGGCCGCCGCTCCGCCCTGGCCGGCGCCGAAGCTGACCTCACCGATGGCCGGGCCCAGCGCGTCGAACTCCCGGCGCAGCTTCTCCCGCATCTCCTGGGCGTCGGTCCCGTCACCGAGGGCCAGCGACCAGTTGGCGACGTTGTTGCCGCCGCCGCCGAACGGGTTGTCCCCGCCGCCCGCCGTGACCTGGTACGTCTCGATGTCCTCGGTGCGCTCCAGCACCGCCTCGATCTGCTTGGCCGCCGCGTCGGTGCCGACCAGGCCGGTGCCCGCCGGCAGTTCCTGGGTGATGCTCAGGGTGTCCTGGCCGGAGTCGTCGATGAAGTTGGTCTCCAGCTGGCGGGACAGGCCGAAGGTGCCGAACAGCACGAGCACGCCGAGCCCCAGCGTGATCCACCGGGTGGCCCGCTTGCGGGTGGCGAACCCGATCACCGGCAGGTACGCCCGCTGCAACGGGTTGCGCAGCTCCTTCTCCTCGGCCGCCCGGCGCACCGCGGCGTCGTCCGCCGTGCCGCTCGGCGGCTTCAGGAACCAGTACGCGAGCACCGGGATGACGGTCAGCGAGACCAGCAGCGAGGCGAGCAGGGCCACCGTGACGGTGATCGCGAACGGCGCGAAGAGCTGCCCGACGAAGCCGCCCACCAGGGCGATCGGCGCGAACACGGCGACCGTGGTGAGGGTGGACGCCGTCACCGCGCCGGCCACCTCGCGGACGGCGGCAAGGATCGCCTGCCGCTTCGGCTCGCCGTACTCCAGGTGTCTCTTGATGTTCTCCAGCACGACGATCGAGTCGTCGACCACCCGGCCGACCGCGATGGTGAGCGCGCCGAGGGTGAGCAGGTTGAGCGAGTAGTCGCCGATCCAGAGGGCGATCAGGGCGACCACCACCGAGAGCGGGATGGAGACCGCGGTGACCACCGTGGAGCGGACCGACAGCAGGAAGACCAGGATGACGATGACGGCCATGACCAGGCCCAGCAGGCCCTCGGTGGTCAGGCTCTCGATCGACTTCTCGACGAAGGGGGCCTGGTCGAAGACGACGGTCAGCTCGGTGCCGGAGGCCTCCCGCAGGTCGGCGAGGCGGTCCCGGATCTCGTGGGAGATCTCCACCGCGTTGCCGTCCGGGGAGGCGGTGACCGCGATGCCCAGGCTGTCCTTGCCGTTGGTGCGGGTGATCGCGGTGGCCGGGGCGAGCTGCTGCTCGACGGTGGCCACGTCGCCGAGGCGGATCGGGGCCGCCCGGCCCGTCGCCGGCGCGACCACGACGCCCCGGAGGTCGTCCAGCGTGGCGAGCCGGGTACCGACCTGCACCGGGAGCGCGCGGGTGCCGTCGGTCACCGCGCCGGCCGGCACCGTCACGCCGTTGGTCTTCAACGCCGCGCCGAGGGCGGTCGGCTGGAGCTTCGCCGCCGCCAGCTTGGCCGGATCCGGGGTGACCACCACGACGTCGTCGCGGGCGCCGGTCAGGTCGACCGTCCGCACCCCCTCGATCGCCTCCAACTCGGGCACCACCGTGGCGCGCAGCTTCTCCGCGAGGACGCGCTGGTCGGCACCGCCGGAGGCGGCGAGCACCACCGCGGGCAGGTCGTCGGTGCTGCCGGCGATGACCTGCGGGTCGACTCCCTCGGGCAGCTGCGCGTCGATCCGGTTGAGCGCGGTCTGCATCTTGTTGACCACGTCGTCCAGGTCGGTGCCGAACTCGTACTGGACCTGGACGGTCGTGGAGCCCTCGCGGGAGGTCGAGGTGACCTGGTCCAGCCCGGGGATGCCCTGGAGGGCGTTCTCGATCGGCTCGGTGACCTGCGACTCGACGACCTCGGGCCCGGCGCCGGGGTAGACCGCCACGATGAAGGCCGCCGGGAACTCCAGCGACGGCAGGAGCTGCTGCTTCAGTGACGGTACGGCGAACGCCCCGAACAGCGTGGTCACCACCGCGATGAGGGCGATCAGCCCTCGGTTGGCGAGGCTGAATCTGGCGAGCAGCGACATCGGCGTGACTCACTCCTGGAAAAGGCGATTGGCGGGGGTACCGGATTCTCCCCCACCCGGCCCGACCGGCCCCGGCCGACCCTGCCCCAGTCCGATGCACAGGACTCGCCTGCGCCGCCCCGTTTTTCCTCCCGTCGACCTCGACCGGCGCCGATCCGCCGGCGGCTCAGGCGAGGCCGATCCGCCAGCGGTTCAGGCGAGGTCGAGGCAGCGGGCGGCGGCCAGCGGGTCGTTGGCGATGGTGGTCGGCACGGGCGCGGTGGAGATCGCCCACTCCGGGTCCTTCAGGCCGTGGCCGGTGACCGTGCAGACCACCGTCGAGCCGGCCGGGACCCGACCGGCGGCGGCCTGCTGGAGCAGGCCGGCCACGCTGGCCGCGCTGCCCAGCTCGACGAAGACCCCGACCTCGCGGGCCAGCAGCCGGTACGCGGCCAGGATCTCCCGGTCGGTGACGGCGGCGATCAGCCCGCCCGAGGAGTCCCGGGCGTCGAGCGCCCTGGTCCAGCTCGCCGGATTGCCGATCCGGATGGCGGTGGCGATCGTGGACGGCTCGCGGACCACCTCCCCGGTGACGATCGGGGCGGCGCCGGCCGCCTGGAAGCCGTACATCTTCGGGGTGCGGGTGGCGTTGCCGTCCCGCAGGTCCTCCGAGTAGCCCATCCAGTAGGCGGAGACGTTGCCGGCGTTGCCGACCGGCAGGCAGTGGATGTCGGGCGCGTCGCCCAACGCCTCGACAATCTCGAACGCGGCCGTCTTCTGGCCGTGCAGCCGGTCGATGTTGACCGAGTTGACCAGGGCGACCGGGTAGTCCTGCGCGAGCTTGGCGGCCAGCGACAGGCAGTCGTCGAAGTTGCCGGTGACCTGGAGCAGCTTCGCCCCGTGCACGAGCGCTTGGGCCAGCTTGCCCAGCGCAATCTTGCCCTGCGGCACGAGCACCGCGCAGGTCAGGCCGGCGCGGGCCGCGTACGCCGCCGCGGAGGCGCTGGTGTTGCCGGTGGAGGCGCAGATGATCGCCTTGTTGCCGGCCTCGACCGCCTTGGAGACCGCGAGGGTCATGCCCCGGTCCTTGAACGAGCCGGTCGGGTTGGCGCCCTCCACCTTCAGGTGCACGTCGCAGCCGAGCCGGGCGGAGAGCACCGGCGCGGGCAGCAGCGGGGTGTTCCCCTCGTGCAGGGTCACGACCGGGGTGGCGTCGGTGACCGGCAGCCGGTCCCGGTACGCGTCGATCAGACCCCGCCACATGTCGTTCTCCCTCGCCTCTACCGTCCCGCCGAGTCGGGTACGCCTCCAGCCTGGACCAGTCTCGCCGTGTGCCCGCCGGCGCACCCGCAGTTAACCATCAGGCGAGACGCGGAAGCGCTCGCCCCGCCGGGCCGGGGCGACGAACGGACCCCGGCCCGCCCGGCACGCACCGCCGGCAGCCGCGGGCCGCTCCGCTCCCGTCACCGGAACACGACCGGACCGTCTGGCCGCGCGGCCCCGCGGGCGGACCGCTCAGAGCCCGCCCTCGACCCGCAGCACGCTCGCCACCGAGCGGACGATGTCCAGCCCGCGCAGCTCCCGCACGGTGGCGGCGAGCGCCGCGTCCGGCGCCACGTGGGTGACGATCACCAGGTCGGCGTCCTCGCCCCGACCCGCCGCGCCGCCGCCCGCCGGGCCCTGCCGCACGGTGGCGATCGACACGTCGTGCCGGGCGAACACGCCGGCCACCGCCGCCAGCACACCCGGCCGGTCGGCCACGTCGAGGCTGATGTGGTAGCGGGTCAGCGCCTCCCCCATGGGCCGCACCGGCAGGTCGGCGTACGCGCTCTCGCTGGCCGAGCGCACCCCGGCGAGCCGGTTGCGGGAGACCGCCACCACGTCGCCCAGCACCGCGCTGGCCGTCGGCGCGCCGCCCGCGCCCCGGCCGTAGAACATCAGCGGCCCGGCCGCCTCGGCCTCGACGAAGACGGCGTTGAACGCGTCGCCGACGCTGGCCAGCGGGTGGCCCAGCGGGATCATCGCCGGGTGCACCCGCACGCTGACCGTCTCCCGGCCGGCGGCGTCGGCGCCCCGGGCGGCGATGCAGAGCAGCTTGATGGTGCAGCCCATCGCCTTGGCGCTGGCCACGTCGGCCGCCGTGACCTCGGTGATGCCCTCGCGGTGCACGTCGGCCGCGCCGACCCGGGTGTGGAAGGCCAGCGAAGCGAGGATGGCCGCCTTGGCCGCCGCGTCGAAGCCCTCCACGTCGGCGGTCGGGTCGGCCTCGGCGTAGCCCAGCTCGGTGGCCTCCTCCAACGCCTCCGCGAAGCCGGCGCCGGTGGCGTCCATGGCGGAGAGGATGAAGTTGGTGGTGCCGTTGACGATGCCGGTGACCCGGTTGATCCGGTCGCCGTGCAGCGACTCGCGCAGCGGGCGCAGCAGCGGGATCGCCCCCGCCACGGACGCCTCGTAGTAGAGGTCGCCGCCGCCCTCGGCCGCCGCGTCGTGCAGGGCGGCGCCGTCCTCGGCGAGCAGCGCCTTGTTGGCCGTGACCACGCTCTTGCCGGCCCGCAGCGCCTCCACCAGCCAGCCCCGCGCCGGCTCGATGCCGCCGACCACCTCGACCACCACGTCGACGTCGTCGCGCTTGATCAGGCCGAGCGCGTCGGTGGTGAACAGGGCCGGGTCGACGGGCAGGTCGCCCCGATCACGGCCGAGACGGCGTACGGCGATGCCGGCGATCTCCAGCGGGGCGCCGATCCGGGCGGCGAGGTCGGCCGCCTGCTCGTGCAGCAGCCGGACCACCTCGCTACCGACCGTGCCGCAGCCGAGCAGTGCCAGGCGCACAGGTGATGTCATCCCACGTCCAATGCCAGCAGGTCCTCTTCGGTCTCCCGCCGGACGATCAGGCGCGCCTGGCCGTCGCGCACCGCGACCACCGGGGGGCGGGGCACGTGGTTGTAGTTGCTGGCCATGCTCCGGCAGTAGGCGCCGGTGCCCGGCACCGCGACAAGATCTCCGGGCTGCACGTCGGCGGGCAGGAATTCATCCTTCACCACGATGTCCCCGGACTCACAATGCTTTCCCACCACGCGGGCGAGCAGCGGCTCGGCGGCCGACGCCCGGGACGCCAGCGTCGCGGAGTAGGACGCGTCGTAGAGCGCGGTACGGATGTTGTCGCTCATCCCGCCGTCGACGCTGACGTAGGCACGACGCCCGTCCGCGCCGTCACCACCACCAGTGCCTACCGGCACGGACTTCACCGTGCCGACCTCGTAGAGGGTGAACACGGCCGGCCCGACGATCGCCCGGCCCGGCTCGATCGACAGGTGCGGGACCGCCAGCCGCTCGGCGGCGCACTCGGCCTCGACGATCCGGCGCAGCCGCTTCGCGAGGTCCTGCGGGGCGGCCGGGTCGTCCTGCGTCGTGTACGCGATGCCGAAGCCACCGCCGAGGTCCAGCTCGGGCAGCTCCACCCCGCGCGCGTCGCGGATCTGCGCCTGGAGGCCGAGCACCCGGCGGGCGGAGACCTCGAAGCCGCTGGCGTCGAAGATCTGCGAGCCGATGTGCGAGTGCAGGCCGCGCAGCTCCAGGACGCCCTCGTCGAGCACCCGGAAGGCCGCCTCGGCCGCCGCCCCGCCCGCGAGGGAGAAGCCGAACTTCTGGTCCTCGTGGGCGGTGGCGATGAACTCGTGGGTGTGCGCCTCGACGCCGACCGTGACCCGGATCAGCACCCGGGGGCGGACGCCCCGCTCGCGGGCGAGCGCGGTGAGGCGGCCGATCTCGTCGGACGAGTCGAGGATGATCCGGCCGACCCCGGCGTCGAGCGCCCGGGTCAGCTCGGTCACCGACTTGTTGTTGCCGTGGAAGCCGATCCGTTCGGGCGGCATCCCGGCCGACAGCGCGGTGGCCAGCTCGCCCCCCGTGCACACGTCGAGGTGCAGGCCCTCCTCGGCGATCATCCGCACCACGGCCCGGCAGAGGAACGCCTTGCCGGCGTAGTAGACGTCGACGCCGTCGAAGGCGGTGCGGAAGTCCCGGGCGCGGGACCGCAGGTCGTCCTCGTCGAGGACGTACACCGGGGTGCCGAACTCGGCCGCGAGGTCGCGGACGCCGAGGCCGGCCACGGCGAGCACACCGTCGCCGTCGCGGGTGACGTTGCGCGGCCACAGCGCCGGCACCAGGGCGTTGACGTCGGCCGGGGTACGCAGCCAGGACGGCCCCCGGCTGCCGATGTCACCGTGCAGCGCACCGGCCTCGTGAGCACGCATTACCGCTCCTACATCCTTTCCGGGGCCGAGACGCCCAGCAGGCGCAGGCCGTTGGCGATCACGGTGCGGGTGGCGTCGTTCAGCCAGAGCCGGGCCCGGTGCAGGTCGGTGGTCTCCTCGTCGCCGCGCGGCAGGATCCGGCACTCGTCGTAGAACCGGTGGTATGCCCCGGCCAGCTCCTCCAGGTAGCGGGCCACCCGGTGCGGGCCGCGCAGCTCGGCCGCCGCAGCGACCACGGCGGGGAACTCGGCGAGCGCCTTGAGCAGCTCGTTCTCCTTCTCGTGGCCGAGCAGATCGGGGCGGAACGCCTCGGCGTCGCCCCGGGTCAGCCCCACCTCGGCGGCGTTGCGGCCCACGCTGGCCGTCCGGGCCGCCACGTACTGCACGTAGTAGACCGGGTTGTCGCGGGTGGCCCGGGTCCACAGCTCGACGTCGATGTCGATCGGGGAGTCGCTGGAGTAGCGGGCGAGCGCGTAGCGGGAGGCGTCCACGCCGATCGCGTCGACCAGGTCCTCCAGGGTCACCACCGTGCCGGCCCGCTTGCTCATCCGGACCGGGGCGCCGTCGCGGACCAGGTTGACCAGCTGGCCGATCAGGATCTCCAGGCTGCGCTCCGGGTCGTCGCCGAAGCAGGCGGCCATCGCCTTCATCCGGCCGATGTAGCCGTGGTGGTCGGCGCCCAGCATGATCACGACGCGGTCGAAGCCGCGCTCCCGCTTGTCCAGGTAGTAGGCGCAGTCGGCGGCGAAGTAGGTCCACTCGCCGTTGGACTTGCGCAGCACCCGGTCCTTGTCGTCGCCGAAGTCGGTGGTGCGCAGCCAGGTCGCGCCGTCGGACTCGTAGAGGTGGCCCTGGTCACGCAGCCGCTGGAGGGCCAGGTCCAGCTCGCCCCGGTCGTGCAGGTCCTTTTCGTTGAAGTAGGTGTCGAACTCCACCCCGAAGCCGCGCAGCGAGGACTTGATCTCGGCGAACATGAGCTGCACGCCCTCGACCCGGAAGACCTCCTGGGCGGCGGCGTCGTCCAGCTCCAGCACGTCGGGGCGGATGCCCCGGACGGCGTCGGCGATCTCGCTGATGTACGCCCCGGCGTACCCGTCCTCGGGGGCCGGCTCGCCCTTCGCGGCGGCGAGCAGCGACCGGGCGAACCGGTCGATCTGGGAGCCCGCGTCGTTGAAGTAGTATTCCGTCCCGACCTCGGCGCCGGTGGCGCGCAGGAGCCGGCTCAGCGCGTCGCCGACGGCCGCCCAGCGGACGCCGCCGATGTGCACCGGGCCGGTCGGGTTCGCCGAGACGAACTCCAGGTTCATCCGCTGCCCGGCGAGCCGGTCGCTGCGCCCGTACGCCTCGCCCGCCTCCACGATCGTGCGGGCGAGCTGGCCGGCGGCGGCCGCGTCGAGCCGGATGTTGAGGAAGCCCGGGCCGGCGATCTCCACCGACTTGACCCCCGGGGCCCGGCCGAGCTGCTCGGCGAGGGCCGTGGCCAGCTCGCGCGGCGGGACGCCCACCTTCTTGCTGAGCTGGAGGGCCAGCGTGGAGGCGTAGTCGCCGTGCTCGGGGCTGCGAGGTCGCTCGACCGCCGTCCGCTCCGGCAGGGCGGAGCGGTCCAGGCCACGCTCGGTGAAGACGGCGTGGGCTGCGGATAGGACGACCTCGGCGAGTTCTGCGGGAGTCACCGATCCATGTTATCGGGGGTAGACTCGGCACCCGCGGCGGCGACCCAGTGTGTGAGACCGGCCCGCCGGATCCCCTGACCGACCGACCTGACGAGGCACGATGAGCATCAGCACACCGGGTGGCGGCCCCGAGCGGCGCCCGAACGTGGTCAGCACCGGCAAGAAGCCGGCAGCGGGCCGGCCGGCAGCAGGCGCCAAGACCGGGTCCGGCGGCGCCAAGCCCGGTTCCACCGGCGCGAAGACCGGATCCACCGGCGCCAAGGCCGGGTCCGGCAAGCCGACGGGCACCCGCCCCGGCGCCGGGGGCAAGAGCCGCAAGCCCATCGCCCCGGTCAAGGTGAGCCAGGGCCGCTCGTGGGGGCCGATCGCGCTCTTCGTCGCCGTGGGTGTGCTGGCCGTGGCGATCATCGGCTACGGCGCCTGGGCGACGTTCCAGGGCGCCAAGCCCTGGGAGGACCGGGCGGACGCGATCGACGGCATCGTCAACTACCGCGAGAAGGACAAGGACCTCGTGTCCGGCGGCAACCACAAGACGGGGCCCCTCACCTACACGGTGCTCCCGCCGGTGGCCGGCCCGCACAACGCGGCCTGGCAGAACTGCATGGGCGACGTCTACCCCGCCCAGATCGCCAACGAGCACGCGGTGCACAGCCTGGAGCACGGCACGGTCTGGATCACCTACCGCCCGGACCTGCCCGCCGACCAGGTGACGAAGCTCGCCGACAAGGTGCGGGGCAAGGAGAAGCTGATGCTCAGCCCGTTCGAGGGGCTGGACAAGCCGATCTCGCTCCAGGCGTGGGGCTACCAGCTCAAGGTCGACAACGCCGACGACGGCCGCATCGACGAGTTCATCAAGACGCTGAAGGTCAACGCCTCGATCGAGGGGCCGACCGCGCTGTGCAGCCAGGGCATCACCGCCACCGGCACCACGCCGCGCGACGACGCCCAGCAGATGCCGCAGGGCTGAGGAGAGCGATGAGCATCCCGACCATGACCGCGACCAGCGAGCCGGCCAGCCCGGCTCCGGAGGAACGGCGGTCGCCGGCCCGCTGGGGCACGGCCGCGCTGGCCCTGGCCGTCGTGGTCGGGCTGCTCCTCGGGTACGCCGGTGGCATGCTGACCCCCCGGCTCACCCGGCCGGGCGACGCCTCGGCGGAGGCGGGATTCGCCCGGGACATGCTGACCCACCACGCGCAGGCGGTGGAGATGGGCCTGGTCGCCTTCGACAAGGGCAGCGATCCGGAGGTCCGCAGCATCGGCGGCGACATCGCCACCTCCCAGCAGGGCGAGATCGGCACGATGCACACGTGGCTGCGCTCGTGGGGGCTCGACCCGGCGGGCAGCCAGCCGCCGATGTCGTGGATGTCCGACGGCGCCGGCCTGGTCAGGAACGGCCTCATGCCGGGCATGGCCACCCCCGAGGAGATGGCGAAGCTGCACGCGGCCGAGGGCCGGGAGCTGGACGTCCTCTTCCTGCAACTGATGATCAAGCATCACCTGGGCGGCATCCACATGATCGACGGCATCCTCGACGTCAGCGACGAGCCCGACGTCGTCAGGACCGCGCAGACCATGAAGAACACCCAGCGCAACGACCTCACGAATCTCCAGAACGCGCTGAAGCGGTTGGGCGGCTGACCCCGCCGCCACCGCACCGTCGCCCGATCGAGAGGTCCGCGTCGCCGCCGCTTCACCCGGCCGACGCGGACCTCTCGCCATCCCAGCCCCCGCAGGGCGCCGGCCAGCCGCGCCGACCCCTGCTCCGGCTGTAAGCACGATGCTGCAGGTCACGCGCGCTGGTTGGGCGGCGAGAGAGGCCGCCCACGCCTCCCTGTCCGCTTTGAGTGCTAAGCGATCTCCTGCGCCATCTACCCCATTGCGACACTAAGAGAGTTTTCTCCACACATATCGTGACCAGTTGCGATTCGGGCTCGTTGCGCAGGACGTGGGGGTTGCACTGAGAGACGCGCGGCGTTCGGTCACCAGCTGGTGCCGGCGCCACACCATCGGCGGTGACGGGGCGGTGGCAGCCGTCCGTCGCGGACAGCGGCAGGGCGAGCCGGGAACGCTCAGCCGCGAACAGGAGCTCGAACTCATCGACGTCCTGCGGGGCGTCCATCCCGACGAGCTGGGCCTGGACGAGGAGCTGTGGACGCGGCAGAGCCTGCACGCCCTCATCCAGCACCGCTTCGAGCCGTCCATGGACGCCGGGGCGGTGGGCGCGTACCTGCGGGCCTGGGGGCTGGGCCCCCGGGAGCCCCGGGAACGGGCCTGCGGCCTCTGCGTCGGCGCGGTGGAACGCTGGGTGCGCAGCGAGTACCCGGCCATCACCCGGGCGGCGCAGGAGCACCTCGCCGAGGTCTACTGGATCGGCCGCGTACGCCTGCGGGGCACGATGCCGGCGGCGGACGTCATCTCCGCCGTCTCCTCCCGCGGCCGGGTGCGCTTCATGATCACCACCCCGTCGGTCGACCCGCCGCTCCCGCGCGACTTCGTGCTGCGGCTCAGCGGCGAGGAGCAGCGGACCGTGCACCTGATCGTCGACGGCTCCTGGCCCCGCAGCGAGTGGCCCCGCCGCCTGCCCCGCCGCATCGTGCTGCACCCGCTGCCGAGCTGCGGCCGCCCCGTCGCCGCCTGACCACCCGCGCGAGTGGCGTTGGCGAGTGGAACGTCAGGGGTGTATCCGGTGCCCGGAAACACCCGTGAGGTTCCACTCGTGCCAGCCGGGGGGGGGTTGTTGGCAGCGGCGTCCGGGTGCAGGTGGAACAGGGTGGCACCGGTCGCCGGTCCTCCGGCGACCGACATCGGCAGGGCGGGGCGACACGAGGGCGCGCACCGGATACCGATTCGGTGTTCGGGGGAGACGTTTGCTAGTCTTCTCCAGTCGCTGAGCCCCCGTAGCTCAGGGGATAGAGCACCGCCCTCCGGAGGCGGGGGCGCAGGTTCGAATCCTGCCGGGGGCACACCAGACAACGATCGAACGGGGTGGACGCCGAGCGTCCACCCCGTTCGCCTGTCCACGTCAGGTCCGAGGTGCCGTCGCCCAGCGCAGCAGCGCGGTGAACGCCAGGGCCGCCGTCACCGCTCCGCCCACCAG
This sequence comes from Micromonospora sp. DT62, assembly GCF_049847285.1. Taxonomy (NCBI): domain Bacteria; kingdom Bacillati; phylum Actinomycetota; class Actinomycetes; order Micromonosporales; family Micromonosporaceae; genus Micromonospora; species Micromonospora sp. DT62. The sequence goes on from NZ_JBNCOB010000002.1 coordinate 288,512, forward strand.
GCGCACCCGGTGCCCCGCGACGAACTCGGCCGCCACCTCACGCAGGTACTGCGGGGAGTGCGTGCCGACCGGGTCGACGAACATGATCTCGTTGCGCGGCCAGAAGAAGAACACGGAGAACAGGAACTCGCAGGCGACGAAGACCACGGCCGCGCCAGCGATCCACCAGCGCAGCCGGCGGTCGCGCCAGGTCAGCACCGCCGCGGCGAGGCAGGCGAGCACGACGGTAGCGCCGAGCGGCGGGAAGTAGTCACTCGGGCCGCCCGCCACCAGGAACTCGCGGGCCCGGTCCAGCGACGCCGGCGGGTCCCCGAAGATGTTCGGGTAGAGCATCACGGTCTCGGCGGCGACGCCGCCGAACGACATCATCGCCGTCCACACCAGAACGACGAGCACCGCCCAGATGAGCCTGTCGCGGGTCATGGGTCCTCCTGCCGATCCGTCGACGCCGTCCCGGCGCCGTCGGCCGGGTCGTCCCGGCGTCGTCCGCTGGGTCGTCGTCGACGCTAGGTGGGCCGCCGCGGCCCGTCTGCCGCCCGACGGCGTGAAGGCGGGGTCGCCTGTGGACGTACGGCGGCGCGGACCGGTCGCTTGTCCGCGCGGCCGGGCGTCGCCTCCCGACGTAGCCCGGGCGGGCGACGGGCGACGGGCGACGGACGACGGACGACGGGCGAACGACGGCGGCGGTGACGGGCGACAGACGACGGGGCGAACGACGGCGGCGGTGACGGGCGACAGACGACGGGGCGAGCGACGGCGACGGCAGCGGTGACGGGCATCGGCAGGGCCGCCGGTGACGGGCGGGGCTGATGCGCGTACGTCAGCCGGCGGCGCGGCGGGCGCGGGCCCGGCGCTTGCCCTCGTGCATGGCCTGCACCCGGGCGACCGGGATGGTGTGCCCCTCCGCGACCAGGTCCGCCGGGAGCCGCTGCGGCGCGGGCAGCCGCTCGGCCCAGGGGTCGCGTCCGGCGGTCAGCGCCGGGGCGGTGCGGATGGTGAAGTCGGCCGGGGTCACGTCGCCCAGGTCGGCCCAGTCGACCGGGAAGGAGACCGGCACGCCCGGCCGCAGCCGGGGACTGTAGGCGGCCACCACGGTCGCCCCGCCGGACCGGGTCGAGTCGACGAACACCTTGCCGCCCCGGTCCTCGCGGATGAAGGCGGTGGTGGCCAGCGCCGGGTCCAGCCGTTCGGCGCGGGCCGCCACCGCCCGGGTCGCGGCGGCCATGTCCTCCACCGTGGCGCCCTGCGCCACCGGCACGAAGACGTGCACGCCCTTGGCCCCGCTGGTCTTGACCGCGCCGGCGAGCCCCGCGTCGGCGAGCGCCTGCCGGACCAGCCGCGCGGCGGCGACCGCCAGCGCGAAGGAGTCCCCCTCCGGCGGATCGAGGTCCAGCACCAGGTGGGTGGGGCGGTGCAGGTCGTCGACCGTGGCCAGGGTGGGGTGGTACTCCACCGCGCGCTGGTTGGCGAACCAGAGCAGGGTGCGCCGGTCGTCGCAGAGCGCGTACGAGATCTCGCGGTGCGACGCCTCGGCCCAGACCGGCGTGCGGGCCACCCAGTCCGGCGTGTACTTCGGCAGGTTCTTCTGCATGAACGGCGGCTGCCCCGGCCGGACCCGGATCACCGACAGCGGCCGGCCCCGCAACTGCGGCAGGATCCGCTCGTGCACCGCGTCGAGGTAGTCGACCAGGTCCCGCTTGGTCGCGTCGGCGCCGTCGAACAACGGCTGGTCGAGGTTGGTCAGCGACACCCCGTCCCGGGTCTCGTCAGCGCCACTCATCCGACCACCTTCGCGGCCCGGGGGCCGGCGGTCAACCGGACGCGGCGGGGCGAACCGCCGCGAACGGATCGCCGCCGGCCCGGACGACGTCGAGCATCCGCTGCGTGTGCCCGCGGGCGGCGGCGTACAGGCCCCCGCCGTAGCTGACCCGGGCCACCCCGAGCGCGGCCAGCTCCGGCACCGTGGGGGCGCCGGGGCGGGCGAGCGCGTTCACCGCCCCGGGCACGGCGGCCACCAGCTCGGCCAGGATCGCCGGGTCGGCGAGCAGGATCGGGTAGACGCAGTCCGCGCCGGCGGCGAGGTAGCGGGTGGCCCGGCGGACCGCCTCCGGGAGCAGGGCGGCGGGGTCGCCGCCGGCGAGGAAGACGCCGATTCTCGGTGGACCGGCGCCCGGGGCGCAGCCCCAATTCCGTGTCGATGGACCTGGCCGCTTCCGCCGCCGGCGGCGCACGGGCGACGCGGTTTGTCGGCGGGGACACCCTCTGTGACCATGAGGGCGGAGCGTGAAGGAGGCATGGGCGTGTCGCAGGGGAACAGCGCTGTCACCGCCGGGCGGGCGTCCGAGGCGTGCGGGGCGGTCGCCCCCGGTCGGGCCACGGCGTGCACGGTCCGCGAGGTGCTCGACCGGGTGGGCGGCAAGTGGAGCATCGGCATCCTCGTGGCCGCCTCCCAGGGCCCGGTGCGCTTCACGGAGCTGGAACGCCGCGTCGAGGGGATCAGCCGCCGGATGCTCACCCTGACCCTGCGCAACCTCGAACGCGACGGGCTGCTGCACCGGAAGGTCCATCCGACCGTCCCGCCGAAGGTGGAGTACACCGCCACCCCGATCGCGCTGGAGCTCCACGAGTCGCTGGTGGCCCTGACCCACTGGGCGGAACGGCACCGCAGCGCGATCGCCGACGCCCGGGCCACGTACGACCGGGCGCACGGCGGGGACCTCCCGCCCGTACCTGAGCGGTAAACCCCGGCCGCGTGTGGGGAACGCCACGCCCTCCATCTGACCGATCGGTCAGGGTCTGACCGATCGGTCAGGCATGCTGGTCGGGGAGGTGGACCGGCATGGCGCGGATGGTTCCGGAGACGCACGACGAGATCCTTGCGGCGGCGGCCCGACGCTTCGCGACGACCGGCTACCGGGGCACCTCGTTGCAGGACATCGCCGGCGAGGTGGGCTGCTCCAAGGCGGCGGTGCTCTACCACTTCGCCAACAAGGAAGCCATCCTCACCGAGCTGATGGCCCCGGCGATCGACGTCCTCCAGGCGCTCGACGAGCGGATCCGCGCGCATCGCGGCGCGGACGCCCAACGGGTCGCCGCCGAGGGCTTCGTCGACCTCGCGGTCCGATTCCGCCGCGAGATCGCCCTGCTGCGGGGCGAGTTCCCGGAGCTGCTCAAGCAGCCCGCCTTCGCGCACATCCAGCGGATGTCCGAGCGACTGGTCGACGCGCTCGCCGGGCACCCGGAACGCCCGTCCGCCCGGATCGTGGCGCTGGTGCTGCTCGCCGGCATCTCCGAGACCTGCGGGGAGTTCGTCGACGTACCCGACGAGGAACTGCGCGCCGCCCTGCTGGCGCTCACCCGGCGGGCACTGGAGCCCGTCGACTGATCCGTACCCAACAATCCACGACCGAGGACAAGGAACTCATGGCCACCCTGCTTTACCGGCTCGGCCGGGGCTCGATGCGCCGGCGGCGACTCGTCGCGGCGATCTGGCTCGTCGTACTCGTCGGTCTCGGCCTCGCCGCCGCGACCCTGCGCGGCCCGATAGCCGACAACTTCACCATGCCCGGCACCGAGTCGCAGCGCGCCCTGGACCTGCTCGCCGAGCAGTTCCCGGCGGCGAGCGGCGCGACCGGCACGATCGCGGTCAGGGCGCCGGCCGACGGCGTGCTCGCCAGCCCGCAGGGGCAGGCCGTGGTGAAGGAACTCACCCAGGAGGCCGCCACTCTGCCCGGCGTCGTCGGCGCCGTCGACCCGTTCCAGGTGGGGGCGGTCTCCCCCGACGGCCGGTACGCGCTGGTCCAGGTCCAGTTCGCCACCGGCGCCGACGAGGTGACCGACGCCCAGCGCGAGGCGTACGAGAAGGTCGGCGAGCGGGCCGAGGCCCAGGGCTGGGAGGTCGCGCCCGGCGGCGAGGTGCTCAGCAGCGTGCCGGAGGTCGGTTCGACCGAGGTCATCGGCGTGGCGGTCGCCGCGATCGTCCTGGTGGTCACCTTCGGTTCGCTGGTGGCGGCCGGGATGACGATGCTCAACGCGCTGATCGGCGTGGGCGTCGGCATGGCGGGTCTCTTCGCGATCAGCAGCGTGGTCGACCTGAGCAGCACCGCGCCGATCCTCGCCCTGATGCTCGGCCTCGCGGTCGGCATCGACTATTCGCTCTTCATCACCTCCCGCTACCGGCAGAACCTGATGGAGGGGCTGCCACCGGACGAGGCGGTGGGCCGCGCGGTCGGCACCGCCGGCTCGGCCGTGGTCTTCGCCGGCGCCACCGTCGTCATCGCGCTGGCCGGGCTGGCCGTCGTGAACATCCCGTTCCTGACGGTGATGGGTCTGGCAGCCGCCGGCACGGTCACCATCGCGGTGCTGGTCGCGATCACTCTCCAGCCGGCCCTGCTCGGCTTCGCCGGCCGCCGGGTGCTGCCCCGCAAGCGCCGCTCGACGGTGCCGGCCGGGGACGCCGCGGCCGAGGACCGGGCGGGCGACGCCGCCGACCCGGTCACTCCGCCGGCCGAGGACCGGTCGGGCTTCGGGTTCCGCTGGGCGCGCCTCGTCACCCGGTTCCGGGTGCCGGTCATCCTGGTCGGGCTGATCGGGTTGGGGCTGCTCGCCCTGCCCGCGCCCGACATGCGGCTGGCGCTGCCCGACGCGGGCACCGCGCCGGTCGGCTCGGCCGCCCGGGAGTCGAACGACGTGATCACCGAGGGCTTCGGGCCCGGCTTCACCGGCCGGCTCGCGGTGGTGGTCGCCGGTGACACCCCGCAGGCGACCTCGGCCGCCATTCCGCAGGTCACCGCGCTGATCCAGCGCACCGAGAACGTCCTCGCGGTGGCCCCGCCGCAGCTCAGCCCGGACGGCCGCACCGCGCTGCTCGGGGTGGTGCCGAAGACCGGCCCGACCGACGAGGCCACCGAGACCCTGGTGAACGACGTCCGCGCGGAGGTGGGCGGGTTCCCCGACGTCGACGTGCTGCTGACCGGGGCGACCGCGATCGGCATCGACGTCTCCGAGAAGCTCTCCGACGCCCTGCCGGTGTACCTGCTGCTGGTGGTGGGCCTGTCGGTGCTGCTGCTGATGCTGGTCTTCCGCTCGCTGCTGGTGCCGGTCAAGGCCGCGCTGGGCTTCCTGCTCACCGTCGCCGCCACCTTCGGCATCACCGTGGCGGTGTTCCAGCAGGGCCACCTCGCCGACCTGGTCGGCCTGGACACGCCCGGCCCGCTGGTCAGCTTCCTGCCGATCCTGCTGATCGGCATCCTGTTCGGCCTGGCGATGGACTACGAGGTCTTCCTGGTCTCCCGGATGCGGGAGGACTTCGTGCACGGCGACACCGCGCAGCAGGCGACCATCAACGGGATGGGGCACGGCGCCCGGGTGGTGACCGCCGCCGCGCTGATCATGATCTCGGTGTTCGGCGGCTTCGTCTTCCTCGACGACCCGGTCATCAAGTCGATGGGCTTCGCGCTCGCCATCGGCGTCGCCATCGACGCGTTCGTGGTCCGGATGACCATCGTGCCGGCCGTGATGTCACTGCTGGGCAAGCGGGCCTGGTGGCTCCCCCGTTGGCTGGACAAGATCCTGCCCAACGTCGACATCGAGGGCGAGGGCCTCCGCGCCCACCTGGACGAGAAGTCCCCCGCCCACCCCTGACCCACCCACCGCTTGGTCGATCATGCAGTCGTGGTGCCCCGCACAACCGGCGAACCCGGCGGGAACGGGCACCACGACTGCATGATCGCCGGGACCTGGGTGGGCCTCGGTCAGACGCCGGCCGGGTAGGTTTCCATCTCGCCCGGGGTGGTCAGGGCCGGGAGGGGGTGCAGGGCCGTGGTCTCGTCGCACCAGATGAGGGCGTCGTAGCGCTCCCCCAGCCGGGTCGGCACGTAGTTGCCCCACGACTCGAAGGACGGGTCGTAGACCACCCCGATCGCCCGGTGGTCGGCGGTTCCGGTGACCCAGCCGGGCTGGTCGTCGCCGCCGAAGACCAGCACGGCCCGCTCGGGCATCAGCTCGTGCAGCCGGTGCTCGACCGAGCCGGGGCGGGCCGGCGGCACCACCATCGCCTCGGCCGGCGAACCCCAGCGGGGCGCCGCGATCACCGTGCCCCGGTAGCCGCCGAAGCCGACCAGGACGACCTCGTCGGCGCCGTGCCGCTCGCGGGCCAACTGGCCGATGTTGACCATCCCGTCGGCGGCCATGTCGGTGGCCCGGGCGTCGCCGATGTGCGTGTTGTGCGCCCAGACGACGCCCCGCGCGCCCGGGCCGTAGCGCTCCAGCAGCCGGTCCAGGGTGTCCGTCATGTGCGTGTCCCGGATGTTCCACGACTCCGGCCCGCCGCCCACCATCGCCCGGTAGTAGCGCTCCGCGCCGGCCACCACCTCCGCGTTCTGCCAGGCCGAGAAGCTGTCCGGGCCGTCCGCGGCGGCCTGTTCGCGGGTACGCGCCAGCAGGCGCACGACCTCCTCCTCGCAGCGGGCGGAGACGAACCGGCTCGCCATGCCGTACTCCTCGACCCGCTTGCCGTACGGCTCGAAGCAGCGGTACGCGTCCTGCGCCGCCTCCAGCGATCCCGGGTCCTCCTCGCCGAGGTAGTCGAAGATCGCCTGCATGGACTCCCACAGGCTGTAGACGTCCAGGCCGTGGAAGCCGGCCCGGGCGTCCTGGGGCCGCTCCACGTTCCACGCCCGCAACCAGGAGCAGAAGCGGGCCACCTCGGCGTTCGCCCACATCCAGGTCGGCCAGCGCTCGAAGCGCTCCAGCGCGACGCGCGGGTCGGCGGCCCCGCCCGGGGCGGCGGTCACCGAGCGGTGCACCCGGTCGCAGTCGGGCCAGTCCCCCTCCACGGCCACGAAGGAGAAACCGCACTCGGCGATGAGCCGGCGGGTGAGCTGTTCGCGCAGACGGTAGTAGTCGTAGTTGCCGTGCGTCGCCTCGCCGATCATCACGATCCGGGCGTCCCGGACGCGCTCCAGCAACGGGTCGAAGTCGCTCGGCGCGCCGAGCCGCTGAACCAGCATGCCGGCGGCTACCCGGCGCGCCGCCGGAGCAAACCGCCGAACGTCGATCGGCGGGCGTGTGCCGGCGGGCTGAGCGGGTAGGCCGCCGGCATGACCGTCACCGGCGTGCAGTTGCAGGAGTACCTGGCCGGGCTCGACTACCCGGTCTCCCGGGAGGACCTGATCCGCTGGGGCCAGGAGAACGGGGTCAGCACGGCGATGCTCCAGACGCTCCGGGCCCTGCCGGCGGAGGAGTTCGACTCCCCCGCCGAGCTGAGCGAGGCCCTGAACCCGCTGGCCTGACCTCAGCTCGGCAGGTCGACGGTGCGGCCCTCGGCGCGGGCGGTCTCGGCGGCGGCGAGCACGGCCACGACCTCGCGGCCGAAGCGCACGTCGCAGCGGTGGTCCCGGCTGCCCGAGCCGATCTCCTCCAGCAGCTGGTCGATCGCCACCCCGAGGGCGGTCGTCGAGTCGCCCTCGCCGGCCGGAACGGTCTCCACGCCGTTCTCGCCGTAGAAGACGAACTCCTGGCTCACCGCCTCCTGCGGGGCGTCCAAGGTCAGCGCCACCATGCTGGTCGCGCCCCCGTCGTGGGTGAGGAGCAGGTGGACGAGCCCACGCGGCCCGTCCATCGCGGCGACGCGGGTGACCCGGCCGAGCACCGGCAGGACGAGCGACAGCGCGTGCGGGCCGATGTCCCACAGCGCGCCGTGCTCCCGGCGCCAGGGCGAGGCCCCGTAGGGGCTGCCGGGCTGGAAGATGGAGCCGAACCGGATCGCCTTGGCAGTGTGCCACCCGCCGACGGCGGCCGTCGAGGCGAGAAAAGCGGCGATGTTCGGCCGGTAGCGGCCGGTGAAGAAGACCACCGAGGCGACGCCCGCCGTCTGTGCGGCGTCGACCACCCGGTCGGCGTCGGCGACGCTCAACGCGAGCGGCTTGTCCAGCAGCAGGTGCCGGCCGGCGGTGGCCGCGCGGACCGCGATGCCGGCCTGGACGTCCGGCGGGAGGGCCACGGCGACCGCGTCGCAGGCGTCGATGAGCGCGTCGACGTCGTCGAACGTCGACACTCCGTACCGCTCGGCCAGGGCCGCGGCCTTGCGCGGGTCCCGGCCCCACACGCCGGCGAACGCGACCCCCGGGTGCGCGTGCAGCGCCGCGGCGTGCGTCTCGGCCGCCCAGTGACCGGTGCCGAACAACCCGAACCGCACCACGAGCCACCTCCACCGTCGTCGAGTCACACCACGGTACCCGCGGCCATGCGCAACCCGGACCTGTGCCGGATGTCGTGGCGCGCCCGCGCGGTGGCCAGGGTGGCGGCTGGTTCGGCCGCGCGCCGCCCCCTCCCCGGTGCCGCCCGGCCGGCACGTGTCCGCCCGCCGGCGGGTCGTCGCGGCTGACCCGCCGGTGACCCGGCTCAGCTCCGCAGGGTGATGGTCAACCGCTCCGCGGCGACCTGGGCTCCGTCGGTGCTGACGGCGGCGGCGAACGCCCCGGCGCGGGCGGCCACCTCGGGCCGTAGTGCGGCGCTGAGAGCCGCGGTCAGCGACTCGACGGTCGGTACCGCGCCGGGGTGTGCGCCGCCGATGCCGAGCGCGGACACGCGGCGCGCGAAGTAGTGCTGGTCGTAGACCTGCGGGATGACGACCTGCGGCGTCCCGGCCCGCGCGGCCGTGGTCGTGGTGCCCGAGCCGCCATGGTGGACCACCGCGGCCACCCGCTTGAACAGCTCCTGCTGGTTCACCTCGCCGACGACCAGGCAGTCGGGCGCCCGGACGGCCAGCGAGAGGGGCGCCCAGCCCCGGGAGACGACCAGGCGGCAGCCGACCGCGCGCACCGCCTGGACGGCCGTCTCCAGCAGACCCGGGGGTGCGGCGACGCTGCCGAATCCGACGTAGACGCACGGCTCGTCGCTGGCGTCCAGGAAGGCCGTCAACTCGGGCGGCAGCGCCCGCTCGTCCGGCAGGAGCCAGGCGCCCGGTTGGTAGACGGCCCGGTCGGCGGCGTCCGGCCAGGGCGCCAGCGTCCGGTCGACCGCCAGCCACGGCTGGTCGGTGTGGATGTGGGCGCTGACGTCCTCGACCGGAACCAGTCCGATCGTCGCCCGGAGCGCGTTGAGCGGCGCGCCGAAGGTGTCGTTGACGTGCCGCTGGTTGGCGGCCCACAGCTCGCGGTTGTCGGCCGACGCGGGCGCGGGCACCTCCCCGAGGGCTGGCAGCGGCAGCGGAGCGTGCTGCGGCGAGGGAAGGGCCGCCGGGCAGAACGCCGAGAACACGTACGGTATGCCCCGCTTCTCCGCCACGGTGCGGGCGGCGATCTGGAGGCCGGTCGACGCGACGACGGCGTCGCAGTCCCGGGCCGCCGCCGACAACACCTCGAACTGGATGCCGATGGAGGACTCCGCCAGCTGACGCACCTGCGCCGGCGACGGGCGGGGTACGGCGGCCCGCGGCTTGGGCGCCGCCGACCTGCGCCAGGGCGGGCCGACGGGCACGAACGGAATCTTGAAGGTGGCCACCCACCGGGCGAAGTCCGGTGGGGCGCAGAGGCGAACCTGCAGACCGAGAGCTTTCAACCGCGATGCCAGCGCCACCAGTGGTTGGACATCGCCACGTGACCCGAGGGTCGACAACAGTACGCGCATGATGCTCGCCTTTCCGGCTGTAGCGACGGATCCGGGCACGGTGCAGCGAGCCGGGACCCGCACGTCGGGGCCGGCCGCACCGTCGATCTGCTACCTCGCGGGGGGACGCCCCGGCGCCAGTGCCGTGGGTCGTGTCCTGGCGGGGACCTGGCCGGGCACCCGGCGCGCGGCGCCGGTCACGGGCTGGCGGGCCCGTAGCGTCAACACGTCACCGAGCCCCTCGACCGCGCGCAGCTCGGCCACGTACTCGGCGGCCTGCGCCTGGCGCAGGTAGTCGAGCGTCTGCGGGTCGGCGGCGCACATTCCCGGCGTCGCGTCGGCGATGGCGACCAGGTGGACCTCGCCGGCCAGCTGCACCGAGGCGGAGATGAACTGGCAGAGTTCCGGCCACAGCAGGTACCGCCAGAAGTCGACGCTGACCACCGCGTCGAGACTGCCCGCCGGCATGGGTGGGGCCACGCCGAGCAGGTGGAAGTTGGCCGGCCCGACGGGAGCGGAGTAGTCGTAGGTGAGCGCCGAGGCGGGCAGCCTCGCCTCGGCGCGGCCGGTGCCGATCCAGAGCGCCTTGGGTCCCCGCAACGTGCCGGCGAGGCGCGCGACGGCGGGCCCGATGGCGCAGGCCGAGCGCTCGACGCACTCGTCGACGAGCGACCGGTAGTGCAGGATCCGCCGGATCGCCTCGTACCCCATGACCGCGGTGAGGAACTCCCACTCCAGGCAGGGGTACAGCCTGGCCGCCTGCTGGAAGTTGGCCTTCATCTCCATCCAGTTGCGGGTGATGTTCTTGTGGTGCGGCAGGTGGACGACCCGGGCCTCGTCGTCGTAGCCGAAGTTGACGCCGTCCGGCAGGCTCTGGTCCACGCGGTAGAACAGCTCGACGTCCTCCACGCCGTAGCTGAGACCGAACGCCTCGCGGTAGCCACCGACCTTCGTGAAGAGCGAGGTGGAGAGCGAGATGTTGTGCGTGTAGGCGATCACCCAGCCGGCCCGTAGCCAGTCGCCGCCGTCGTCGGGGAGTCCCGTCGCGAACCGCAGGTCGCCGCCGTGCGGGAAGGCACGCGCGATCGTGTCCGACTCGCCGGCCAGCACGGCCGGGAGGTCCGCGAGGCCGATCTCGTCCCGCCGGCCGATCAGCACCGCGGCGTTGCCGGGCGTGCTGTGCCACGCCAGGTGCCTCTCCAACAGGTCGGGCGCCGCCCACGAGTCGGCGTCGAGGAAGACGAGCAGGGGTGCGGTGGCAGACCGCGCTCCCTCGTTGCGGGCGGTGGAGCGGCCCTTGCGCCGGGGAAGTTCCACCACGCGCAGGCGGAGGCCGGCACCTTCGGCGAGGGCCTCGGCGTACCCGTCGGACGAGCCACCGTCCCGGACCACGATCACTTCGAAGCGCTCCGGCGCCAGCGTCTGCCGGGTCAGCGCCCGCAGGGTCAGCGCGAGGCACTGCGGATCCTGGTAGGTCGGCATCACCACGCTCAGCGCCGGGGGGATGGTGGGCAGCGACATGGCGATCCTCTCCGTCAGACGAACGTGCCGTCGGAGTGTGGCGACGTCGCCCGAGAATAACGGTCCGCGACCTTCCGCTTACCCGTGAGTAGGGGTCAATAGGGGTACCCCACTGTCCTTTGCCGACATTCGTCGCCGCCTCGGCAGAACACGCTCCCACGCCCACCGGCCCGACGCCGTCGGACCACGGGGAGCCGGGACGGGCGGACGGCGGACCCCTGACAGGAGGCGCCGGGTGACGGGGTGTACTACGCGGGTTAGTAGGCTGTGCCGGTGACCGAGACACACCCCGGACGACCCCGATGACCAGCGCGGCGTCGGCGGGTTCGCCGGTGGACGGGCTCCTCGCGACCGCCTCGATCGTGCTGTCGCTCCTCGTCGCCGCGTGGGCGCTGGTGGCGGCGCTGCGGCACCGCGCACCGGACCGGGTGCAGTTCGCCGGCCTGGCCGTGCTGGAGGTGGCGCTGCTCGCGCTCGCGGCGGTGGCGCTGGTGGCCATCGAGGGCGGCGAGCGGCCGGGCGAGCCGGGTGCCTTCTTCGGGTACGTCGCCACGGTGGTCTGCCTGCCGCCGCTGGCCTGGGTGCTGGCCCGGATGGAGCCGACGCGCTGGGGCTCGGCGATCGTCTGCGCGGTCTGCCTGGTCACGCCGGTGGTCGTCGTGCGGCTCCAGCAGACCTGGGAGGTGCTGGGTGGCTGACGTACGCGCCCCGGAGGCGAAGCGGACCAACGCCGGCCCGGGACGGCTGCTGATCGCGGTCTACCTGCTCTTCGCGATCGCCGCGACGAGCCGCGCGGGCCTCCAGATCGCCACGAAGTTCGACGAGGCGCCCGTGGCGTACCTGCTCTCGGCCCTCGCCGCGGCCATCTACATCGTCGCGGCGGTGGGGCTGGCCCGCGCCGGCGCCGCCGGCCGGCGCGTCGCCCTCGCGTGCTGCGCCGTGGAGCTGGTCGGGGTGCTCGGCGTCGGGGCCCTCAGCCTCGCCGACCCGGAGCTCTTCCCCGACGAGACGGTCTGGTCGCAGTTCGGCAGTGGGTACGGCTACATCCCGCTGGTCCTGCCGGTGCTCGGCCTGCTCTGGCTCTGGCGCACCCGCCCCGCCCCGGCGGCCTGATCCCCGGCGGGCGGGTGCCCGACGTTTAGAAAGGGCCCATTCCTGACACTGTGCGTCAGGAATGGGCCCTTCCTGACACCTCAGTCCTTGGGGCCGCCGGCCACGTAGATGACCTGGCCGGAGACGAAGGAGGCGCCCTCGCTGGCCAGGAACGAGATGGTGTGCGCGACGTCCTCGGGGCGGCCGACCCGGCGTACCGCGATCTCCGACTCGGCATGCTTCTGGAGCGCCTCGAAGTCGACCTTCATCCGGGCGGCGGTGGCGGCGGTCATGTCGGTGACGATGAAGCCGGGCGCGACCGCGTTGACGGTCACCCCGAACGGGCCCAGCTCGATGGCGAGGGTCTTGGTGAAGCCCTGGAGGCCGGCCTTCGCGGCGGCGTAGTTCGCCTGGCCCCGGTTGCCCAGCGCCGAGGTGCTGGAGAGGTTGACGATCCGGCCCCACTTCGCCTCGACCATGTGCTTCTGGGCGGCCTGGCTGAACAGGAACGCGCCGCGCAGGTGCACCCCCATGACCGTGTCCCAGTCGGCGTCGGTCATCTTGAACAGCAGGTTGTCGCGGAGCACGCCGGCGTTGTTGACCAGCACCGTCGGGGCGCCCAGCTCGGCGGCGACCCGCGCCACGGCCGCCTCGACCTGGGCCCGGTCGGACACGTCCGCGCCGACGCCGAGCGCCCGGCCGCCGGCCGCCGCGATCGCCTCCACGGTCTCCTTGGTCGCCGACTCCTCGATGTCGACCACGGCGACCGCGAGGCCGTCGGCCGCCAGCCGCCGCGCGGTGGCCGCCCCGATCCCCCGCGCCGCGCCCGTGACGATGGCGACCCGCTGCTCCTCCGACATGCCTACCTCCCGGTAACTTACGCTCGATCGAAGGAGCTTAACCCAGCCGTACGCCGACGCCGGCCCGGCGCGGGACGCCGGTCACGAGCATCGCCCGGCTACTCTCGCCGCCGTGGAGGCAGTGGAGATCGAAGCACCTGTCGTCGGGGTCACCGTCTATCCGGACCGGGCCCGGGTCACCCGCCGGGGCAGCACCCGGTTGGCCGCCGGTGAGCATCGCGTACGCGTCGCACCGTTGCCGATGGGCCTGCGGCGGGACTCGCTGCGGGTCGGCGGGCGGGGCGCCGCCACGGTGCTCGGCGTGGACGTCACGACGTGGCGGCAGGCGCGCAGCACCGACGGGCAGGTCCGCGAGCTGGAGCAGCGGAGCCGGGAACTGGCCGACGCGCTGGTCGAGGTCGACGACGCGTGCGAGGTCGAGACGCAGCGGGGGCAGTTCCTCACCCGGCTCGCCGACCGGGCCGGCGGCACGTACGCCCGCGCGCTGGCCTCCGGCGACGCCGCCCCAACCGACGTGGCCACCTTCGCCGACTCGGTCGCCGGTCAGCTCGCCGACTCCCAGCGCCGCCGTCGCGCGCTGGACCGGCAGCGTACCGAGCTGACCGAGGAGCTGGCGGCCGTCGGGCGACAACTGGAGGCCACGCGCGGCAAGCGGAGACCGGACCAGCTGGTCGCCGAGGTGACCGTGTCCGTGGACGCCGACGACGACGAGCTGGACCTGGAGCTGAGCTACCTGATCGACGGGGCCCGCTGGCAGCCCTCCTACGACCTGCGGCTGGTCGACGACACCATGACCGTCACCTGGTTCGGGCTGGTCAGCCAGGACACCGGCGAGGACTGGCCGGAGTGCGTACTCGAACTCTCGACGGCCCGGCCGGCGGCGGCGACCCGCGTACCCGAACTGACGCCCTGGTATCTCGACCGGCTCCGGCCGGTGCCGCCGCCGATGCCGAGGGCTGCCAGCTTCGGCGCGATGCCGGCCCCCGCGGCTCCCGCCGGTGCGCCCGCCGGGGCCGTGGCCCGGTCCGGCGCGCCGCGCCCCGAGATGCGCGAGAGCGTGGCCACCGTCGAGCAGGGGGTCACGGCGGCCACCTACCGGCCGGCCCGCCCGGTCGCGGTGCCGGCGGACGGCAGCGCCCACCGGGCCACCATCGCCGTGCTGGAGCTGCCGGCCCGGCTGGACCACGTGACCGTGCCGGTCCTGGCGACCGAGGCGCACCTGCGTGCGACGGTTCGCAACACCTCGTCGCACACGCTGCTCCCCGGCCCGGCGTCGGTCTTCCACGGCGCCGACTTCGTCGCGGCCACCCGGCTGCCGGTGTGGGCGCCCGGTGAGGAGACCGAGCTGGCGCTCGGCGTGGACGACCGGGTACGGGTGGAACGGAAGCTGGGCCGGCGCGCCGACACCCGGGCCACGCTCGGCTCGACCCGGCGGCGGGACGTGGAGTACCGGATCAGCGTGGCCAACCACACGCCCCGGCCGGCGAGCGTGGAGGTGCGCGACCAGCTGCCGGTGTCCCGGGACGAGGCGGTGGTCGTGCGGGAGTCCACCCTCGTCCCGCCGCCGGCCGAACGCACCGAGTTGGGCGAGCTGACCTGGCGGCTTCGGCTCGGGCCGGGCGAGAGCGGCGAGATCGCCATGGGTTACCGGGTCGAGATCGCCAAGGGGGTCGAGCTGGCCGGCTGGCGGGAGTGACCGGCCGTCCGCCGGGGTGGGGCGGACGGCCGTCGACGTGGCGGCCGGGTCAGAGGCCGCGACCCCGGCAGAGGCGGATCCACCGGTAGCCGTAGCCGGCCACCTTGAGCCGGTCCAGCTTGCCGACCTCGCCGTAGTTGCGGTCGGCGAGGACGTCGATGGGCAGGTCCGCCTCCGGCTCCAGCATGCTGAGGTCCACCTCGGCGTCGGTGGTGCCGAGGTTGTGCACGAAGAGCATCGTGCCGGTCCGCCCGTCGGCCCGGTGCGCCAGCACGCCTGGCGGCATCGCCACGTCGATGTGGGTGGTCGAGCCCGAGCCCACCTCGGGGGCCTCGCGGAGCGTACGGATCATCCGCTCGAACCAGGCGAGCAGCGACTTCTGGTCGCTGCGCTGGGCGGTCACGTTGACCTTCTCGTACGAGAACTCGCCCTTGTCGATCACCGGGCGGATCAGCTTCTCCGGGTCGGCCGTGGAGAAACCGGCGTTCGGCTGGTACGACCACTGCATCGGGGTGCGGATCGCCTCCCGGCCGGGCAGCGACAGGTCCTCCCCCATGCCGATCTCCTCGCCGTAGCGCAGCACCGGCGTGCCGCGCAGCGAGAACTGCAACGCGTACGCCAGCTCGATACGGCGGCGGTCGTTGCCGAGCATCGGGGCGAGCCGGCGGCGGATGCCCCGGTCGTAGATGCGCATGTTCTCGTCGGGGCCGAACTCCGCGTACACCTGGTTGCGCTGCTCGGCGGTGAGCCGGGAGAGGTCGATCTCGTCGTGGTTGCGCAGGAAGGTGGCCCACTGCCCGCCCTCGGGCAGCGCCGGGGTGTCCCGCAGCGCCTCGATGATCGGCTCCGGGTCCTGCCGGGCCAGGGCCAGCATCAGGCGCCCGTTGAGCATGAAGTCGAAGAGCATGTGCAGGCGGTTGCCCGAGCCGCCGCTGTCGGCGAAGAAGGTCGGCAGCTGGTCGGGCTCGACGTTGGCCTCGGCGAGCAGGACGGCGTCGCCCCGGCGCCACTGCACGTGCTGGCGCAGCTCGGTGAGGAACTCGAAGTCCTTCGGCGAGTTCGGGTTGCCCGGCTCGGTCAGCTCGATGATGAACGGCACCGCGTCCATCCGGAAGCCGGAGACGCCGAGCTGGAGCCAGAACGAGACGACCTTCTTGATCTCCTCGCGGACGGCGGGGTTCGTGAAGTTCAGGTCCGGCTGGAACTTGTAGAACCGGTGGTAGTACCAGGCCTTGGCGGTCCGGTCGTAGGTCCACGTCTCGTGCTGCTCGCCGGGAAAGACCATGCCCTGGTGCCGGTCGCTCGGCTCGTGGTCGGCCCAGACGTACCAGTCCCGGTACGGCGAGTCCGGCGAGGAACGGGCGGACTGGAACCACGGGTGCTCGTTCGACGTGTGGTTGACGACCAGGTCGATGATGATCCGGATGCCGCGGTTCTGCGCCTGGTGCAGCAGTTCCGCGAAGTCCCCGAGGGTGCCGAAGCGCGGGTCGATGTTGTAGAAGTCGGTCGCGTCGTACCCGTCGTCGCGGTTGGGCGACGGGTGGATGGGGTGCAGCCAGAGGCAGGTCACGCCCAGCCGGGCGAGGTAGTCCAGCCGGCCGATGAGCCCCCGGATGTCACCGACCCCGTCGCCGTCGGAGTCCGCGTACGTGTCGATGTCGAGGCAGTAGACGACCGCCTCCGAGTACCACCTGTCAGCCATGCCGAGCTAATGTCTCCGATCCCGGCTGCCCGCAAACACCGGGGCCCGGCGCTCCGAGTTCCGCGGTGGCCCGGCAGGTGTGTCGGCAGCGCGCCGGCCTGGCGGTGCGGGCACGACCTCGCCCGCACCGCCAGGCCGTCGGGCGCGGCCCGTCAGGTGGCGATGTCGACGTCGCCGACCTGCCCGCCGCCGGCCATCGTCAGCCACCCGGCGTAGACGCCCTGCTTAGCGAAGAAGTTCCCGCCGCCGACGAACGCGAACCAGTCGTCGCCGCCGACCGCGACGTCGCTGACCTGCCCGCCCTCGGCCAGGGTGAGCCACCCGCCCTGGATGCCGTCCTTGGCGTAGAAGTTCCCGCCCTGCACCCAACCGATCCGGTTACCGGAGAGCACCACCTTCGTCGCCCCACCGGCGTTGACCGCCTGCCACGACAAGTACGCGCCATCCTTCGCGTACAGCACCCCCGCCGAGTTCACGAACGCGAACCGGTCACCACTGACCGCGATGTCCCGCACCTGCCCGCCCTGGGCCAGCGTCAACCACTGCCCGTACACACCGTCCTTGACATAGAAGTTCCCACCCTGCACCCAACCGATCCGGTTACCGGAGAGCACCACCTTCGTCGCCCCACCCGAGTTCACCGCCTGCCACGACGAGTACGCGCCATCCTTGGCGAACAGCACCCCCGCCGAATTCACGAACGCGAACCGGTCACCACTGACCGCGATGTCCCGCACCTGCCCGCCCCCGGCCAGCGTCAACCACTGCCCGTACACACCGTCCTTGACATAGAAGTTCCCACCCTGCACCCAACCGATCCAGTTGCCGGAGAGCACCACCTTCGTCGCCCCACCGGCGTTGACCGCCTGCCACGACGAGTACGCGCCATCCTTCGCGTACAACACCCCCGCCGAGTTCACGAACGCGAACCGGTCGGGAGCGGCCCCGGCCGGCGTCAGGTCCGGGAACGGAAGGTTGATCGGCGCGCCCTTGGTCACCGTGGCGCCGCAGGCGTACGCCGGGGCGATGTTGTGGACCGCGCCGTTGCGGCGGATCTCGAAGTGCAGGTGCGGGCCGGTCGAGTTGCCGGTGCTGCCGACGTACCCGAGCACCTGCCCCTGCCCGACCTGCTGCCCGAGCGCGACCGAGGCCGGCTGCACCATGTGCAGGTAGCGGGTCTGGTAGCCGCCGGCGTGCGAGAGCGTCACCGAGTTGCCCCCGCCGGAGGTCCAACCGGCGAAGGCGACCGTGCCCGGATAGGCGGCCCCGATCGCCGTCCCACCGTTCCCCGCGAGGTCCACCCCGTAGTGGTCGCTGTCGGTGGCGCCGCACCTGTTCGACAACACCCCCGTGACCCGCCCACCCACCGGCTGGATCATGGCCCCGGTCTGCGCGGCCGCCGGCTGCGCCGGCACGAGCGCAAGTCCGCACAGGACCGCCGCGGCCACCGTCAGCGCCCGCAGCCGCCTACCCGCTGTCTCCTTGGTCACGCCATGCCTCACGATCTCATCGGCATCGATACAACTGCGGAGACAAGATAGACGAAGGAGTCGCCGGCGTCCTCCCCCGCGCCCGTGCTGCGACGGCGGGGACCTTCGGGCCGGGGCCGTCAGGTGTTGACCGGACGGCGGGCGATCAGGCGCACGTGGGTGACAGGCCAGTCCAGCGGCTCGCCGGCCGGGGTGCTGAGGGCGGCCACCGGGGCGAGGCGGTTGGTGACGATCCAGTCGTTGCGGGACGTCGCGCTCGCGGCGTCGATCTCGAAGCCGACGTCGGTGAGCAACGACTTCCAGTCGGCGTACTCCAGGCCGCAGAACTGTTCCTGCGTCTCCGACAGCCAGTTGTCGGTGTAGTCCTTGCGGGTGAGGAAGTCCATCGCCGCGCCGAGGGTCAACTCGACCACGCCGTCCGCCCCGTCCACCGGGCGGTACGCGAACGGGAACCGGTAGTCGACCGCGAACTGGTCCAGCCGGGCCCGGGTCGACAGCGCGTCGACGTACGCCGTCACCTCACCGGGCGGCAGGTCCGCCAGATCGGCACGGGGCCGGGGCGGGTTGCCGCCGTCCGTCGTGGCCAGGCGCAGGTGCACCGTCCGGTCCCGGCCGTCCGGCCCGCACACGTCGCTGTTGATCCACACCCCGCCCGGCACGGTGTGGTCGTAGAGGGCCTGCACGAACCGGCGCAGCGAGGCCATCCGCTCGCCGTACGACCAAATCTCGTGGGTCAGCGCGAAGGTCATCGTGGTGTCCACCGAGCGCGGCGCGAACACCGCCCCGCCGAGCACGTTGCGCCGGTAGAAGAAGACGTTCGGGTTGGCGAAGACGCCCTGCGCCTTCTTGTGGACGCACTCCTCGAACAGGTGCCGGGCCACCTCGACGCCGATCAGGTCGCTCTCCCGCAGGGCCGGCTCCCGGTCGGCCAGTTCCAGGACGGCGCCCGCGCCGCAGCCGACGTCGACGATCCGCCCCGGTCGCACGTGCTCGCGCACCGCGTCCCACTTGCGCTGCGCGGCGTCGCTGAACGCCTCGGCGTACGTCCGGTAGTCGCGGGTGGTGGTCAGTCCGCCCTCGTCGCCGACCACCGGGTCGTTCACCACGGAGCGGACCAGGTCGTCGAGCCGGTAGCGGCGGTACACGTCGACGGTGGCCGGGTGGGTGAGGTCCCGCCACGACGGGTCGTCGTCGGCCAGCCGCAGCAGGACGTCCCACGGCCGGACCGGTGTCGGCTCGACGTCGGCCTCCACCCCGGCGATCCGGAAACCGAGCCGCTCATACATCGCGGCGACCTCCGGCGTGGAGCAGGCGACCACCGTGTCCGCCGGGGTCAGCTCCAACCCGGTGGACGCCGCGACGGTCTTCAGGGTCACCTCGGCGAACCTGTCCGTCGGTACGGTGTCGAACACCGGCACCACCACCGACCGGAGCCCGGCGAGCACGCTGAACCGTTCGATCGCCGCCTCCCGCCGGTGGTACGGGACCGGGTTGCGCCGGGTGTTCTCGTGGTTGGCCGAGGTGACGGCCCACACCACCGTCGCCCCACCGGCGTCCTCGCTCCCGGTCGCCCCGCTGGCCTCCCCGCTCCCGGTCGTGCCGTCACCGTCGGCGAGGGGGCCGTCGCCCTGCGCCGCGAGCTGGCGGAGGTACCCGGCCTGGAAGCGGGTCAACAGGTGGTGGCGGCCGGGAAAGAGCAGGTAGCGGGGCATGGCACGTTCCTAGCCGATGCCCCGCGTGCGGTGCGCGGCAGGGGTGGGTGGCATCGACCCGGCGGCGGGCCGGGAGCCCTCGGCGGAGAACGGGGACCGCCCCCGGACCGGCCCGCCGCTACATTGGAGACATCAGCAGTCAACGATCTGGGCGCAACCCGTCCGGAGCCGGCTCCGCGTCGCGCAGCCCGGACTGGGCCGCAGTGGGCGCGATCGCCGGTGTGGTGGCCACCGTGCTCACCCTGCTCACGTACGTGCTGCCACGGGAGCCCTCCGCGCCGCCGCCGGTCTCGGGAGCCGGAGCGGGGCCGTCACCGGGGCCCGACCCGACCACGCCCACCCAGGCCAGCCCCGACCGGACCCCGTCGGACCAGACGACCGCGCCCGCGGCGGACGCCACGAAGGACCACCCCGTCACCAGGACGCCGCGGCCGCCCGCCCCGGGTCGACTGCCGTCGTTGGCGCCGCTGCAACCGGCCGGCTGCGAGGAGGCGCTCGCCGTCGTCGACCGGTTCTACCGGACCTCGGGTTCGACCCGGCAGAGCCGGGAGGCCGCCGCCACGACCGCGTACCAGGGCATGATGGGCGCGAGTCTCCAGGCCGAGGGCGGCGTCCACCAGGCCGCGGTGGCACTGTCGCAGGACTTCTCCGAGCTGCGCTTCATCCTGTCCGGCATGGTCGCGAGCGACTACGAGGTGGTGCAGGCCAGGACGGACCGCGACGCCCAGCACCTCCGGGACGTGTGTGCCGCCGGCTGACGGCACCGCCACGCGACACCGGATGGTCACCCGGGCCGGCAGCCGCCCGACGCGACCGGGCCCGTGCCGGCGACCGGGCGGGCCACGGCGGTACGGTCGCCGGCATGGGTGACGCGGAGCGACCGGTCGACTGGGCCGAGGGTGAGTGGTGGAACGAGCCGGTGCGGGTCGAGAACGGGCCGGCGGGCGAGTTGCTGGTGCAGCCGGCCGAGGGCAGCGACCTGTGGCGGCACACCTCGTACGGCTTCGTCCACGACGACGCCCCGGCGCTGCTCGCGCCGCTGCCCGCCGGCGAGGCGATGGAGGTGGCCTTCGTGCTCGACTACGACGAGCAGTTCGACCAGGCCGGCGTGCTGGTGCGGGTTGACGAGCGGAACTGGGTCAAGGCCGGAGTGGAGGTCAGCGACGGCCAGCCGCAGGTGGGCGCCGTGGTGACCCGGGAGGTCTCCGACTGGTCGGTCGCCGGCGTGCCGAGGTGGGCCGGGCGGGAGGTGACCGTCCGGGTCAGCCGCGACGGGGACGCGCTCACCGTACGGGCCCGCGCCGACGACGAGCCGTGGCGGCTGGTCCGGCTCGCTCCGCTGGCCCCGGAGGCGGTGGCGACGGCCGGGCCGTACTGCTGCTCCCCCACCCGGGCGGGCCTGCGGATCCGGTTCACCGGCTGGCGGCGCGGGCTGGCCGACGCGGCGCTGCACCCGGAGGGATGAACCCGGTGGCCCGACTCACGGGCAGGTGTGGCGGCCGGGCCGCAGGGTAGATGTCTCTGATCGGACCCGGCCGAAAGGATCGCGATGGCACTCGCCGAGAACGTCGACCCGACCGAACTCGGCGGCCTGACCGGGTGGGTGGCGGGGGTGATCGACGCGGCCGGCGCCGTCGGCGTGGCCCTGCTGGTCGCCCTGGAGAGCATCATCCCGCCGATCCCGAGCGAGATCGTGCTGGCGATGGCCGGCTACCTGGCCAGCGAGGGACGGTTCAACGTCATCCTGGTGGGGCTCGCCGCCACCGCCGGCTCCCTGGGCGGGGCACTCGTCCTCTACTGGCTGGGCGCGGCTGCCGGCGAGGACCGGCTCAAGCGCTGGCTCGACCGGCTGCCCCTGGTCGACCGGGACGACCTGGAGAAGGCCGACCGCTGGTTCGAGCGACACGGCCGGTGGGCGGTGCTCTTCGGCCGGATGATGCCGGTGGTCCGCAGCCTGATCTCCATCCCCGCCGGGGCCAACCGGATGCCGCTGCCGGAGTTCATCGTGTTCACCACGCTGGGCAGTGGCATCTGGAACGCGCTCTTCGTCGGCCTGGGCTACGCGCTCGGCTCCCGCTGGCAGCAGATCGAGCAGTACAGCAAGTGGTTCGACTACGGCATCATCGCCGTCTTCGTCGTGATGATCGCCTGGTGGGTGATCAAGAAGACCCGTCGCCGCCGCACCCACGCCGACGCCACCCCCTGACTCCCCACCCCCACCCGCCCGCCGCGCCCCAGTCCGCCCCGCCGATCATGCAGTTGTAGTGCCGGAAGTGACCGCATACACGGCTTATGCGGACCACCACAACTGCATGATCGACCCTGTTGGGCCGCTGACGCGGCGCGGGCGGGGAAGGTCGGGGGCAGGATCGGCGGGGAGCGGCGGGGTCAGGAGGGGTGGGGAGGGGTCAGGGGAGGGTGTCCAGGTGGGGGGCCACCGTGCGGGCGAAGGTGTTGCCGTTGCTCACGTCCCAGTTGACCGACCAGGTCATCGCGCCACGGATGCCCGGGTAGGTGCGCGGCGGGCGGAAGCTGCCGCAGTTGGTGCCCCGGGCCAGGCAGTCCAGCGCCGCGTTGACCACGCTGGGCGCGACGATGCCGCCGCCGGCCGCCCCGGGACCGGCCGGCAGGCCGAGGCCGACCTGGTCCGGGCGGAGCCCGGCCTCCAGTTGGATGCAGGCCAGCGCGACGATGAAGTTCACCGTCCCCTGGGCGTACGCGGCGTTGCGGTCGCAGCCCAGCATCGCCCCCGAGTTGTAGAACTGGGTGTTCACGACGGTGAGGATGTCCTGGATGTCGAGCGCCAGCTTGAAGTAGCTGCTGGCCGGTGACTGCATGTCGATGGTCTGCGGGGCCATCGCGATGATCAGTCCGGCGCCCACCTTGGCCCGCAGCGAGCGCAGTGCCTGGGCCATGTAGGTCGGGTTGAGCCCGTTCTCCAGGTCGATGTCGACGCCGTCGAAGCCGTACCGCTGGATCAGCGCGTGGACGCTGTCGCTGAACGCGGCGGCGGAGGCGGCGTCGTTGACCGCCACCCGGCCGGTCTCGCCACCGACCGAGATGATCACCTTCTTGCCCCGGGACTGGAGGGTCCGCACGTCGGCGGAGAAGTCGGCGTCGGTGTAGCCACCGAGGGCGGTGGACAGGCCGGGGTCGATGGCGAAGGCGACCGCGCCGGGGGTGGCGGTGGCATCGGCGAAGGCGACCGCGACGACGTCGTACTCGGCCGGCACGTCACGCAGCCGCAGCTCGACGGCCGGGTTGTCGAAGTTGTGCCAGTACCCGGTGAGGATGTGCTTCGGCAGCCCGGTGTTCGGCGGCGGGCTCGTCGGGGGCGGCGTGGTCGGCGGCGGGGTGGTCGGGGGCGCGGTCGTCGGCGGTGCGGTGGTGGGCGGCGCGGTGGTGGGGCTGGTGCCGCCGCCGCACGCCGTGCCGTTGAGCTGGCAGTTGGTGGGCGAGCCCGGCCCGGCGCCGAGGAAGCCGAACGAGACCGAGGCGCCCGGGGCGAGGCGACCGTTCCAGGACCGGTTGGTGAAGGTGTGCCGCTGGCCCGACGAGGTCAGCAGCGCGTCCCAGTAGCTGCCGAGAGTGGTTCCGGCCGGCAGGTCGAAGGCGACGGTCCAGCCGTCGACCGTGGACCCGCCGCCGTTCGTGATCGTGTACTTCCCCTCCCAGCCCGATCCCCAGTCGGACGTCTTGACGAAGCTGGCGGTCACCCCGGCGGCGAACGCGGGCATCGCCACCCACACCGCGCCGAGCGCCGCCACCACGGCTGTGACCAGCGAGAACACCAGAGATCTAGGTCGTTTCACGACACCCTCCACACCCGGACGCCATCCATCGGCATCAACATTGACGCTCATTATTAGGAGTGTTAACTGTTTCTGTCCAGAGCAGGCCGACGGGAGCCCCCGGCGACGGCCGGGGGCTCCACGGGGCTCAGCCGGCCCCAGCGGGCCGAGCGGGCGGGCTCAGCGGCGGAAGGTGAACCAGTTGACGTTGACGAAGTCGGCGGGCTGCCCGCTGTTGAAGGTCAGGTAGACCGTCCGGCGGCCGGTCGGGCCGGCGACGTTGCCGGGAACCGAGCGCCAGCTCTGCCAGCCGCCGGTGTTCCCGATCGCGAAGCTGCCGATCGGCGGGCTGGTCGGGCTGTCCAGCCGCACCTCCACCAGCCCGCTGACCCCGCTCGCCGCGCCGGAGGCGACGCGGGCGACGAAGTCGCGTGGCGGGGTGGCCCCGAACTCGACGTTGTCGAACCGCACCCAGTCGCCGTTGCGCAGCGCGCCGATGTTCTGCCCACCCTCGGCGCACGCCTCGACGAGCACCCCGTTCTGCGCGTTGAACGACTCCGCCTGGATCGTCGCGTACGCGTCGCGCACCCCACCGGGCGGCGGCGTCGTCGGCGGCGGGGTCGTGGGCGGAGGCGTGGTGCCGCCGCCCCGGCTGTACACCGCCACGTAGTCGACCAGCATCGGACGGCCGGGGACGGTGGCGGCGGTCGGCGTGGCACCACCGGCCACGCCGTTCGGGAAGGCCCCGCCCATCGCCACGTTGAGCAGCAGGAAGTAGCCGGCGTGGTTGGTCATCTGCGACCAGTACGGCTCGCCGACCCGGGACTGGCTGACCGAGTGGTAGAGCTGGCCGTCGACGTACCAGCGCAGCTGCTGCGGGCTGGCCGAGGCGTCCCACTCGAACCGGTAGGTGTGGAAGGCCGACTGGCAGGTGCTGCCAGGGCAGGCCCGGGACGCGCCGATGCCGTTGAACTCGTCGCACGGCCCGCCGGGGGCCACGCCGCAGTGCAGTACGCCCCAGACCGAGTTGAGGCCGTTGACGTTCTCCATCACGTCGAACTCGCCGATGCCCGGCCAGTTCTGGTAGTTGCCCCGGTACGGCGAGCCGAGCGCCCAGAACGCCGGCCAGTAGCCGGACGCCTGGGCCCCGGTGACGTTGGGCATCTGGATGCGGCCCTCGATGGCCAGCACGCCGCCGGACGGAGGCTTGAAGTTGCTGCGCACGGTCTCGATCCGGGCCGAGGTCCAGCGGCCGGAGGCGTCGCGCAGCGGGGTGATCCGCAGGTTGCCGCCGCCGTCGTGACTGACGTTGGCGGTGCTGTTGGTGTACGTCTGGATCTCCCCGGTGCCCCAGTTCGGCGGGCCGCCGGGATAGCTGGTGCCGGTGTCGATGATCCAGTTGCCGGCGGACGGCAGTGTGCCGGCCGCGCCGGTGAAGTCGTCGCTCCACACCAGGCTCCAGCCGGGCGCGGGCGCCGGGACGGCGGCGTTCGCCGTCACGGTCGTGCCGACCAGGGCGGTCGCGGCGGCGGTGAGGAGGGTCAACGCCAGGGTCAGCCGGCGTCGCGGGGGCAGGGCGGCGGGCGCCGCCGGGGCAGGTGTCATTGACGTGCCTCTCTGCGGGGACGGGCGAGAGAGCGCTCTCTCACGAGTTGTACGTGCCGACTCCACAGATGTCAACGCCCATCGATGCGGGCCGGCTCGGGCCGCGGGCGGCGCAGCACCGCCTGCTCCCCCGCCGACCAGGCGGTGGTGGTGACCAGGTAGATCACCGCGGCCAGCGGCAGCACCAGCGCCACCAGCACCGTCGTGTACGGCAGCAGCGGCAGCAGCCGGCCGAACACGGCCGCGCCCGGCCCCTCGGTCGGCGTACCGGCCACCGTTCCCGTCGCCGCCGCCGCGCGCCGCATCCGCCGCGACGTCCACCAGGCGAGCGCGAGCAGGGCCGCCAGCAGGGCGCCGAACAGTGGCAGCGCGCCGCCGACCGCCCCGTCGCCGAGGTGGTGGCCCAGCGGCACACCGGCCAGGCGCTCGGCCAGCAGCCCGGTGCCGCCCTCGGTGGTGGTGAAGAGCCGGTACATCACCAGCAGGAACGGGGCCTGGAGCAGCAGCGGCAGGCAGCCGGACACCGGGCTGGCGCCGTTGGCCCGGTAGAGCGCGAACAGTTCGCCCTGCAACCGGGTGGGGTCGTCCGCGTACCGCCGCTGAAGCTCGCGGACGTCGGGGGCGAGCGCCGCGCGGCGCCGCTCCCCGCGGACCTGCATGAGGGTGAGCGGCGAGATCAGCAACCGGACGACGACGGTGAGGGCGACGATGGCGGCGGCCGTGGCCGCGTCGCCGGCCAGCGGTTCCAGCAGGGTGGTGAACCAGGTGAGCGCGCGGCCGGCGGCGCCGACGGCGTCGTGCAGAGGTGCGAAGGCGAGCATGGGTGACCCCTCGGTCCGATTCCGGGTGCCGGTCCGGCGGGAAGGCGGGTCGCCGGACGGGCGGATGGCGGCGGAATCGGCCGCGCGGCGGTGCTACGCGGCCGAGGGGAGCAGCCCGGGCGCGCGGGGACGGGGACGCCCGGCGGCGTCCGGGTCGACCTGCCGCGGCACCCGGCGGCGACGGGCCCGGGCGCGCAGGGCGGCGGCGCGGCCGGCCCGGGGCGTGTCGACGACGCCGGCCGCGTGCGCCGCGAGCGCGACGGCGAGCAGCGCCACCGCGGCGAGCGCGGCCCCGGCGAGCAACCCGGCCGGGCGGTCGGCGAGCAGGGTCAGGTGGGCGAGGGCGTACGCCCACGTCCCCAGCACGATCCCCAGCAGCCCCGGCACGCCGCCCAGCCTAGGACCCGCTGTCACGCCACCCGGCCCAGTTCGCGCAACGAGCCCTCCACACCCGCTCTGACCTGCGCTTATACGACAGGTCCGGGGTGGACGGAGGCGCGGCGGAAGTGGTACGACTTGGGTGCGTCGACAGCTGACGTCGGTGTGTCGTCCTTCTCGGTCGCCGGTGTGCCTCCGCGTCGTCGGGATGCCACGCCGACCCGGGCGGTGGGAGCGGGTCCTCCCGGTACACCGTCGGCACCGGGCGCCCGCCCCGGCCGACGGGCCGCCTCGACGAGGTGGCGGGCCATTC
Organism: Micromonospora sp. DT62; assembly: GCF_049847285.1. Lineage (NCBI taxonomy): Bacteria > Bacillati > Actinomycetota > Actinomycetes > Micromonosporales > Micromonosporaceae > Micromonospora > Micromonospora sp. DT62. Next base: position 315,102 of record NZ_JBNCOB010000002.1, read on the forward strand.
TGAGGAGCTGCCGTGCCCCACAACCGAATCCGATCGAGGCACCAGCCCTTCGAGATCGCCATCATGGCGACCGCTCCCGTGTGCGGGGTCCTCCTGATCGTCCTCGACGTCCGGCCGCAGTCGGTGGAGATGGCCATGCCGGGGCCCATCCAGGCGGGGTGGGAGTCGGGCCTCATCGTGGCCGGCGTCGCCGGGCTGCTCGGCGTGCTCTGGCCGGGCCGGCTCTCCACCGGCCTCGGGATCGAACTCGCGTCGGTGCTCGTGCTGGGCACGATCACCGGCATGTACGCCGTCGCCCTGGCGGTGGTCGCCGGCGCGCAGGGGGTCGCGGCGATGTCGTTCGTCGTCGCGGTGGCCGCCGGCTCCGGGTGGCGCGCCGTCCAGATCGCGCTCGACCTGCGCCGGCTGACCCGGGCCGGCCAGGCCACCCAGTTCGCCGGGGTGGGCGTCGGTGGCACCTTCTCCGCCAGGGGTGGGACGTGAACACCTCGGCGACGTCCGCCCCGCACTGGGTGCAGGTCCTGCTCTCCGTCCTCGGCGTGCTCGGGGGGACCGGCGGTCTCGCCGTCATCGCCACCGTCATCGTGCAGCGGGGCAAGTTCAAGGCGGACGCCGCCGACACCCTCACCGACGCCGCCCTCACGCTGGTGCAGCCGCTGCGCACCCGGGTCGCCGAGCTGGAGGAGGCCGCGCTGCTCGCCCGGGCGCAGCTCGACTCGGCCCGCGAGCAGGAACGGCAGCTGCAGGCGACGGTCTGGGACCTGCGCCGAACCCTGGACCGGTGGCGGGCGGCCATCCTGGCCCCGGACGCCACGCTGCGCCGCGTCCGCGCCCTGGTGCGCGACGGCGAGGACCGCGGGCCACGATGACCTGCGGGTCGCGCGCGGCGTGATCCCCGTGCCCGCGCGCGACGGGCGACACGCCGGGACCGCGTTTCTCCGCCTCCGCACGGTGGGTAACCACTGACCGACCCCGCGCGGACGGACCGCTGCCGGGCGCGAACGGACGGTGGTGACGATGACCGGCCAGGTGGCGGAGGCTCCGAGCGGAACGACCGAGGGGACCGACCTGCTCACGGTGGGTGTCGAGGAGGAGTTCCTGCTCGTCGACCCGCACACCGGGGCCGCGGTGCCCGCTGTCGACCTCGTCATGGAGCAGGTGCCGCCCGAGCTGCGCGGTCAGGTGGAGCGGGAGTTCCAGACCAGCCAGATCGAGATCGGCAGCCCGCCCGGCCTGGAACTCTCCTCGATCCGGCACTCCCTCGGCGTGCTGCGGGCCGCGCTCGCCGACGCGGCCGAGCGGGCCGGCGTACGGCTGCTCGCCATCGGCACCGGGCCGGTCGACGGTCCGGTGCCCCCGGTGGTCGACAAGCCCCGCTTCGACCGGATGATCGAGCGGTTCCGCCTGCTGGTCCCCGGCCCCGGCAACAACGGCATGCACGTGCACGTCGGGGTGCCCGACCCGGAGACCGGCGTGCAGGTGCTCAACCACGTCCGGCCCTGGCTGCCGGTGCTGCACGCGGCCACCACCAACTCCCCCTTCGCCAGGGGCGAGGACACCGGGTACGCGAGCTGGCGGTCGGTGGAGTGGGAGCGCTGGCCGTCCGTGGCGCCCACCCCGTTCCTGGAGTCCCACGAGCACTACGAGCGGCTGATCCGGCAGCTCATCGCCAGCGGCGTGATGCTCGACGAGGGGATGCTCTACTGGTACGCCCGCCTGTCGGCCAAGTACCCGACGGTGGAGATCCGGATCGGTGACGTCTGCCCGTCGGTGGACGACGCGGTGCTCGTCGCCGCGCTGGTCCGGGCCATGGTGGCGACCGCGATGGACGACATCGCCGCCGGGCGGCCGGCCCTGCGCACCGATCACCACCTGCTGGTCGCCGCGCACTGGCGGGCGGCCCACGACGGGCTGGAGGGGAACGGCGTCGACCTGACCGACGGCGAGCTGCGGCCGGCCTGGGAGCTGTTCGACCAGCTGATCGAGCGGCTGCGCCCGGCGCTGGAACGGCACGGCGACCTCGACGAGGTGACCGGGCTCGTCGCCGGGCTGCGCCGGCACGGCAGCGGGGCGGCCCGGCAGCGCGCCGTCTTCGCGCGTACCGGCAGGCTCGTGGACGTGGTGGAGGACGTCGCGCGGCAGACCCGTGGCGCGGGCCGCTCGTGACAGGATGGTGAACGTGGCGCAACGGCTGATCGTCATCGGTGGGGACGCCGCGGGAATGGCGGCGGCGTCGCAGGCGCGACGCCGCCGGGACCGCGGCGACCTGGAGATCGTCGCCTTCGAGCGGGGGCACTTCACGTCGTACTCGGCGTGCGGCATCCCGTACTGGATCAGCGGGCTGGTGCCCGAACGGGACCAGTTGATCGCCCGCGACCCGGAGACGTTCCGGGAGAAGTTCGACATCGACGTCCGGCTCCGGCACGAGGTGACCGCCATCGACCTCGACCGGCGCGAGGTCACCGCCCGGGACCTCGACGGCGGCGGCGAGGTCCGGGAGCGTTTCGACACCCTGATGTACGCCACCGGGGCGGTGCCCAAGAAGCCGGGCTGGGCGGAGACCGACGCCGGCGGGGTCTTCGGGATGCAGACCCTCGACGACGGCGCCGCGTTACGCGACTGGCTGGACGCCGAGCCCCGGCCGCGCCGGGCGGTGGTGATCGGCGGCGGCTACATCGGCGTGGAGATGGCCGAGGCGCTCATCCAGCGCGGGCTCACCGTCACCCTCGTCGAGCAGGCCGAGCAGCCGATGGCCACCGTGGACCCGGACATGGCCGAGCTGGTCACGGACGCGATGCGGAGCATCGGCATCACCATCCGCACCGGCCTCGGGGTGACCGGCCTGGAGGAGACCGACGGGCGGGTGTCCGCCGTGGTCACCGCCGAGGGGCCCATCCCCACCGACGTGGTCGTCCTCGGCCTGGGCGTACGCCCCAACACCGCCCTCGCGGAGGCGGCCGGGCTGCCGCTGGGCACCACCGGCGGGATCCGGGTGGACCGTCGGATGCGGGTGCAGGGGGTGCCGGACGTCTGGGCGGCCGGTGACTGCGTGGAGACCGTGCACCGGGTCACCGGGCTGCCCGTGCACGTGCCACTGGGCACCCACGCCAACAAGCAGGGCCGGGTCGCCGGCATCAACATCGGCGGCGGGTACGCCACCTTCATGGGGGTGATCGGCACCGCCGTCACCAAGGTCTGCGAGCTGGAGGTGGGGCGCACCGGGCTGCGCGAGAAGGACGCCGCGGCGGCGGGGTTCGAGTTCGTCTCGGTGATCGTCGAGTCGACCAACCGCGCCGGCTACTACCCGGGCGCCCGGCCGATGACGGTGAAGCTGATCGCGGAGAAGCCCAGCGGGCGGCTGCTCGGGGCGCAGATCGTGGGCTGGTCCGAGGCGGCCAAGCGGATCGACACCCTCGCGGTGGCGCTGTGGAACGGCATGACGGTGGACGACATGACCGCGCTCGACCTGGGCTACGCCCCGCCGTACGCCCCGGTCTGGGACCCGGTGCTGATCGCCGCCCGCAAGGCCGTCGACGCCCTGGCCGCCGTCGGCCGCTGAGCGTCAGGTGTGAGGAAGGGGCCGTTTTTCGCGTGCATGTCGGGGGTGGTGGTTAGCGTGTGCCCGCTCGCGCCCCACCGGTCACGCCAGGCCGGTCGCTGATCCCCCTCGGAGGCCCCCATGCCGCAGGAGACGACCTACCTCGAACTGTCCGAAGCGGATGGTGCGCACAAGTTCTACGAGGTCGTCGTCGACGACGCCGCGCTGACCGTCCGCTACGGCCGGATCGGCGACCAGGGACAGCTCAAGACCACGGCCTACGCCGACAACGCCAAGGCCCGCGCGGCGGCGGCGAAGAAGATCGGCGAGAAGGTCCGCAAGGGGTACGCCCCGGCCGTACGCGGCGTGCGGCAGAAGCGCGCCGTCTCCCGGCGGCAGATCGTCAGCACCCGCTCCACCGCCCGCACCGCCCCGGTGCTGTGGCGTTACGACTCCGGCGCCCCCGCCTTCGGCATCTTCGTCGACGGGCAGAGCTGCATGGTCGGCAACGAGCGCGGGGTCATCACCACGCTCGGCCACGACGCCCGGGTGCTCGACCAGGTCCGCCTCCCCGACGGGGTGAAGTGCATCGTCGCCGACGACGCCTGGATCTACGCGGGCTGCGACGACGGCAACGTCTACGACCTGTCCGGCAAGGTGCCCCGGGTGGCCTACGAGATCGCGCCGGAGATCGACATCTACTGGCTGGACATCCACGACGGGGTGCTGGGCGTCTCCGACGCGGGCGGCGGCATCGTCGCCGTCGACCACGAGGACGAGTTCCTCTGGCGCCGGCAGGGGCGCGGCCGGTCGGCGTGGATGGTGCGCTGCGACGCCGACGCGCTCTACCACGGCCACTCCCAGGGGGTGACCAGCTACGACTGGCGGACGGGCCAGGAGCGGTGGCACACCCGTACCGGATCGGTGCTCTTCGGTTGGCAGGAGCGCGACGCGGTCTTCGCGGGCACCGGCACCCGGGAGGTGGTGCGGCTGGCGAAGGACGGCCGCGCCGAGCGCACCTACCGCTGCGACGCCCCGGTCTTCTCCTGCGCCACGGCCGAGGGCGGCCGGTTCGTCTTCGCCGGCGACAGCCAGTCCTCGATCTACTGCTTCGACGCGGCCGGCAACCGGCTGTGGAAGCTCGGCACCGGCTGCGGCTCGGCCTACTCGATGCAGTACCACGAGGAGCGGCTCTACGTCGTCACCACCAGCGGCCACCTGGCCTGCATCGACGCCAGCGAGCCGGCGATCCGGGCGGCGGAGGCCGGCAGCGTGCCGGAGGTGGTCGACGTCAAGGCCCCGCCCCGGATGCCGGAGCCGGCGGCCTGGACGACGGTCGAGGTGACCAGCGACGTCGGCGGCGGCGTGGTCGTGCAGTGCGTCGAGGACGGGGGCCGGCTGCGGGTGCACGTGGTCTCCCCCGGCTACCACCGGGACTGGTCCGTGCAGTTCCCGAAGGGCATCCGCGAGCCGGGCGCGCGCTACCTGGTCACCCAGGTCCGCGAGTCCGGCCGGGGCGGCTTCTACCGCGCCCACGGCGACATCCGCCGCCTCCGCTGACAGCGCTCCCTCCCCCGCCCCCTCCCTTCCGCCGCCCGCCTCGTCCCCTCCGCCGCCCGACTCTTCCCCGACGCGGTGATCAAGAGGTTTGCGTCCGGTTCGAAATCCGTTGCGGAACCGAACCTCTTGATCACCACCACCGGCGGTGGGCGGGGAATCGATGGTGCGGTATGGGCGGGCGCTGGTGAAGGATGGCCGGGTGGATTCCGAACTCCTGATCCCCGACGGGCTGGGCTGGGTGCGGGGCACGCCGGCCGGGCGGGAGTGGCTGGCGGCGCTGCCGGAGCGCCTGGCCGCCTGCGCCGAACGCTGGTCGCTGCGGCTCGGGCCGCCCTTCCCGTACGCCTTCGCCTCGCTGGCCCTGCCGGCGGAGCTGCCCGACGGCACCCCGACGGTGCTGAAGCTCCAGTACCCGGACCCCGACAGCGTCCACGAGGCGACGGCACTGGAGTGCTGGGCCGGGGTGGGGGCGGCCCGGCTGCTCGGGCACGACCCGCAGCGGCGGGCGCTGCTGGTCGAGCGGTGCGTGCCCGGCACGCCGCTGCACGAGTTGCCCGCCGACGCGGCGCTGGACGCGGCGGTGGAGTTGCTGCCCCGGGTCTGGCGTCCGGCCGGTGCGCCGTTCACCCCGCTCGCCGACGAGGCAGCTGGCTGGGCGGAACGGTTGCCGGCCAACTGGGAGCGGGCCGGCCGGCCCTACGAGCGGCGGCTGCTCGACGCGGCGCTGGGGCTGCTGGCCGACCTGGTCGACAGCCAGGGCGCGCAGGTGCTGGTCAACCAGGACCTGCACGCCGGCAACGTGCTGCGGGCGACCCGGGAGCCGTGGCTGGTCATCGACCCGAAGCCGCTGACCGGCGAGCGCGAGTTCGGGGTGGTGCCGCTGGTGCGGGGCGCGGAGCTGGGGCACTCGCCGGACGCCGTCCGGCACCGGCTGGACCGGCTCAGCGCGGAGCTGGGGCTGGACCGGGAGCGGGTGTGGGGCTGGACGGTTGGGCAGACGCTGGCCTGGAGCATCGGCGAGGGGCAGGTCTTCCCCAACCAGGTCGAGGTGGTCCGCTGGCTGCTCGCCGCGCGTCCCCGGTGAGACCGACGTCGGCGTGGGCGGCGGTCAGGACGGTTGGCAGGTGGGGCACCAGTAGAGGTTGCGGCCGGCCAGCTCGCCCCGGCTGACCGGCGTGGCGCAGACGTGGCAGGGATCGCCGGGGCGGCGGTAGACGTACACCTCGCCGCCGTGCCGGTCGACGCGGGCGGGGCGGCCCATCGCCTCGGGCAGGTGCGCGTCGCGGACGGTGTCGATCCGGCCGCGTGTGACGGCGAGCCGCATCAGCGCCACCAGGTCGGCCCAGAGCGCGTCCCAGCCGGCGCGGGTCAGCCGCCGGCCGGGCAGCGTCGGCGGCAGCCCGGCCCGGAACAGCGCCTCGGTGACGAAGATCAGCCCGGTGCCGGCCACCACCGACTGGTCGAGCAGCAGCGCCGCCAGCGGCGTCGGGCTGCGGGAGATCCGGGCGTACGCCCGCTCGGGGTCGGTGTCGGCGCGCAGCGGGTCGGGGCCGAGCCGGGCCCGCAGCGCCGCGACCTCGGGCGGGGTGAGCAGCTCGCAGGCGGTGGGGCCGCGCAGGTCGAGCCAGTGCCGGTCGCTTGTCAGCCGCAGCCGCACCTGGCCGACGGGCTCCGGCGGCTCCCCGGCGCCGTCGGCGAACTTGCCGTAGAGCCCGAGGTGCACGTGCAGGGTCAGCTCCTCGGCGTGGTGGTGCAGCAGGTGCTTGCCGTACGCCTCGGTGCTCTCCAGGACGGTGCCGGAGAGGCGGGCCGCGCCCTCGGCGAAGCGGCCCTGCGGGCTGGCGGCGTGCAGCTTGTCCCCGCCGAACAGCTCGGCGTGCCGCGCCGCCAGGCGGTGGATGGTGTGTCCCTCTGGCACGGGTGCCAAGGATACGTGCGACTCGCGGGGCCGCCGACCGTGGCGTGCTGCGGGTGCTCGCGCCCCGCCCGAGAGAACGACCGGCTAGGTATCCGTGTCGGAGAACGACCACCTGGGTATTGCGGACGTGTACCGCGTGGGCGGCGAGTCGTTGCATCGGCCACCACGCATTCACGAGGAGGTGTGTGTGGTGAAGATTCCCTCGCTGTCCCGCAGGTCGGAAGAGGCGCCGACACGGGACGAGAACCTCGACGGCCACGTCGACGGCCGTGACGCTCCCGCCGGCACCGGCCGGGACGGCGCGCCACGGGCCGACGCGGACGGCAGCAGCGGGCCCAGCCGTCCGGTGGTCACCGACCGGGACGGCGAGCAGACGACCTACCGCAGCAGCGCCGCGCCCGACGGCGCCGGACGGGACGGCGCCGCCGAGCGGCGGGCGGCCGAGCGGGCGGCCGTCGCCCGGGCGGCCACGGCCCGGCCCACCGACGACGACCACCGACGCGTCCCCCGGAGCACCGAGCCCGAACCGGCCCTCGAACGGACCCTCGGCGGTCGGACGACCGACCTGGACCGGAACGCGGCGCTGGGCGCCCGGACGGACCGGGACCGCGCGCTCGACGGGGACACCGTGGAGCGGCCCGTCGACCGCGACGGCGACGGCGTTCCCGACCGCGAGCCGGAGCGGGCGGTGGTCGCCGGCCCGAAGCCCCGGGCCAGCATCCTCGCCACGCTGGGGCTGATCGTCGGCGTGGCCGGGGCGCTCTTCGTGCTCACCGGCAGCCTCGCCGGGTACGGCATCGCCCTCGGCGCCCTCGGCGCGGTCCTCGCGGTGCTGGGCCTGATGGCCACCCGTCGCCGGCACATCGCCGGCAAGACCGACGCGCTGCTCGGCGTCGCGCTGGGCCTCGGCGCGGTGGTGCTCGGCGTGCTGGCGATGACCGGCCAGTTCGACTGGCCGACCACCGACGGGGACTGGGTGCAGCGGTTCCGCGAGTGGCTCGACTCACAGTTTGTGGACCGCTTCTAGCGGGCACTGTCCGGTACGCCGGCAGCGCCGGTGGTTCACCGGCGACGCCCGACCAGCCTGGTGGTTCACCAGCCGGGCAACCCTTTTCGGGGGCGGCGATTCGCCGCCCCCGAAGTGTTTTCCGGGCCCGCCTTCCGGCCGGACACACCGACAGGGCCCGATACGCAACGAACCATCGTCCAGCACTCCCCAGACGCAACGTTCCGTCGGCCTGCGCAACTTCCAGCGGTGGATTCCACCATCGGCGCCGCATAACGTTGAGCAACGGCGCCAGCCCGTGGGCCGAAGGTGGCCGGGCGCGCCCGACCTCTGGGAGCAGGACAATGACGATGGACGCCACCAGCCAGCGCTTCCTGATGTGCCGGCCGACGTACTTCGCCGTCGACTACGCCATCAACCCGTGGATGGACCCGACCGCGCCGGTCGACGCCGACCTCGCCGTCCGGCAGTGGGAGCAGCTGCGCCAGATCTACCGGGACCTGGGCCACACCGTCGAGGAGATCGCTCCGGTGCCCGCCCTGCCCGACATGGTGTTCGCCGCCAACGGCGGCACGGTGATCGACGGCAAGGCGATGGCCGTGCAGTTCCGCGACCCGCAGCGCGCCGACGAGGCCCCCGCCTACCGCGCCTGGTTCGAGGCCGCCGGCTTCGAGATGCACGACCCGAAGCACGTCAACGAGGGCGAGGGCGACATCCTGCTGGCCGGCGACTTCCTGCTGGCCGGCACGGGCTTCCGCACCGCGCACGCCTCGCACGCGCAGCTCCAGGAGGTCTTCGGCTACCCCGTGGTGACCATGCAGCTGGTCGACCCGCGCTTCTACCACCTGGACACCGCGCTCACCGTGCTCGACGAGCGGACGGTGGCGTACCTGCCGGAGGCGTTCTCGCCGGGCAGCCGGGCGGTGCTGCGCCGGCTCTTCCCCGACGCGGTGCACGCCACCCTCGCCGACGCCGAGGTCTTCGGGCTGAACGCGGTCAGCGACGGCCGGCACGTGGTGCTGCCGGAGCAGGCCACCGGCCTGGCCGCGAAGCTGCGCGACCGGGGCTACGAGACGATCGGTGTCGACCTCTCCGAGCTGCGCAAGGCCGGCGGCGGACCGAAGTGCTGCACGTTGCGACTCCGTCAGGGAAAGGCGAGCCAGTGATCGACGACATGCTGCGGACGCCGGAGGCGATCCGCGACGCGGAGCGGTGGACCGCGCACAACTACCACCCGCTGCCGGTGGTCATCTCCTCCGCCGAGGGCTCCTGGCTGACCGACGTGGACGGCCGCCGCTACCTCGACTGCCTGGCCGGCTACTCGGCGCTGAACTTCGGCCACCGCCACCCGACGCTGATCGCCGCCGCGCACGCGCAGCTCGACCGGCTGACGCTCACCAGCCGGGCGTTCGTCCACGACCAGTTCGCCGACTTCTGCCGCGAGCTGGCCGAGCTGTGCCGCAAGGACCTCGTGCTGCCGATGAACACCGGCGCCGAGGCCGTGGAGACCGGCATCAAGGTCGCCCGCAAGTGGGGCTACCAGGTCAAGGGCGTCGCGCCGGGGCAGGCCAACATCGTGGTGGCCGAGGGGAACTTCCACGGCCGGACGACCACGATCGTCAGCTTCTCCACCGACGAGGACGCGCGGGCCGACTTCGGGCCGTACACCCCGGGGTTCACGGTCGTCCCCTACGGCGACCTGGACGCGCTGGCCGCCGCCATCGACGAGAACACCGTCGCGGTGCTGATCGAGCCGATCCAGGGCGAGCAGGGCGTCGTCGTGCCGCCGGAGGGCTACCTGCCGGGCGTACGCCGGGTCTGCACCGAGCAGAACGTGCTCTTCATCGCCGACGAGATCCAGTCCGGCCTCGGCCGGACCGGGGACACCTTCGCCTGCGACCACGAGGGCGTCACGCCCGACATGTACCTGCTGGGCAAGGCGCTCGGCGGCGGCATCGTGCCGGTCTCCGCGGTGGCCGCCAACGCCGACGTGCTCGGCGTGCTCAGGCCGGGCCAGCACGGCTCCACGTTCGGCGGCAACCCGCTGGCCTGCGCCGTCGCCACCGAGGTCGTCCGGCTGCTGGCCACCGGCGAGTTCCAGCGCCGCTCGACCGAGCTGGGCGCCCGGCTGCACGCCGGACTCCGGTCGCTGGTCGGCAGGGGCCTCGTCGCGGTGCGGGGCCGTGGCCTGTGGGCCGGCCTCGACATCGACCCGGCGCTGATGAGCGGCCGGGAGGCGTGCGAGCGGCTCGCCGAGCGCGGGGTGCTCGCCAAGGACACCCACGGCGCCACCATCCGGCTCGCCCCGCCGCTGGTGATCACCGAGGAGGAGATCGACCACGCGGTGGCCCAGCTCGCCGCGGTGCTGGCCGGCTGAGCCCCGTACGACACGGGCGGGCGTCGGGACCACGGTCCCGGCGCCCGCCGTCGTCTCCCGGCGGCTCAGCGGGGCAGGCGCATCGCCATCGTGGGCGCCTCGGCCATGACCGACGTGGGCGTGTAGGGGGCACCGGTGGGAAGCTCGTCGGGCCGGCCGATCTGCACCCCGGGGTAGAGCTCCACCATGTCGCCCTCGGCCAGCACCCGGGACTGCTGCGGCGCCAGCGGGACCCGGTCGCTCTCCGCCATCGACCCGCCCGGGCGGATGCCCGAGCCGTTGGTGCTCACGTCGGTCACGATCACCTCGCCGACCCGCAGCTCGAACCGGACGTGGCTACGGCTGATCCAGCGGCGCGCCTCGTCGTTGAGCCACTGCCCGAGCGTGATCCCGCCGGCCTGGTCGGGGGCGCGGCCGACCACCGCCGGCTCGTCCTCGGTGAGCACGAAGCGGCGGCGGATCAGCCCGCCCACCCGCACGGCCAGGACGGCGCTACGCGGTCGCGGACCGGCGTCGCCGAGCCGGGTGCCGTGCCGGGGGCAGGTCGGCACGCCACCGCGCAGCGTGGGCGGCGGCTGGCCGGCCGGGCTGCGCTCCACCACCCGGGACAGGTCGGCGAAGGCCCCGCCGCCCCCACCACCGCCGAAGAGCGCGCAGCCGGGCTCCGCGCAACGCCAGCGCCGGGCGAGCAGCTTCGCGCCGGCCGGTGACCGGTCACCGGCGACGGGCGTGTGCCCGCCGCCGACGTGGGCGACGAAGGCCGGCCCGCCGGCGCCGGGCACCGGGGCGAGCACCCGGCCGGCCTGCTCGACCAGCCACGGGTAGCGCCCGCGCAGGCCGTCGGCCCGCACCCGGGTGAGCACGGGCAGGCCGAGCAGGTCCGCCACCTCCAGCATCCGGTCGCCGGGGTTGTCGAGCACCTCGACCAGCCCGTCGTCGGCCCACCGGCGGACCACCATGCGCTCGTTGGAGGTGAGGTCGGCGTCGGAGAGCAGGGCCCGGTGGACCACCGCGTAGACCGGGACGCTGTCCTCCTCCAGCTCGCGGGCGAGGGCGTCGATCACCATGCCGAGGCGGAGCAGGCTCGCCGGCCGACCGCCGTCGAGGTCCTGGTAGCGGATCACCTCGGCCAGGTCGATGACGGCCCGGGCCAGCGACGGGTCGGTGCTGACCCGGCCCTCGATGGCGTCCAGCACCTTGCTGATCTCGAATCTCATCCGACGCTCCCCACGATCTCGTCGATCCGCCGAGCCAGTTCCAGGTCACGCCGCGTGACCCCGCCCGCCGAGTGCGTGACGCACCGGAAGGTCAGGGCCCGCCAGCGGATGTCGATGTCGGGGTGGTGGTCCAGTTCCTCCGCCGTCACGGCGACCCGGTCGACCACCGCGATGGCCTCCGGGAAGCTGGCCAGCTCCACGGTGCGGGTGATCCCGGCGGGGTCTCCCGACCAGCCCGCCAGCCCACCCAGCTCGTCTCGCACCGCCTCGGCGGTGAGCACGTCTGCCATGGGGAGACCCTACCGGGACCGGTCGCGGCGACGCCGACCAGCGGCGGGAGGTGTGGCCCACCCCGGCAGCGCGGCGGCCCGGGGACCGCCACGGCATAGATGAGCGGCTGTGGACCGGCGGGGTTAGGCTGACCGGCGGCCCGGCCGGGGGCCCGCGACCAGCGTCGCCCCCGGCCCACCCTGCGTGAGGAGATTTCCACGATGAACACTCGACGGCTGGCGACCACGGGGGTCGCGCTCGTCGCCGCGCTCGCCCTCGGTCTCACCGGGTGCGGTACGGGGACGGACACGGCCGCTCCGGCCGGCGACGGTGGCACCACCGGCGCGGCACCGGCCAGCAGCGCCCCCGCCGACGCCCGCGCCGAGCTGGCCGCCGCCGCGCAGAAGCTGAACCAGCAGACGGTCAAGATGCGGCTCACGTCGCCGGTCATCAACGGCAGCGGCGTGATGGACCCGGCCACCAAGACCGGCGACATGACGCTGAAGATGGGCGCGGAGGGCACCTTCCGGATCCTGATGCTCGGCAACGACGTCTACCTGAAGGTCACCGGCATGCAGGGGATGCCGAAGAAGTGGATGCACATGGACGCCACCAAGCTCGGCAAGAGCGGCCAGCTCAACCTGATGCCCGACGGCGACCCGGGCGGCGCGAAGCAGATGGTCGACAGCGTGGTGGACGTCGAGAGGACCGCCCCGGGCAGCTACTCCGGCACCCTCGACTACACCCGTACCAAGCCCGACGACAAGGCCATCCAGGCCCTCGGTGACAAGGCCAAGGCCGTCCCGTTCACCGCCAGGGTGGACGACCAGGGCCGGCTCGTCGAGTTCGCCATCGACACCCAGGTGCTGCACGAGTCGCTGGGCACCATGATCACCAACTACTCGGACTTCGGCGCCCCGGTCACGGTCAAGAAGCCCGCCGCGGGCGACACGCAGGAGGCCCCGCAGGAGCTGATCGAGTCCATGGGCTCCTGAGCCCGACCGCACACGGAACGGGGGCGGCGCCGACCGGCGCCGCCCCCGTTCGCGCGTCTCAGCCGCGCAGCGGCCGGCCCACCTCGTGCAGGTGCGCGAGCGCCTGACGGTACGACTCGACCAGCCCCGTCTCGGCGTACGGGATGCCCTGCTCGGCGCAGAAGGCGCGGACGATCGGCCGGGCCCGGCGCAGGTTGGCCCGGGGCATGTTCGGGAACAGGTGGTGCTCGATCTGGTAGTTGAGCCCGCCCAGGGCGACGTCGACGAGCCGACTGCCCCGCACGTTGCGGGAGGTGAGCACCTGCTTACGCAGGAAGTCCAGGTCGTCGTCGGCCGTGGGCATCGGCATGCCCTTGTGGTTGGGGGCGAACGAGCAGCCCATGTAGAAGCCCCACAGCCCCTGGTGGACCGCGACGAAGAGCAGCGCCTTCACCGGCGACATCACCAGCAGCAGCGCACCGAGGTAGCCCACGGCGTGCAGGACCAGCAGCAGCGCCTCGACGCCGCGGTGCCGCATCGGGGTGCGGAACTTGCCGTCGGAGTCCCGCCCCACGATCGCCTGGACGCTCGCCACGTGCAGGGCGAGCCCCTCCAGCAGCAGCATCGGGAAGAACAGCCACGCCTGCCGGCGGGCCAGCCGGCGGCCGAACCCGCGCGTCGCGGCGGCCTGCTCGTACGTCCAGACCAGCGCGCCGGCCCCGACGTCGGGGTCCTCGTCCTCGTGGTTGGGGTTGGCGTGGTGCCGGTTGTGCTTGTCGACCCACCAGCCGTAGCTCAGCCCGACCGCCAGGTTGCCGGTGAGCAGGCCGATGGCCTCGCTCGGCCCGCGCCGCCGGAACATCTGCCGGTGTCCGGCGTCGTGGCCGAGGAACGCGACCTGGGTGGTGGCGACGGCGAGGAAGACGGCGACCAGGAGTTGCGCCCACGAGTCGCCGACGAGGCCGACGGCCGCCCAGCCCGCCGCGAAGACGCCCAGCGTGAGCACGATCCGGGTCACGTACCGTCCCGGGCGTCGCTCCAGCAGGCCCGCCCCGCTGATCCGCCGGGACAACTGCGCGTAGTCACTGCCCCGCCGTACCGGCGGGTCCGCCACCGCTCCGAGCACCATCGCGGCTCCCGTTCCTCGATCCCGGAGCGCGCCGGTTGGCGCGTCCCCGCTTCCAGTCTCCGTCGCACGGTTGCGCTGAGTAACCCTGCCCACCCCCGGGTCGGGGGTAGGGCGAACCCTACCTCCGGCGCCCGTGACCGGCCCCGGTCAGCCCATCCGGCCGACGGCGGCCCGAAGCCGGGCCAGGTCCCGGCGGCGCCGCTCGTAGGTCGTGGCGAGCCCGATCAGCGCGAACCCGCCGATGGCCAGGAAGATCCAGCGGGGCAGCAGGTCCCAGCCACGGACCAGCTCGTGCAGCGCGAGCAGTGCCAGGGTCACCCCGCCCAGCAGCACCGGTGCCTGCCAGCGGCGGGTCGCCCCGGCGAGCACCGCGGCGAGCGCGGCGACGCCCAGCAGCAGCCGCCGCCACGGCTGGGGGTCCCCAGCCACCAGCACGGACACCAGGCTCGGCAGCAACCCGGCCGCGAGCCCCGGACCCAGCGCCAGCCAACTGTTCAACCCGGGCCGGGTACGCAGCGCCACCACGCCCGCCGCGAGAGCCAGCGCCGCCGCCGGCACCGTGTACGCCTCCAGCACCGCCACGTCCCCGGCGGCCAGCAGCAGCCAGCCGCCGAGCAGCTCACTGCCGCCGGCGATGCCCGCGAAGGCCCACCGCCGGCCCGCCGACTCGCCCCGGGGCAGCACCCGCAGCGCGACGGCGGCGCCCCACAGCACGCAGACCGCCGCGGCGTGGCGGAGCGAGCCCACCGCGAGCAGCAGCGCGACCAGCGCCACCGCCTGGGCCGCCGCGTCCAACGCCGCCGCCGTGGCCCGTCCCCGGCGGGCCGGGCCGGCCGCGACCTGACCGAGCACCGCCGCGGCGGCCAGGGTGAGTGCCGCGACGGCGAGCACGCTGAACGTGGCCGCCCGTACCGGCAGCCCGCCGGCCAGCGGCGCGACGACCGCGAGGCTGGTCGCGGCGGCCACCGCGACCAGGGCGCCGCCCAGCCGGGCGTCGTCCCGGCGGGCCGCCGCGCCGACCACCGCCGCCGCGACGACGAGCACGCCGAGGCCGACGATCGTGCCCGTCCGGGTGGCCAGCAGCCCGAGCAGCCCGGACGCCGCCAGCACCAGACCCACCGGCAGCCCGACCGGGGCGAGCAGCGGACGCGGTGCGGCCAGGGCGGCGAGCAGCACCAGGGCCACCCCGCCGAGCAGCGTGCCGACCGGCAGCACCGGCCACGGCACCCCTGCGGCCACCAGCAGCACGGGCAGCGCGGCCGCGGCGAACGGCACCGCGACCAGCGCGGCCCGCCACCAACCGGCGCCCGCCGACGCGACCGCCCCCGCCGACGGGACGGCGTCCGCGCCGGTGGGGCCGGTCCGCACGGCAGCCCGGTCCCGCCGGCCGGCCAGCACCCCGGCCACCGCCAGCACGGCCAACGCCAGGCCCACCGGGAGCGCCCCCGGGTCGGCCCGGACCGTGGGCGCCCCGGACCAGGGCGACACCTCGCCGTACGGGGCGACGAGCGCCGTCAACGCCACCGGCAGGGCGGCGGCGGCCGAGACCACGAGCAGCCCGATGCCGGCCACCCGCAGGACGACGTCGGAGCGCACCGCACCGCCCAGCGTCGCCAGCAGGACCGCCACGGCGGCGTAGAGCGTCACCGGTTCGTCGGCCGGTACGACCAGCGGCGCCAACCCGACCGCCGCGACCGCCACGGCGACCCCGCCGGAGGCGTACGCCCGCAGGTCGGGCCAGTGCCGGCGGACCGCGAGCAGCCCGACGGGCAGCAGCGCGATGGCGGCGAGCGCCGCCCGCGCCTGCCACCAGGCCGGCGCCCCGGCGGCGAGGAGGGCGACGACCGCGCCGGCCGGCACCGCGAGCGGCACGACGGCCGACGCCGCCCCGGCCACCCGGCGCTGCACGGCCGTGCCGCGCCGGCCGGCCGCCGCCACGGCGGTCCCGGCGACCAGCACCACCGCGAGCGCCGCACCCGCACCCGCCGTCGCGGCGAGCCCGACGACCAGTCCGTGCCCGAGCAAAAGGGTCCCGGCCACCCCCGCGGCCAGGACCGTCCAGGACCGGACGCCCGGACGCCCCACCGCGACGGCCAGCAGGCCCACCGCCGCCACCAGGTCCAGCGCCACCACCGCGGGCCAGGGCGACGGCCAGCCGGCCGGCACCGCCAGCACGACGGCCGCCGCGCCGATCGCGGCCAGCGCCGGCCGGGCGGCCCTCGGCAGCAACAGCCCGAAGGCGGCCACGGTCAGCGCGATCGCCACCGGAAGCTGCCACCCCCCGTCGGCGTCGGGCCCGGCCGCGGCCCCCTGCCACGGCGGCAGCGACCGGCCGGCGGTGGCGCCGGCGAGCGCGACGGCCAGCAGCACGACGAACTGCGCCATCCCGCCGGCCACCAGCAGCGCGCCGGCCCGGGGACCGGTCCGCCACCCGGCGGGCAGCAGCCGTACCGCGCCGGCCACCGCCACCACGACCAGCGCCGTGAGCAGCAGCGACAGGTCCAGCTCGACGATCGGGCGGATCACCGCGCCGGCCAGCACCGGCACCAGCAGCGCGGCGGCCACGGCGCGGAACACCGTCCCGCCGGTGAGCAGCGCGGTGCCGAGCAGGGTCAGCGCCACCAGCAGTAGCGGCGCACCGGCCAGCAGCGGAACACCGGCGGCCCGGCCGAGGGCCAGCGGTGCGAGCGCGCAGCACGCGGCCACGAACAGCGCACCCGCGTGCCCCACCCAGGCGAGGACGCGCCCGGCGAGGACCGCCGGACGTTCGCCGGACGGCGCGGGCGCCACAGCGGCCGGGGCCACGGCGCCGGCGACCGGGCCGCCAACGGTCGGGCCCACTGCCGCCGGCGTCCCGACGGCCCCGGCACCGGCCGGCGGCGTCCCGACGGCGGCACCGGCCGCCGGGGCGCCCCGGCGGCGCAGCGCGACCAGCACCGCCAGGTCGAGCAGCGCCACCCCCAGGAAGGTCATCGCCCAGCCGGCGGCGTCCGGCCGGGCGTCGACGACGAGCAGGGGCAGCACCGGCTGCGCGGTCACCAGGGCCGCGAACCACGGCACGGTCAGTCCGCTGAGCCGGGCGTACCCGGCAGCGACCGCCGCGCCGGCCCCCCCGACCAGCGCGGCGTACCGGGTGGCGGGCCAGTCCGCCACCCCGACCAGGTCCACCGACCAGGCGGCGTACCCGTCGAGCAGCACCAGCAGCAGCCCGACGGCGGCGAAGGTCTCCGCGGTGCCGCGCAGCCCGCGCCGCACCGCCACCAGCGGCGCGGCCAGGGCGAGGGCGGTGAACGCGAACAGGATCAGGGCCCGGCCGGCGACCCCCACCGACGCCCAGGCGACCGCCGTGAAGACCACCGCGGCGGTGCCCAGCAGCAGCCCACCGAGGACGAAGAGCAGGCCCTGCACCGTACGGGTGGAGGTCTCCGCCCCGCCGACCCCCGCACCCGCCGGCGCGGGCACCGGAGCGACCGGACCCCGGCCCGGCCAGGCCGGCACCGGGGTCGCGGCCGGCGGCGGGGTCACGCCCGGCGCGGGGCGGGCCGGCGCCGGGGTCGCGACGGACGCGGGGCGCACCGGCCCCGGAGCCGCGGGAGCCGCCGGGCGCGACACCGGGAACTCCGCCCGGACCGCGGCGGCCAGCGCCGCCCGACGGTGCCGGGCCGCGTTCAGTCGGCCGACGAGTCCCTGGTACGCCGCGCGGGCCCGCTCGACCTCGCCGCCGAGCGCGACGATCTCCCGGTCGAGCCGGACCACCTCGGCGGCGGCCGGGTACGGCGGTCGGCCGCAACCTGAGCAGCCGGAGCCGAGGTCGGCCGGCGCGCCGCAGGCGGGGCAGGGATAACCGGTGTTCTGCACCCGGCCATCATGGTGGCCGGCGGATCACCTGACCAGAGTGCGGGTACTCAGGGCCGGGTGTGCTCGTGCACCCAGGTGGCGTAGGCGGGGTCGCCGCTCTCCACCCGGGTGACCAGGATCTCCGGCACCTCGTACGGGTGGCTGGCCCGGATCTGCTCCACCAGCGCGGCGGCCCGGTCCGGCGCGGTCTTGAACTGCACCGACCACTCGGTGCTGGTGTCCACCCCGGAACGCCACCAGTAGGTGCTGTCCACCTGGCCGCCCACCTGGGCGCAGGCCGCGAGCCGACCGGCGACGGCCGCCGCCGCCATCACGTCCGCGACCGAGCGGGCGTCCACCACCGTCGTCACCACGCAGATCTGGTCCACCAGCGCACCCTACGCGGCACCGTCCCGATTGGCCGCGATCCACTCGTCGATCCGCGCCCACCAGTCGAAAAGCCAGTCGATCCGCTCCTGGCGGCCGGTCGGCACCTCCTCCGGCGGCACCGACCAGAAGCGCATGATGATCCGCTTGTCCATCGGCAGTTCCCGCCACACGTCGCCGACGCTCAGCATCCGGTCCAGGCCGGTGTGCGCCACGAAGATCACCCCGGCGTCGGGCGCGGCGTCCAGCGCTGCGAGCAGCCCGCCCGGCTGCGGGGCGAGCACGTGCCGCATCCGCTCCGCGCGCCGCGCCATCCGTTCGAGGCCGAGGCCGCGCAGCTTCTCGATGGCCCGCAGCCGGCGGCCGGGGGTGAAGTTGCCGCCCTCCGGAAAGATCACGAACGCGTCGTCGTCGTCCAGGCCGTGGGCCAGGTGCCCGATCTGCTCGGTCACCGACCCCCG
Source organism: Micromonospora sp. DT62 (assembly GCF_049847285.1). Lineage (NCBI taxonomy): Bacteria > Bacillati > Actinomycetota > Actinomycetes > Micromonosporales > Micromonosporaceae > Micromonospora > Micromonospora sp. DT62. The sequence goes on from NZ_JBNCOB010000002.1 coordinate 333,776, forward strand.
GCGGTCCGGCCCCGGCGCGAGGAAGCGGTTCGGCAGCCGGTTGAGCAGCACGTCGACCGCCGGGTCCCACTGGAGGCTGTCCTTCAGCACGATCCGCGGCTCCCGCTTGAACCAGTTGACCAGGGCGTGGATCAGGATGAACGAGTCGCCCGGCCCGGCGTGTCGGCAGAGCACCAGCTCGGGCCGGCCGGGCAGGGCCGTGTCCGGGTCGGTGCCCACCACGTCGATGCTCAGGTGCAGCGCCCAGCGGGCGTGCCAGAAGAGCGCCCGCAGGAACCAGCCGGCGAGCACGTAGTGCGCCCGCTGGAAGCCGGGCGAGCGGACCCGCCAGCCGAAGCCGGAGGAGACCCAGAGCACGAAGAGCGCGAGCAGCGCCGCCGCGTCCCAGACCAGGTAGACGCAGCCGAGCCAGAGCAGGCGCAGCGGCCGCAGCCGGCCTGGGACCAGCGGCGAGGCGGCCGCCGCGAGCAGCGCCCAGACCGGCAGGGTCGTCACGACCAGGAAGGCCAGCAGCACCACGCCGGGGGCCAGGAGGAGCCGGCGTACCCACCGCGGCGGTAGGGGCATCAGTGCTCCAACTGCGTCGCCAGGTAGCGCCGGGAGGCCGTGTAGGCGCGGCTGATCCGCCGCCCCACCGCCGCCATGTCCCGGTACGCCCACGGCGTGTCGTCGCGCGGCTCCAGCCCGCCGGTGGGCAGCACGTGCACCTCCACCCCGTCGGGCAGGGCCGCCATCTCCCGGGCGAACCGGTGCCGCCGGGCGATCTCGAACGCGACCTGGGCGATCTCCCAGGGACGCCGGGGCGGCGTCAGCGCCCGCTCGATCCGGCCCACCTGGAGTACGAAGATCCGCGTGGCGCCCACGGCGACCGCCTCGCCGATCGGGATGGAGTTCACGATCCCGCCGTCGATGTAGTGCTGGTCGTCGATCCGGGCCGGCGGCAGGAGCCCCGGCACCGAGGCGGACGCGAGCACGGCCGGCACCAGCGGCCCGCTGTCGAACCAGTGCTCGGCGGCCCGCTCGATGTTGGCCGCGCAGCAGCGGAAGGGCACCTTGAGATCGGCGAAGGTGGTCTCCGCACCCAGCTCGGCCTCGAGCAGCTTGCGCAGCGGGCGGGGCGAGTGCAGGTGGGTACGGGCGGCGAACCGGCGCAGTTGGCGGGCCACCGAGTCGCCGTACACCTCACTCGCCTCGGGGGAAGCCCAGAGCCGGACCAGCCGGTCGGTGACCGCCTCGGACGGTTCGGCGGCGACCAGCGCGCCGTTGACCGCCCCGATCGAGGTGCCGAGCACCACGTCGGGCCGGATGCCGGCCCGGAACAGCGCCCGCAGCATGCCCACCTCGACCGCGCCGAGGACTCCCCCGCCCCCGAGCACGAAAGCCACCGGTCCCTGCGACATGCGTTCCATCCTGGCACGGGCGGAAAAGTGGCCACCCGGTGCCGGCCGGGGGGCGGCCGGGCGGTAACCCGGCGCCGGCCCGACCCGGGTCCGGCCGACACGGTCCGATCCCGGAAGGTAGCCGACCGTTGACAGGCCCGACACATTCGCGCAACCTGATAGCGCTCCCACAGCGAGGCAGGTGCGTTCCGTGAAGCCAGCACTGCACCCCGGCCGGTTGCTGGCCCGCCGGTACCGGCTCGTCGACCAGATCGGCGCCGGCGGCATGTCGGTGATCTGGCGGGCGCGCGACGAGGTGCTCGACCGGATCGTGGCGCTGAAGGTGCTCGCCCCGTCGCTCGCCGCCGACGCCCGCTTCCGCGACATGGTGCGCGAGGAGGCCCGCGCCGCCGCCCAGCTCGTCCACCCGCACGTCACCTCGGTGCACGACTACGGCGAGACCGTCGCGCCCGACGGGTCGATCACCTCGTTCGTGGTGATGGAGCTGCTGGCCGGCGAGGAGCTGGAGGTGCGCCTCACCGAGGGGCCGCTGCCGTGGGCCGAGGCGATCGAGGTCGCCGCCCAGGTGGCGGACGCGCTCGCCGCCGCGCACCGGCTCGGCATCGTGCACCGGGACATCACCCCGGCCAACGTGATGATGACCCGGGCGGGGGTCAAGGTGCTCGACTTCGGCATCGCCACCCGGATCGGCGCGCCGGACGACGACGAGGACGGGGGCACCTTCGGCACGCCCGCGTACGTGGCGCCGGAACGGCTCGACGGGGCACCCGCCCAGCCGGCCACCGACGTGTACTCCCTCGGCGTGCTGCTCTACGAGGCGCTGACCGGTCGGGTGCCGTACCCGGCGGACACCTGGGAGCAGCTCAGCGAGGCGCTCGCCGGGGAGGGCCCGCCCTCGCTGGCCGACCTGCCGGGACTGCCGCCGGAGGTCGCCCGCACCTGCCTGCGCTGCCTGGAGCGGGACCCGCTGGCGCGGCCCACCGCCCGCCAGGTCGCCACCCTCCTGCGCGACCAACTGCTCCCCGCCGATCCGCAGGCCGCCACCATGCTCGCGCCGACGGTCACCCTCCCGACCCTGCCCGCCCCGCCGGCCACCCCGGCCCCGGGGGGCGGGACGGAGCCGGCGGACGGGACGGTGCCAGGCACGGAAGGACCGGGCGGCGGGTCCGAGCCGCACGGCGCCCGCCACGCCCGGGAGCGCCGTCGGCGCCGCCTGCCGCGCCCGGTGCTGATCGTGCCGGTCGTACTGCTCGTGGGGGTGGCCCTGGCCGTGCCCGCGATCCGGCAGGAGGAGCCGAGCCCGCCCCGGTCGCTGCCCACCACCGGCCCGGCCGATCCACCGCCCTCCCCCACGCCCACGGCCGACGCCGCACCACCCCCGGCGGCCTCCTCGACCCCGACGTCCGCCCCGCCGGTCGCGCCCCGGCCGACCCCGACGGCCCCGGAACGCGGCGACCTCATCGAGGCGGCCAACCGGGTCGACGGGCTGATCGGCGCCGGTCTCGACGACGGGGGGATCCGACCCGACGTCGGCCTCGACTTCCGCAACGAGCTGCGTAACCTGACCGACGCGGCCCGCGCCCGCTCGGGCGACCTGGGCGAGCGGATCGCCCGGCTCCGCGAGAAGGTCGCGGTCCGGCGCGGCGAGGGCGCCCTCACCGACGCGTACGCCCGCCGGCTGGACAGCGCGATCACCGCGCTCGGGGCGGCGCGGGTCTGACCGCCGGCGGTCAGCGGGCCCGGGCCCGGACCGGCTCCCGGGCGGCCTCGGGCGAAGCCGCCTCCGCGATGAAGCGGCGGTACACCTCCTCGTAGCCGGTGGCCATCCGCCCGGTGGAGAAGTTCTCCGCCACGTGCGCGACGCAGGCCGCCGGGTCGATGCCCGTCGCCGCGCGCAGGGCGCTGGGCAGCTCGTCCACGTGCTCGCAGATCAGGCCGGTCCTTCCCGGTCGGACGAGTTCCGGCACCGCGCCCCGGTCCAGCGCCACCACCGGCGTCCCGGTCGCCATCGCCTCCACCATCACCATGCCGAACGGCTCGTCCCACCGGATCGGCATGATCAGGCAGCGGGCCTCGACCAGCAGCCGCAGCGCCTCGGCCCGGTCGGCGTCGAGCACCACCCGGACGTCCTCGCCGAGCAGGGGCCGGACCACCTGGTCGTAGTAGCGGCGCTCGGCCGGCTCGTTGCACTTGCCGGCCAGCACCAGCGGCAGGCCGGCCGCCCGGCAGGCCCGGATGGCGACGTCCGGGCCCTTGTCGGGGCTGAACCGGGCCAGCCAGAGCACCGGCCCCCGCCCGGGGGTGGTCTTGTGCGGGACGCCCCGGACGTCCATCGCGTTGTGCACCGTGCCGACCCAGTGCAGCGGCGGGTTGAGCCGGCGCTGGGCATGCGAGATGGCCACCAGCCCGACCCCCCGGTCGGTCTCGCTGAGCACGTCGCCGTACTCGCCCACGGGGTTGCCGTGCACGGTGGCCACGGTGGGCACGGCCCGGTGGCCGGCGATCAGCGGGCCGATGGTGGTGTGGTCGTGGACGATGTCGAAGTCGCCGGCGTGGACCCGGTGGTTGACCCGGGCCAGGTGGGCCAGCTCGGGCAGCGCCTCGCCGAGCCGGTCGAACTGGAGTTCGGGCACCGTCGAGACGAACGCCGCCGCGGTCCCGTGCTCCCGGCCCGCCCCGAACACGGTGACCGCGTGGCCCCGGTCGACCAGCGTCTCCACCAGGCCGGTCACCACCTGTTCCAGCCCGCCGTAGCCGGGCGGCGGCACCGACAGCCACGGCGGCACCACCATCGCGATCCGCAACGGCCGCGTTGCCGATCGGTCGGGCGACGGATGGTTCACGGCCACGGATTCCTCCCCCTCGGTCACTGCTGTGGCATCACCGGACCGGCCCCGCCGCGACCGGTGCCCGCTGGGCGGGCGGGATCGACGACGGGTTCCCGGCGGCGGCGCCACTAAACGGGACGATCCGGGCGGTCAGCCGCCCACGAGGAGCTGCTCCCGCACCGCCCGTACCCCCTCGCCGGACCAGGCCACCCGCTCCGCCTCGTCCCGTTCCCACCAGGAGCGCACCACCCCGGTGAGCACGACCGTGTCCCCGTCCACCTCGACGGTCACCCGCTCCGTGCCGATGCCGCGCCCCAGCGCCCGCTGGAGGTCGCGCCGGAGCCGCTCGCTGTCGGTACGGGCGACGGGCCGCACCTCGACCAGGTTGGTCACCCCGCGTACGCCCCGCAGCCGGCGCAACTCCCGCTCGGCGGTGCGCCGCTGCCAGCCGAACTCCACCTCGCCACGGAGCATCACCCAGCCGTTGGCCACGGTGACGTCCAGCCGCTCGGCGGGGACGAAGCTGTCCCACTCCAGCGCCCGGCCCGCCGCGATCGCGATCTCGGCGTCCGTACGCCCCGGCTCGCCGGGCAGGCGCACCTCGACGTCGTCGGCGACCGCCCGCACCCCCCGTACGCGCTGCGCGCAGCGCCGCGCCGCCCACTTCCGCGCGTACCCGTCGACCCAGCCGGTCAGGGCGACCACGCCGTCGTGGACGGTCACCCCGATCTCGTTCGGCTGCGCCTGGGCGTCCCACGCCAGTTCGTCGAGCACGTCCCGCTGAATCCGCTCGTCGGTTCGAACGGCCGCTGCCGTGGTCATCGCACCCTCCGTACGCCTCGCCGGTCCTGACTGCCGACGATTCCGGCGCGACGGGTGACGGCGGCTCACCCGCACCGGGTGAACCGCCGTCAGAGGGAGCGACGGGTGACGGAGCCAACCCCCTTGGCCCCGCCACCCGCCGCCCGGAGGGAGGAGGAATGTCTTCGGTTGTCGGTTACGACGTCTCGGCGAGCGTCACGGTCGCCCTGGCTTCGGCGCCGTTGCGCTTGTAGGTCACCTCGACCCGGTCGCCGACCTTGCCGGCCTGCACGGCGCCGACCAGGTCGTCCGAGTCGTTGACCGCCTTGTCGCCGAACCGGGTGACCACGTCGCCGCGCTGCAAGCCGGCCTTCTCGGCGGGGCTGCCCGGCGTGACGGCGGCGACCAGGGCCCCGCCGCCCTCGGCGGGGGTCACGCTGACCCCGAGCGACGGGTGGCTGACCTTCTCGCCCCGCTGGAGCTTGCCGGCCACGTCCTTGGCCTTGTTGCTGGGGATGGCGAAGCCGACGCCGATGTTGCCGCTGCTGCCCTGCCCGGCGGTGGCGATCGCGGTGTTGATGCCGATCACCTCGCCCCTGGTGTTGACAAGTGCGCCGCCGGAGTTGCCGGGGTTGATCGGCGCGTCGGTCTGGAGCAGCCCGGCGATCGAGCTGGCCCCCTGCGCCGGGTCCTGCCGCTGCTGCCCGCTGCCCGCCTGGATGGTGCGGTCCCGGGCGCTGAGGATGCCGGCGGTGACCGAGCCCTGGAGGCCCAGCGGGCTGCCGAGGGCGAGCACCTGGTCGCCGACCTGCATCGCGTCGCTGTCGCCGAAGGTGGCCGCCTTGAGGCCGCTGACGCCGTTGGCCTTCACCACCGCCAGGTCGGTCTTCGGGTCGGTGCCGACGATCTTGGCCTCGGCGGTCTTGCCGTCGGCGAAGGTCACCACGGCCTTGCCGTCGGTGGCGGAGGCGACCACGTGGTTGTTGGTGAGCACGAAGCCGTCGGCGGTGAGGATCACGCCGGAGCCCTCGCCGTTGTCCGTGCCGATCGAGACCACGCTGGGCTGCACGGCAGCGGCGATCCGGGGCAGGTCGGCGCCGTTGATGATCGGCGCGGCGGAGTAGGTGCGGGTGATGCCCGAGTCGCCGTCGACGGCGAGCGCGAGCGCCCCGCCGGCGACGCCCGAGCCGAGCATCAGCGCGAAGACCGCCACCCCGGCGCCGGCGAACTTGGCGATCCGGCTGGGCCGGGGGCCCGCCGTCTGCGGGGCCGCCCAGGGCGGGACGGGCTGGCCGGAGGGGTGCGGCTGGTGACCGTACGGCTGTCCCGGCTGTCCCCCGCCGCTCCAGCCGGACTGCTGGCCGTACCACGGCGCGCCGGGGGCCTGCGGGTAGCCGGACTGCGGGTGACCTGGCTGCCCGGCGCCCTGGGGGTAGCCGGGCTGACCCGCAGCCTGCGGGTAACCGGACTGGCCCGCGGCCTGCGGGTAACCGGCCTGGCCCGCCGCGTGCGGGTGACCGGGCTGGCCGGCGGCCTGCGGATGCGCCGGCTGGAACTGGCCGGCGGTCGGGTGCTGCGGAACGGCCGGGGCGGGCGCGAAGGGGCCGGGCGGGGTGGGCCGGTCGAGCGGACCGACACCCTCGGGGGCGCGGGCCGGCTCGGCGGCGCGCGGGCCGCCGTCGCCGGCCGGCGGGCCGTCGGCGGCCGGGCCCGACCCGGCGGTACGCGGCGTCTCGCCGCCCAGTGGGGCGAAGCCACCGGCGGCCGGGGCGGAGTCACCGCCGGGCGCGGTGCCGAACCTGACGGTCGGGGCGGAGTCACCGGCGACCGGGGCGGAGTCGCCGCCGGGCACGGTGGTCAGGCCGACGGTCGGGGCGGAGTCAGCGGCGGGGGCGGAGTCGGACTGCGCGCGCTCGGCGCGCGGCAGCTCGGCGGTGGGGTGCGACGGCTCGGCGTCGGGGTGTGCCGGCCGGCGCTGCGGGTCGGACTCGTGCTCGGTCATGTCTCCACCTTGACGCGCACCACTGCGATCCGCCTGGAACGCACCTGAATGTTGGCTGAAAGTCACTCGCCATCGCCCTCGTCGTCCGGCACGAGCGGGAGCCGGACCCGGAAGGTCGCTCCCCCGCCGGGGGTCTCGGCCACCTCGACGGTGCCGTGGTGGGCGCGCACCAGCGCCGCGACGATGGCCAGGCCGAGGCCGGTGCCGGTGTTGCCGCCGGCCCGCCGGGTGCGCGCCGCGTCCACCCGGTAGAAGCGCTCGAAGACCCGCTCCGCCTGCTCCGGGGTTAGCCCGGGACCGGTGTCCGCCACTTCGACCACGGCCAGGTTCCCGGGCTCGGCGCGCAGCCGCAGGGTCACCGAGGCCTCCGGCGGGGTGTGCGTGAGCGAGTTGGTCATCAGGTTGCCGATGATCTGGCGCAGCCGGGCGTCGTCGCCGTAGACCACCAGCGGACCGGAGCCGGGGGTGACCTCCAGCTCGATCCGGCGCTCCGGCGCCACCGCCCGGGCAGCCTCGACCGCCTCGCTGGCCAGCACGGGCAGCTCCACCGGGGCGAGGGCGAGCGGTCGCTCCCGGTCCAGCCGGGCGAGCAGCAGCAGGTCCTCCACCAGCAGCCCCATCCGGGCCGCCTCCTGCTCGATGCGGCGCAGCAGGTCGGCGGTCTGCTCCGGCGCGCTCGCCGCGCCCTGCCGGTACAGCTCGGAGAAGCCCCGGATGGTGGTCAGCGGCGTCCGCAGCTCGTGCGAGGCGTCCGCGACGAACTGCCGCATCCGCTCCTCGGAGCGGCGGGCCCGCGCCTCGGAGGCCCGCGCCGAGCCGGCCGCCTCCCGGGCGGCGGCCTCGGCGGACCGGGCGGCCAGCTCCGAGGCGGCCCGCGCGGTGAAGGCGACCTCGATCTGGTTCAGCATGGCGTTCAACGCCCGGGAGAGCCGCCCCAGCTCGGACGTGGGGACGGGCTGCCCCTGCTCCGGGTCGGGCACCCGCCGGGTCAGGTCGCCACCGGCGATGGCGGCGGCCGTACGTTCTATCTCCACCAGCGGCTTCAGGCTGGTCCGGACGATCGCCGCGCCGATGGAGGCAAGCAGGACCAGCACCGCGCCGCCGACCAGCAGGTCTATCCAGACCAGTCGCTTGACGGCGCGGTCGACGTCGGTGAGGTGCTGCCCGACGGCCAGGACCTCGCCGTCGGGCAGCTGGGTGTAGAGCATCCGCCAGCGGGACCTGTGGTCCTGGGAGGTGACCGTGCGCGGCTCGCCGGTCTCCTCGGCGAAACCCGCGACGGTGTCGGGGAGTCGCGGCAGCTGGTCGGACCGGAAGTTGCGGGTGTCGTACACGGGCGACATCACCCCGCCCGGCTCGGCCAGGGCCACGACGAAGTCGCTGGGCAGCACGGTGCCGCCCGCCCTGCCCTCCTTGTAGAGGTTGAGCACCGCGTCGACCGAGCGGGTGGTGCCGCGCAGTTCCCCGTCCACCTGCTCGATGAGGTAGCCGCGGAGGAAGACGGTGGTCAGCGAGCTGATCACCAGGAGCGCGGCGGCGACCAGGGCCAGCACCGCGGCGACCAGCTTGACCCGCAGCGGGACGCTGCGCAGCCGCGCCTTGCCCTGGTCGAGTGGTTTCACGCCGCCGGCTTGCGCAGGACGTAGCCGACGCCTCGGAGGGTGTGGATCAGCCGGGGCTGGGTGTTGTCGACCTTGCGGCGCAGGTACGAGATGTAGGACTCGACGATGTTGTCGTCGCCCCGGAAGTCGTAGTTCCACACGTGGTCGAGGATCTGCGCCTTGGACAGCACCCGGTTGGCGTTCAGCATCAGGTAGCGCAGCAGCTTGAACTCGGTCGGCGAGAGCTGCACCCGTTGGCCGGCCCGGTGCACCTCGTGGGTCTCCTCGTCCAGCTCCAGGTCGGCGAAGGTGAGCCGGGAGGGCGTCTGCTCGCCGCTGCTGGTCCGCCGCAGCACCGCCCGGATCCGGGCGGTCAGCTCCTCCAGGCTGAACGGCTTGGTGACGTAGTCGTCCCCGCCCAGGGTCAGCCCCCGGATCTTGTCGTCGGTCGCGTCACGGGCGGTGAGGAAGACCACCGGCGTACGGGTGCCGCCCTCGCGCAGCATCCGGATGACCTCGAAGCCGTCCAGGTCGGGCAGCATCACGTCGAGCACCACCAGGTCGGGCCGGTGGTCCTTGGCGGCGTTGAGAGCGGCGCTGCCGCTCGTCGCGGTGGCCACGTCGAAGCCCGCGAAGCGCAGACTCGCGGAGAGCAGTTCGAGGATGTTGGGATCGTCCTCGACGACGAGCAGTCGCGCCTCGGTCTGGGTAGCGGCCATGCCGCCCATCATCCGCGCTCTCGCTGCGTCCGCGCTGGGCACTCGCTGGAAAGTAGCTGTGAGGCGGCGTCGGGCTCAGCGCAGCAGCCGGCGCAGCCCGTCCAGCGCGCCGTCGAGCAGCCGGATGGCCGTACGCAGCTGCGAGTCGCTGAGCCGGCGGGCCCGGACCAGGGCGCCCACCTCGACGGCGAAGGTCGCCAGCCGCTGGTCGAACTCGGCCAGCGTGGCGGTGGACGCGGACGCCGGCCCAGGTTCCGACGACGCACCGAACGCGGGCGACGGGCCGGCGGGAGGTACGGGCGACGGGCCGGGGGCGGGGGTCGGGCCGGAGCCGGGGGGCGCCCAGCGGGGACGACGGGTCTGCCGGGCCGCCTCGCGCAGCTCCCGCTTCAGGTCGCGGACGGAGCCGCGTACCTCGTTCTGGATCTCTCCGGCCAGGGCGGACAGGTCCTCCACCGAGGCGGCGATGTCCGACTCCAGGGCGGTCAGCTCGCCGGCCCGCTGCCGCAGCTCGGCCTGGCCCGCCTCGGTGATCTCGTAGACCTTGCGGCCACCGGCGGCGGTGTGGGTGACCAGCCCGTCGGCCTCCAGCCGCTGCAACCGGGGATAGATGGTGCCGGCGCTGGGCGCGTAGAGGCCGAGGAAGCGCTCCTCCAGCAGGCGGATCAGCTCGTAGCCGTGCTTCGGGCCGTCGTCGAGGAGCTTGAGCAGGTAGAGCCGGAGCCGCCCGTGACTGAACACGGCGGTCACGGCAGCTCCTCCTCGTCGTCGTCCACCGGGCGGGCGAGCAGCGCGATGCTGCCCGACGTGGCGGACGCGGAGAGCCTACCCTCGCCCGCGCCGAGCACGCCCTCGCTGTCCACCACGGATCCGGGGACGGCGCTGCCCCGCACCTCGGGGAAGCCGCTGGTGATCCGACCCGACGTGGTGTGCAGCCGGACGGCCAGGTCGCTGTCCGCGCGGACCCGGACGGTGATGCTGCCGGAGACCGTGCTGAGCCGGATGTCGCTGCGCCGGGGGTTGTCCAGGTCGCAGGTGATGGCCCCGGAGACGGTGTGCGCGCGGACCCGCCCGGCCGCGCTGTCAGCGAGGGTCACCTCTCCCGCGACGGTCTCCAGGTCCAGGTCGCCGGCCACCCCCAGCGCCTCGACCGGGCCCGCCATGGTCTTCGCCGACGTCCGGCCGTGAAGGCCCATCAGGGCGATCCGGCCGGAGGTCACCTCCATCCGGGTCTCGCCGCGCAGTCCCGACGCGACCAGCGAACCCTCCACCAGTTCCAGGTCGGCCAGCACGTCGGCCGGGACCGCGACGGAGACGTCGACCCGGGGCAGCCGGGACAGCGGGCCCAGCCAGAAGACGTGGTCCGCGAGCCGCCAGCGTCGCTGCTGGCGTACGGAGAGCCGGCCGTCGCGGTGCTCCACCAGGACCGGCCGGCGTCCGACCCGGGTGATGTCGACCCGGGGCGGCCCGTCGGTGGCCACCACGTTGAGGCGACCGCTGAGCAGGTGGACGTCGAGTCGGCCGACGGGCCCGTCCAGGGTGATCCGCTGCGGGGCGTGCACGGTCCAGTCGGTCATCGGTCCTCCCTCCACGGCGTGCCGCGTCGCCGGCACGTCGGATGGCAGGACACTAACGCGATACATCGCGATATGACAAGCGCCGGCGTGACGGCCTCACGGCACCGGTTCCACGAGCGGCCGGCGGTACGGGCCCCAAGCCACGAAGCGGTCGAACATGGCCCGAGGGCTGGGGCCGCCGCGGGGGTCGAGGTGGTAGAGGTCGCGCATCGCCTCGTACATCAGGCCGGCCAGGTAGATCGTGAGGCTCTGCTGCGCGCCCTCGTGCTCGGCCTTGAGCAACAGTCGCGCGGTAGCGCAGGGCCACGGCTGGCCGCACGAGCGACAACCCCAGTGCGGTCGCAGCGGCGTGTGCGGCGGCCGGCCCTCGATCCGGTGGCGGGGCCGCTCGGGACTCGGTCCGGGGCCGGGCTGCGGGAGCCGGGTGGAGAGCGCGGGCCTCACCAGCGCCCCCCGTTCATCCGGCGCGCCCGCCCGGCGGCGGCGAGATCGGCCGCGCCGTACCACAGGATCTCGGTCGCGTCGTTCGCCCTCGGCCCGACCGGAGGCGGCGCGAAGGGCCCGATGGGGCCGGGGATGTACGGAGCCGGCCTGCCCGGGCGGGGCGGCGGGTGCGGTGCCGGAGCGGGCTTCGGCCGCGCGCCCCACACCCCCGGTGCCGGCTTCGGCCGCCGGCTCCGGATCTCCCGCCGCTCCGCGCAGTTCGGGCAGGCGCAGTGCCGTCCGCACCGACTCCGGTGCCAGCCTCCACGGTGACCCACTTTCTCCCCCACCCCGCTGTCGAGGTGGGCCGCCCCGCCACGGGAAAGCGGGGCGGCCCCGGCAGGACCCGCCCACGTCCTCGACGACGGCGAACGGGTCCGCGTGGTGACAGTCTGGTGAGGACACCACTACCGTCGACACATGCTCGCCGCATCCGCGCAGGTCAACGAGCCGGTCGAGCGGGCACGGGAGACACGCCGACGGGATCGAGCAGAATGTGGGGAATCGATGGGCACCGCCACCAACTACGTGCTGGGTGAGCTACGCACGTTCCGCGCTCAGCTCGGCCTGAGCCAGGACGACTTCGGCAGGACGATCGGCTACTCCGGGTCGCACGTCAGCTCCGTCGAGACGGGCGGTCGCCCGCCGACCCGGGAGTACATGAAGGCGATCGACGACCAGCACGACACGGGCGAGCGGTTCGGCCGGATGCTCCGTGAGCTGGCCCGGCTGGACGCCACGCCGGCCTGGCTGCGGGAGTGGATCGAGTTCGAGCGGGAGGCGGCGACGTTGCGCTGGTTCGAGCTGGCGTACGTGCCGGGCCTGCTCCAGACCGAACGCTACGCCCGCGCCACGCTGGCGGGGGGCCGTTTCACGGCCGACGAGGTCGAGCGGATCGTCGCGTCCAGGCTGGAGCGTCAGGCGATCCTCGGCCGGGAGCGGCCACCCCAGCTCATCGCCGTCGTCGACGAGGCCGTGCTGCGCCGGCCGGTGCTCGACCAACCGGGGCTCATGGCCGAGCAGCTCGATCACCTGGTGGCCCTCGCGACGCAGGAACACGTGCAGCTCCACGTCGTCCCGGCCGACGCCGGCATGTATCTCGGACTGGCCGGCCAGTTCATCATCGCCGAGCTGCCGGACGGCACCCGCGTGGCCCATGCGGACAACCAGCTCAGCGCGCAGATCGTCGACGCATCCACCGACATTGCTAGGCTGGCCAGGACGTGGGAGATCGTGCGGAACGAGGCCCTCCCCCGCCGGCAGTCGACCGTGCTGATCAAGGAGGTGGCGAAGTCATGGACGTGATGACCCCGCGGTGGCGTAAGTCGACGAGATCCGGCGGCAACGGCGGTTCCTGCGTCGAGGTCGCCGACAACCTGCCGGGCGTCGTGCTGGTACGCGACACCAAGGACCGCGAGGGCGGCACCCTCCACTTCGACTCCCGGGCGTGGCAGTCGTTCGTCGGCCTGGCCAGGCGGATCGGCCCGGTCGGCTGATCCGCCCCTCCCCGTGAGGCTAGGCGCGTCCTGATCCGCTCCTGCGGGTGAGACCCGGCGCCCCGGTCCGCTGCTGCGCATGAGAGCCACCGTCGCGGCGCACGGTTCAGCGGGTGGCGCGCAGGTCCCGGGCGAGATGCGAGCGCCGGAGCCCCACCGTGGCGAGGCGCCGCAGGTCGGCCCGGTTGTCGTGCATGAGCTGCACGTGGAAGTAGTTGACGTATTCGAGCGCGGCGAAGAGCCCGAAGGCCAGCCCCGGGTACGACTGCGCGCCGGGCGTCCGCACGGCGGCCACGGCGCAGGCGATGATCACGGCGGCCAGGAGGATCGGCAGGGCGGCGCGGGCGGTGACGAAGTGGCGCCGGCCGGGCAGGCGCGGCTCCCCACGGCGCAACTGCCGGAGCTTGAGCGCCCAGTAGGCCGCGCCCACCACGAGCAGGGCCGCGAACGCCCCGAAGCCGGCAAGGTTCGCCACCGTCGGCGGCAGGCCCACCAGCTGGAACCACACCCACGCCTGCAGAGGGACGTTCAGCAGCTCCCAGCCGGCGAGCGAGCGGAGCCGGCGCCGGGCCGCCTCGCGGGTCGGGCCGGCCGGCAGGTGAGGACTGGGCACGGCCCCACAGTGGCACAGCACCGGAAGAACGCCGGTGCGCGGGCTGGCGAGCCCTCCGGGACAGGAGAGGTAGCCCACACGTCACCGTGCGTCACCGCCGCCGACAGCCCTGAGGCGCCCGTGCCGGTGGTGGGCCGCGACGTGCGAGGCTGCCGGGGCGCACCGGCGACGGGGCCGGGCGTCGCGGTCGGAGGTGTCTCATGATCATCGAGTCGCGTTTCAACGGGCCGCCCGGCTCAGGCAACGGCGGCTGGAGCGCCGGGGTCCTCGCCGGTGCCGCCGGCCCCGGGCCGGTCGAGGTGACGCTGCGTCGCCCGCCCCCGCTGGAGACCCCGCTCACTCTCGTCGACGGCGAGGTCCGCGACCCGCAGGGCCACCTCGTCGCCCAGGTCCGCCCCACGGAGGACCCCCGGGCGGTGGTGCCGCCGGTGGACCTGCCGGTCGCGCGGGCCGCCTCGGCGGCGTACCCCGGGCTGGTCGACCACCCCTTCCCGGGCTGCTACGTCTGCGGCCCGGACCGCGCCGACGGGCTGCGGATCTTTCCGGGGCGGCTGCCGGACGGCCGCACCGCCGCGCCGTTCCGGGTGCCCGGGTCGGTCACGACCGCCACCGTCTGGGCCGCGCTGGACTGCCCCGGCGGCTGGGCCGTGATCGCCCCCGGCCGGCCGTACGTCCTGGGCCGGATCGCGGCGGTGGTCGCGGCGCTGCCGGAGCCGGGCGACGAGTGCGTGGTGACCGGTGTCACGGTCGGCGGCGAGGGCCGCAAGGCGCTCGTGCACACCAGCCTGTACGCCCCCGACGGCGCCCTCCTGGCCTGGGCCCGGGCAACCTGGATCGCCGTCGCGGACGACATCGGATAATCGTTCCTGGGGATGAGGGCCTCCTGCCTGAGGCGGAGGTGGATCTCGGAAGTGCGCCTGATTGACCTGGTTGCGCCCGCCCGCCACGCTGTGTCACGGCGTACCCCGACGCCACCGCACGAAGGAGAGCAATGACTGACGGGCAGAGAAGCCCCACCGGTGACGGTCAGATCGTGGTGTCCGGCCTGACGAAGCAGTACAAGAACGTCCGGGCCGTCAACGATCTGTCGTTCACCGTCCAACCGGGGCGGGTGACCGGCTTCCTCGGCCCCAACGGCGCCGGCAAGACGACCACGCTGCGGATGCTGCTGAACCTGGTCACGCCGACCAGCGGGACGGCGACCATCAGCGGGCGGCGCTACGCCGACCTGACCGACCCGCTACGGCACGTCGGCGCCGTGCTGGAGGCGTCCAGCGCGCACAAGGGCCGCACCGGCATCAACCACCTGCGGGTGATCGCCGCGGCGGCCGGCCTGCCGAAGCACCGGGCCGACGAGGTGCTGGCCCAGGTCGGGCTCACCCCGGCGGCGAAGCGCAAGTTCAAGGGCTACTCGCTGGGCATGAAGCAGCGGCTCGGCATCGCCGCCGGGATGCTCGGCGACCCCCGGGTGCTGATCCTCGACGAGCCCGCCAACGGGCTCGACCCGGAGGGCATCCGGTGGATGCGCGGCTTCCTCAAGAACCTCGCGCACGAGGGCCGCACGGTGCTGGTCTCCAGCCACCTGCTGTCGGAGATGCAGCTGCTCGCCGACGACGTGGTGATCATCGCGGCCGGGCAGCTGGTCCGGCAGGGCACGGTCGAGCAGGTGATCGGCTCGATGGCGCAGGGCATCCGGGTACGGGTCCGCACCCCGCAGGCCGACGTGCTGACCGCCGCCCTCAAGGAGGGGCCGGCCACCGTCGACCGCGACGAGCACGGCGTCCTGCTGGTGGGCGGGGTGGACGCCCCGACCGTGGGGCGGATCGCCCTGACGGCGGGCGTCGAACTGCACGAACTGACCACGGAACGGCCCGACCTGGAACGGGTCTTCCTGGAGCTGACGGCCGGAAAGGCGGGCATCCGATGAACCTCGTCCGGTCCGAGCTTCTCAAGATCCGTACCACCAGCACGTGGTGGTGGCTGGCCATCGCCGCGTTCCTGTCGATCGCGTTGGCCTTCGCCTTCAACGCCTGGGTCGCCAACGAGACGTTGAACGGCAACGCCGAGGAACTGGGCGTCACCGGCGACCAGGCCTCCGCGGCGGCACAGGCCGCCAACCTGTACACCTCCGGGCAGTACCTGGGCCTGATGTTCGTGATGCTCATCGGCATCCTGATGGTCACCAACGAGTTCTTCCACCAGACGGCGACCACCACGTTCCTGGCCACGCCGCGGCGCACGTCGGTGATCCTCAGCAAGCTGGTCGCGGCCAGCCTGCTGGGCATCGGCTTCTGGCTGGTGACCACGCTGATCGACCTGGCCGCCGGGGCGGTGTTCCTGTCGGCCAACGGCCACGGCACCCTGCTCGGCGAGTGGGCCGTGCAGCGGGCGCTGCTGCTCAACCTGCTGGCGTACGCGATCTGGACGGTCCTCGGCATCGGCATCGGCACGCTGATCACCAACCAGCTCGGCGCGGTGATCACCGCCGCGGTGCTCTACCTCGTCGGCACGCAGGTGGTGGGGCTGCTCTTCATGCTGCTGTCGAACCTGCTGAACAGCGAGGCCGTCGTCAAGTGGCAGGTGATCTGGCCCGCCATCGCCTCGACCGTGATGGTCAGCGAGGGCCAGACGGACTACACCCCCGCCTGGTGGGTCGGCGCGCTCGTGCTGATCGGCTACGCGGTGGTGAGCGGGGTCGTCGGCGTGCTCATCACCCGGCGGCGCGACATCTCCTGACGCGTCCGGGCGAAGGCGGTGGGGGTGGTGCCCGGCACCACCCCCACCGCCGTACGACATGGGGCCGGCCACCACATCGGGCCTTACCAGCAGCCGGCCGCACACGCAGCGTTTGGTGAACTTCTGGCATCTTCTGTGAAACGGGCCACGGGTCGGAGGCGGAAATGCCTGTGGCATCCGTACGGCGTAGCCTGGGAGCCGTCTCGTGTGCGCTCGAAGGCAGGGCGACACCGGACACCGCGTGACACACAAACCCGCGTGAAAGAGGCGATTACCGGCCGTGTCGACCCAGCAGACTTCGCAGGAGAACCCACTGGCGGGTTTCGGTCCGAACGAGTGGATCGTCGAGGAGATGTACCAGCGCTACCTCGCCGACCCCACCAGCGTCGATTCGGCCTGGCACGACTTCTTCGCGGACTACCGCCCGGCGCCCGGCGCCGGGAAGCCGCGCGGAACTGAGCAGGCCCCGAAGCCGGCCGCCAAGCCGGAGCCCGCCGGCCAGCAGGAGGCGGCCACCGCGGTCGCGCAGCCGGCGGAGAAGAAGCCGGCGGAGAAGAAGCCCGAGGCCAAGCCGGAGACCAGGCCGGAGAAGCCCGCAGCCAAGGCCGCCCCGGCCAAGCCGGCGCCCGCGAAGGCGGCCCCCGCCAAGCCCGCGGCCACCAAGCCGACCGCCACCGGCCCGCAGACCACCCCGCTACGCGGCGTGGCTGCGAAGATCGTCCAGAACATGGACGCCTCGCTGGCCGTGCCGACCGCCACCAGCGTGCGCGCCGTCCCGGCCAAGCTGCTGGTCGACAACCGCATCGTGATCAACAACCACCTCACCCGTGGGCGCGGTGGCAAGGTCAGCTTCACCCACCTCATCGGGTACGCGATGGTCCGCGCCCTGGTCGCCCACCCGGAGATGAACAACTCCTTCGCCGAGGTCGACGGCAAGCCGGTCATGGTCCGGCCGGAGCACGTCAACCTGGGCATCGCGATCGACCTGGCCAAGCCGGACGGCAGCCGCAACCTGGTGGTCCCCTCCATCAAGGCCTGCGAGCAGATGGACTTCCGGCAGTTCTGGCAGGCGTACGAGGACGTGGTCCGGCGCGCCCGCCGCAACGAGCTGACCATGGACGACTACTCCGGCACCACGATCTCGCTGACCAACCCCGGCGGCATCGGCACCGTGCACTCGATGCCGCGGCTCATGCAGGGGCAGAGCGCCATCATCGGCGTCGGCGCGATGGAGTACCCGGCCCCCTACCAGGGCATGTCCGAGGCCACCCTGGCCGAGCTGGCCGTCAGCAAGGTCATCACCCTCACCAGCACGTACGACCACCGGATCATCCAGGGCGCCCAGTCCGGCGAGTTCCTGAAGGTCATGCACGAGCTGCTGCTCGGCGAGCACAGCTTCTACGACCAGATCTTCACCTCGCTGCGCATCCCGTACGAGCCGGTGCGCTGGATGCGCGACGTCGCGGTCAACAACGAGGGCCAGATCAACAAGACCGCCCGGGTGCACGAGCTGATCCACGCGTACCGCGTGCGCGGCCACCTGATGGCCGACACCGACCCGCTCGAGTTCAAGATCCGCAAGCACCCCGACCTGGACGTGCTCCAGCACGGGCTGACCCTCTGGGACCTCGACCGCGAGTTCCCGGTCAACGGCTTCGCCGGCAAGCAGCGGATGAAGCTGCGCGCCGTCCTGGGCGTGCTGCGCGACTCGTACTGCCGGCGCGTCGGCATCGAGTACATGCACATCCAGGACCCGGAGGAGCGGCGCTGGATCCAGGAACGGATCGAGCGCAAGTACGAGAAGCCGTCGGCCGACGAGCAGAAGCACGTGCTCAACCGGCTCAACGCCGCCGAGGCGTTCGAGACCTTCCTCCAGACCAAGTACGTCGGGCAGAAGCGCTTCTCGCTGGAGGGCGGCGAGTCGCTGATCCCGCTGCTCGGCGAGGTGCTGGAGGCCTCCGCCGAGGGCGGGCTGGACGAGGTCGTCATCGGCATGGCCCACCGTGGCCGGCTGAACGTGCTGGCCAACATCGTCGGCAAGCCGTACGAGAAGATCTTCTCGGAGTTCGAGGGGCACCTGGACCCGCGCTCCACCCAGGGCTCCGGCGACGTGAAGTACCACCTGGGCCAGAACGGCAAGTTCACCACGCCGGCCGGCGACCACGCGGTCAAGGTCTCGGTGGTGGCGAACCCGTCGCACCTGGAGGCCGTCGACCCGGTGCTGGAGGGCATCGTCCGGGCCAAGCAGGACCGGATAGACCTCAAGCTGGAGGGCTACACCGTGCTGCCGCTGGCGGTGCACGGTGACGCCGCCTTCGCCGGCCAGGGCGTGGTCGCCGAGACCCTCAACCTCTCGCAGCTGCGCGGCTACCGCACGGGCGGCACCGTCCACGTGGTGGTCAACAACCAGGTCGGCTTCACCACCGCCCCGGAGTACAGCCGCTCCAGCCTCTACAGCACCGACGTCGCGCGGATGATCCAGGCGCCGATCTTCCACGTCAACGGCGACGACCCCGAGGCCGTGGTCCGGGTCGCCCGGCTGGCCTTCGAGTACCGGCAGGAGTTCAACAAGGACGTCGTCATCGACATGGTCTGCTACCGCCGGCGCGGGCACAACGAGGGCGACGACCCGTCGATGTCCAACCCGCAGATGTACAAGATCATCGACTCGAAGCGGTCCGTCCGGAAGCTCTACACCGAGGAGCTGATCGGGCGCGGCGACATCACCGTGGAGGACGCGGAGGAGCTGCTGCGCGACTACCAGTCGCAGCTCGAGCGGGTCTTCAAGGCCACCCGCGACGCGGCCACCACGCCGCGGCAGCTCAGCCGCCCCAAGCGGGACGACGAGCCGGAGCCGCAGGTGGAGACCGCCACGGACGCCTCCGTCGTCAGGGCCGTCGGCGAGGCGCACGTCAACCTGCCGGAGGGCTTCACCCCGCACAAGCGGATCCAGCAGCTGCTCGACCGGCGGGCCAAGATGTCCGCCGAGGGCAACATCGACTGGGGCTTCGGCGAGATCATCGCGTTCGGCTCGCTGCTGCACGACGGGGTCACCGTCCGGCTCGCCGGTCAGGACTCCCGCCGGGGCACCTTCGTCCAGCGGCACGCCTCCGTGGTCGACGCACAGACCGGCGACGACTACCTGCCGTTGCAGTCGCTGACCGGCGACGGCGAGCGGTCCCGGTTCTTCGTGCACGACTCCCTGCTCAGCGAGTACGCGGCGATGGGCTTCGAGTACGGCTACTCGGTGGAGAACATCAACGCGCTGGTCGCCTGGGAGGCGCAGTTCGGCGACTTCGTCAACGGCGCGCAGTCGGTGATCGACGAGTTCATCTCCTCCGGCGAGGTGAAGTGGGGCCAGCGCTCCGCCGTCACCCTGCTGCTGCCGCACGGCCACGAGGGCCAGGGCCCGGACCACACCTCCGGCCGCCCGGAGCGGTTCCTCCAGATGTGCGCCGAGGACAACATGCGGGTGTCCATCCCGACCACCCCGGCGAACTACTTCCACCTGCTGCGCCGCCAGGCGCTGTCGCCGAAGCGCAAGCCGCTGGTGGTGTTCACGCCGAAGTCGCTGCTGCGGCACAAGCTCTGCGTCTCGCCCGTCGAGGACTTCACCACCGGCACCTTCCAGCCGGTGCTGCCCGACTCGGGCTCGCCGGCGCCGGAGCAGGTGAAGCGGGTGCTGCTCTGCTCGGGCAAGGTCTACTACGACCTGTTCCAGGCCCGCGCCGAGCGGGGCGTCACCGACACCGCGATCATCCGGATCGAGCAGCTCTACCCGATGCCGGTCGAGGAGATCCGGGCCGCCCTCGCGGCGTACCCGAACGCGGAGGACTTCGCCTGGGTGCAGGAGGAGCCGGCCAACCAGGGTGCCTGGTCGTTCGTCGCGCTCAACCTGCTGGAGCACCTGTCGGACGTACGGCTGCGCCGGATCTCCCGCCCGGCCGCCGCCGCCCCGGCCGTCGGCTCGGCGAAGATGCACGAGGTCGAGCAGACCGCGCTGATCGAGGCGGCCCTGCCCCGCCCGTGACCTGACAGCACCGCCGACCGGGGCAGGGACCGTCACGACGACGGCTCTGCCCCGGTCGGCGTCCCGGCCCCCGCCGCCGGCAGGCCCCGGCGGCACCACGGCCCACCCAGCACAGCGACGAAGAGGGAACCGACAGCATGTACTTCACCGACCGTGGAATCGAGGAGCTCGTCGAGCGCCGGGGCGGCGAACAGGTCAGCATGGAGTGGCTCGGCGAGCGCCTACGCGACTTCGTGGACCTGAACCCCGAGTTCGAGACCCCGATCGAGCGCTTCGCCACCTGGCTCGCCCGCCTGGACGACGAGGACGAGGACTGAGCCGGACCACCCCGGAGGAACGGACGTCCCCGGTGCCGTCACCGAACCGCCCCCGGCACGCGCCCGTACGCCGGTCGGCCCTGGCGGCGGGCGCCGCCGTGGCGCTGCTGCTCTCGGGCTGCGGCGCGGAACCCCGACGCCCCGGACCGGTGCCGGGGAGCGCCACCGGGCCCCCGGCGGCGGCACCGCCCCCGCTCTTCTACGTCGCCCCGGGGAACCCGGCGGAGGCGGAGGCTGACCGGCGGGAGGCGCTGGGCCGGACCGCCGACGCGGCGGCGCTGCGCCGGATCGGCACGCGGCCCAGCGCGAAGTGGCTGACCGGCGGGCCGGCGGTCCGCGACGAGGTGGACGCGTTCCTGGGGCAGGCGGCGCTCGCCGGCCAGACGCCGGTGCTGGTCGTACACAACATCCCGGACCGCGACTGCGCCCGACAGGGCACCGGCGGGGCCGGCGGGCCGGCGGAGTACCAGCGCTGGATCCGCGACCTCGCGGCGGGCGTCGGGGGTCGGCCGGTCACCGTGGTCCTCGAACCGGGGGCGGTGCCGGACGCCGTACAGGGCTGCGTCCGCGACCCCGACGGGCGGCTCGCGCTGCTGCGGGACGCCGTCACCGTGCTCCGCAGCACCGGCAGCGCCCGGGTCTACGTGGACGCGGGGCACCCCGGCTGGATCTCCGACGTCGCCGCGCTCACGGCGGCGCTCGACCGGGCGGGGGTCGGCGAGGCCGACGGCTTCGCGCTCAACGTGGCCAACTTCTTCGGCACCGCGCAGAACGTCCGCTACGGCCACCGCATCTCCGACGCCCTCGGCGGCGGCACCCGCTTCGTCGTCGACACCAGCCGCAACGGCAACGGCCCCCACGCGGGTGCCACGGTGGACGGCGCGCCCAGCTGGTGCAATCCGCCGGGACGGGCGCTCGGGCAGGAGCCGACGGCCGCCCCCGGCCTGCCCCGGGTGGACGCGCTGCTCTGGGTCAAGTACCCGGGCGAGTCCGACGGCGCCTGCCGCCCCGGGGAGCCGGACAGCGGCGTCTGGTGGCCCGAGTACGCCCTCGGTCTGGCCCGCCGCGCCGGCTGACCGGACCCGGCCGACCTGGGCAGGTCGGCCGGCCAGCCCCGCCGCCCGGCCGCTCAGCCCCGCCAAGCCGGTCGGCCTGGCCGGCGGCTCCGGTCAGGCCGTGCCGCCGCGTTCCGCCGGTGCCAGGCCGGTGCGCCGCAACTTCTGCCAGCCCAGCCGGCCGCCGGTCAACGCGGTGACCACCGATTGGAGCATCACCAGGTACATCAGTTGCCGGTAGACGAACTGCTGGAGTGGCAGCACCCACAGCACGCCCAGCTTCTCCCGGTCCAGCCGGAACGCCACCACGGCGGTCAGCGTCTGCAACCCGAGCATGGCCAGCCAGGCCACCGCCGTGGCGGTGCGGTCCAGGAAGAACAACCCGTACAGGGCCAGCAGGTCGATCACCGGTGCCAGCAGGGGCAGCAGCACCCCGAAGAGGCTGAGGAAGGCCAGGCAGCGGCGGGTGAACCGGCCGGACGCGCCCCGGTCGAGCAGGGACCGCCGGTGCTTCCACATCGCCTGCATGGTGCCGTAGCTCCACCGGTAGCGCTGCTTCCACAGCTGCCCCATCGTCGCCGGCGCCTCGGTCCAGGCGCGCGCCGTCTCCTCGTACACCACCTTCCAGCCGGCCCGGCCCAGCGCCATGGTGATGTCGGTGTCCTCGGCCAGGGTGTCGTCGGTCATCCCGCCGGCGTACACCAGCGCCTGCCGCCGGAAGCCGCCGATCGCCCCCGGCACCGTCGACATGCAGCGCATCGACTCGTAGAGGCGGCGGTCGAGGTTGAAGCCGATCACGTACTCGATGTGCTGCCACTTGGCGATCAGGCTGTCCCGGTTGCCCACCTTGACGTTGCCGGCCACCGCGCCCACCTGCGGGTCGGCGAACGGCTGCACCAGCCGCCGGACGGAGTCCGGTTCGAGGACGGTGTCGCCGTCGACCATCACGATCAGGTCGTGCCGGGCCAGCGCGACGCCGGTGTTCAACGCGCTCGGCTTGCCGCCGTTGGGCTTGCGGACCACCCGGACGTTCGGCAGGCCGAGCCCCTCGGCGATGTCGGCGGTGCCGTCGGTGGAGCCGTCGTCGACGACGACGACCTCGATCCCCCCGGGATGGTCGCCGGTGGCCAGCGACCGGACCGCCGCCGCGATCCCCTCCTTCTCGTTGTACGCCGGGACGATCACCGACACCGGGTCGGTGACCGGCGGCCCCCAGGTCCAGTCGCGGGCCCGCCGCCGCCGGGCGTGCCGACCGGCGAGCAGGAAGAGCAGCGCGGTACGCCCGACCGTGAGCACCCCGACGGCGACGAAGATCAGCCCGAAGCCGCTCATCGTCCGGTCCGCGCCCCGCACCGCCCAGACCAGCACCCGCCCCCGCCACCGCTCCCCGGCGGAGGCGGTCGGATTGCCGGTCACCTCGTGCCGCACCCCCGCGTCGGCCAACGCCTGGTTCAGCCCGCCCGTGACGGTGGCGAACTGGTAACCGCGCGCCTTCATCAACGGGATGAACCGGTCCAGCGCCTCGACGGTCTGCGCGCGGTCGCCGCCGGCGTCGTGCCACAGCGTGATCGCGCCCGCGTACCCGGACGGTGTGACGTTCTCGACGATCCGCTCGACGCCCGGCAGCGCCCAGTCCCGGCTGTCGGTGTCGTTGAGCACCGTCAGGTAGCCCAGGTCGCCGGCCTCGGTGACCAGGGGCCAGTCCCGGTCGTTCAGCGCGTCGGCGTGCGAGGAGTACGGGAACCGCACCAGCGAGCTCCGGATCCCCGCCGCGCCCGCGACCGCGAGCTGGGTCTGGGCGTACTCCATGCGGCGCCGCCAGCCCGGCATGGCGGTCAGGTCGGGATGGGTGAAGGTGTGCACCCCGATCTCGTGCCCGGCCGCCGACATCTCCCGGACCAGCTCGGGATGCCGGGCGACCTGCGCCCCCAGCACGAAGAAGGTGGCGTTGACCTGGTGGGCGTCCAGCACCCGGAGCACCTCGCGGGTCCAGTTCGGATCCGGGCCGTCGTCGAAGGTCAGCGAGACGGTGCGGGGCGGCAGCCGGTAGGAACGGGTCCGCTCGTCCCCGGCGCTGATGATCGGTCCGCCGTTCACCACCTCGTCGGGCACCCGGTCCTGGCCGGCGCCGGCCGGCTGGCGCTCGGGCACGAAGGCGGCGTCCGCGTACGCCCCGACGAAGAGCACGCCGGCCAGGACGACGAGCAGCATGCCGAGCACGGTCCAGCTGGGCGGCGGCGCGACCCGCCGGACCCGGCCGTGGCGGCGGGCGGTCGTCCGGGGCGTGCGCGGACGGAAGCGGTCAGGCATCGTCGACCGGTTCCCCGGAAACGGGCGGCAGCGGCAGCGGCAGGTCGATGTCCGGGGACGGTTCCGCGGGTGGCGGCTCGGAGGCCGGCGGGGCGGGTGGGGTGGTCGCGGGTGGCCGTGAGACCGGCGGCGGGGTGGTGCGCCCGGGGGCGGGTGGTGTGCTGGCGGGTGCTTGCGCCGGGGGCGGGGACGACCGGGGCGCCGACGGGGTGCCCGGGGTCGGCCGGCCACCGGGCACGGCCGGCGCGGGCCGCCCGACGGTCGGCTCAGGGGTGGCGGGCGTGCTGGCGGGCGCCGGAGGCGGGCTCCAGGGCCGTCGGGTGGACTCGACGAAGGGCAGGACGTTCTCCGGGCTCACCGGTCCCCCGGCGAAGCTCGCCCCGACCAGGACGGTGTACGCCACGCCGACCAACCCGAGGGCGTACGCGAGCCGCTGCCAGCGCCGCCGGCGTCGCCCGCTCGGGTCGACGAAGACCGGCGCGAGCGGGGGCGGGACGGCGTGGACGGCGGTCGGAGCGTCGGCCCCCGGCCGGGCGTCCACCGCCGACCCGACCGTCGGAACGTCCGCCGCCGTAGCGTCCGCCGCCGACCCGACCGTCGGAGCGTCCACCGCCGACAGCGGCGCCGTCGGCGCCTCGACCGGCGCGTGGGCGACCGTCGGGGCGTCGGTACCGGCCGGCACGACGGCTGGCCCGACAGTCGTCGCCTGGACGACGGTCGGACTGTCAATGGCCGCCTGAGCTGCGGCGGAACGGTCGGGCATGGGTAGCGAGTCTAGGAACGTCGGCGTCGGTACCGGCCACCCCGCCGGCGGAGTGAGACGAGCATCCTGCCTGCTCAGGGTTTGGATCGCGGCGGGCACCTCCACGATCTTGTAGCGTGGGGGCGTGGCCCGAAGCGTGTACGTGACCAGCGTGGGTTCGGGCGGCGGGAAGTCGACCATCGCCCTCGGCCTGGCCGAGTTGTTGTCCCGGCAGGTCGAGCGGATCGGCGCGTTCCGGCCGCTGGTCCGGGGGCACGGCCCCGACCCGATCCTCGCCCTGCTCAGTGACCGCTACCGGATCGAGCTTCCGCTGGCCGACCTGAGCGGCACCAGCTACGCCGAGGCGACCGCCCTGGTCGCCGACGGGCGGCGGGAGCAGCTCATCGCCGGCATCGTCGAGCGCTACCGGGAGATCGAGCGGCGTTGCCCCGCCGTGGTCGTGGTCGGCAGCGACTTCGCCGACGGCGGCGACGGGGCCGGCCCCCGCGAGCTGGCCTTCAACGCCCGGCTGGCCACCGAGTTCGGCAGCGTGGTGGTGCCCGTCGTCGACGGCTTCGGGCAGGAGCCGGCGGCGATCGCGGCCGCCGCGCGCGGGGCGTACCACGATCTGGAGGACCTGGGGGCGACGGTGCTGGCGGTGATCGCCAACCGGGTCCCCGGCCCGATGACGCTGCCCGAGCTGCCCGTGCCCACGTACGCCATCCCGGAGGTGCCGACCGTGTCGGCGCCGACGGTGGCCGAGGTGGCGGCGGCGCTCGGCGCCACCCTGCTCGCCGGGGACGACGACGCGCTCAGCCGCGACGTGCTCGACTACGTGGTGGGCGCGGCGCACGTGCCGACGCTGCTGGACCACCTGACCGACGGCGCCCTGGTGATCACCCCCGGCGACCGGGCCGACCTGCTGGTGGCGGCGAGCGCCGCGCACGTGGCCGGGCAGGTCTCCGTCTCGGGGCTGGTGCTGACCCTCGGCGAGCAGCCCGACCCGCGCGCGATGCGGCTGGTCGAGGGCCTCAACACCGGGCTCGCGGTGCTCTCCGTGCCCAGCGACAGCTACGACACCGTGGCCGCGTCCAGCCGGATCGAGGGGCGACCCAGCGCGACCAACCCGCGCAAGGTGGAGGCCGCGCTCGGCGCGTTCGAACGCTGCGTGGACACCGACGACCTGGCCCGCCGGCTGCGGGTCAGCCGCTCCGAGCGGGTCACCCCGCTGATGTTCGAGTACGACCTGATCGACCGGGCCCGGGCGCGACGCCGGCACCTCGTGCTGCCCGAGGGGGCGGAGGAACGGATCCTGCGGGCGACGGAGATCCTGCTGCGCCGGGGCGTCGCCGACATCACCCTGCTCGGCCGCCCCGACGACGTCGCGCGGCGCACCCGCGAGCTGGGCATCGACATCACCGGCGCCCAGGTGGTCGACCCCGTCGCCAGCGAGTGGCGCGACGAGTTCGCCACCACGTACGCCGAGCTTCGCGCGCACCGCGGCATGACCCCCGACCTGGCCCACGACATCGTCGCCCAGCCGAACTACTTCGGCACGCTGATGGTCCAGACGGGGCACGCCGACGGGATGGTCTCCGGCGCGACGCACACCACCGCCGCCACCATCCGTCCCGCGTTCGAGATCATCCGGAACGTGCCGGGCGTCTCGGTGGCCTCCAGCGTCTTCTTCATGCTGCTCGCCGACCGGGTGCTGGTCTACGGCGACTGCGCCGTCAACCCCGACCCGGACGCCGCCCAACTCGCCGACATCGCCATCTCCTCGGCCGACACCGCCGCCCGGTTCGGCATCGAGCCCCGGATCGCGATGCTCTCCTACTCCACCGGCAGCTCGGGGGCGGGCGCCGACGTGGAGAAGGTCGCGGCGGCCACCAAGCTGGTCCGCGAGCGCCGGCCCGACCTGCTCGTCGAGGGGCCCATCCAGTACGACGCGGCCATCGACCCGGCCGTGGCGGCGACGAAGCTGCCCGGCAGCGACGTCGCCGGCCGGGCCACGGTCTTCATCTTCCCGGACCTCAACACCGGCAACAACACGTACAAGGCGGTGCAGCGCTCCGCCGGGGCGGTGGCCGTCGGGCCGGTGATGCAGGGCCTGCGCCGGCCGGTCAACGACCTGTCCCGGGGCGCCACCGTGCCGGACATCGTCAACACCGTGGCGATCACCGCCATCCAGGCCGCGGCCACCGAGGAGTCGTCATGAGCGGTCCCGCCGCCCCGCAGGACCGCCCGGCGGGTCGCGTCCTCGTCCTCAACTGCGGGTCGTCGTCGGTGAAGTTCCGGCTCTTCGACGGCGACCGGGTGGTCGACAAGGGCACCGTGGAGCGGATCGGCGAGGCCGGCGGCGGCCCGGCCGACCACGAGACGGCCGTCCGGGACATCCTCGACGGGCTGGACCTCACCGGGCTGGCCGCCGTCGGGCACCGGGTGGTGCACGGCGGGAAGCGGTTCGGCGAGCCGGTGCTGATCGACGACGCGGTGCTGGCCGCGATCCGCGACCTGGTCCCGCTCGCGCCGCTGCACAACCCCGCCAACCTGGCCGGCATCGAGGTCGCCCGGGCGGCGCTGCCGGACGTGCCGCAGGTCGCCGTCTTCGACACCGCGTTCCACACCACCCTGCCCGAGGCCGCCGCGACCTACGCGATCGAGCGGGACACCGCCGAGCGGTACGGCATCCGGCGCTACGGGTTCCACGGCACCTCGCACGCGTACGTGTCGCGGCGCACCGCCGAGCTGCTCGGCCGCCCGTACGCCGAGGTGAACACGATCACCCTGCACCTCGGCAACGGCGCGAGCGCCTGCGCGGTGGCCGGCGGCCGGAGCGTGGCGACCTCGATGGGGATGTCCCCGCTGGAGGGCCTGGTGATGGGCACCCGCAGCGGCGACCTGGACCCGACCGTGATCTTCCACCTGCGCCGCGAGGGCGGGCTCTCCGTCGACGAGATCGACGACCTGCTCAACCACCGCAGCGGCCTGCTCGGGCTGACCGGCGCCAACGACATGCGCGAGGTGCTCGCCCGCCGGGCGGATGGCGACCCGGCGGCGGTGCTCGCCTTCGACGTCTACTGCCGGCGGATCACCGGCTACGTGGGGGCGTACTACGCGCTGCTCGGCCGGGTGGACGCCGTCACCTTCACCGCCGGCGTCGGCGAGCACGCCGCGCCGGTCCGCGCCGCCGCCCTGGCCGGCCTGGACCGGCTCGGCATCGCGGTGGACCCCGAGCGCAACGCCGGCTCCGGCGACCGGGTCGTCTCGCCGGAGGGCGCCGAGGTGACCGTCTGCGTCGTCGGCACCGACGAGGAGCGCGAGATCGCCCTCCAGACCCGGGCCGTCATCGAGGCCGCCGGCTGAGCCATGCCGACCGTCGGCCTCAGCGGCGGGCCTTTCCGCGTCGCCTGGCGGCCCGGGTGCGCCGGACGCGGTCGCGCCCCCGGCCCCGCCGGGGCGGTGCGGGGGCGGGCCGGTCGAACATCCCCGTCGGAACGAGGGCCGCGAAGAGGAAACCCCCGCCCAACGCCGCACCCAGCAGCCCGAACGGGATGCCGCCCCAGGAGTTGAGGAAGAAGACCGAGTCGTCGGTGTTGCCGTTGGCGGCCACGAACTCCGCCGGCCGCTCCGGATCGACCCAGAGCATCATCTCCTCCGGGGGTTCCTCGGCACAGCCGCCGGCCGAGCCGCAGAGGATGCGCTCGTTGTGCTGGACGCCGCCGTACTCGTACCAGACCTGGACGGTGTCGGTGCCACCGCCGCGTCCGACGGTGTCGCGGCGGTCGCTCACGGTCGCCCGTACCGGCACGCCGTCCGCCCGTAGCCGCTCCGCCTTGGCGTGCAGGTGCCACTTGTACGCCCCGGTGGCCACCGCGTTCGTCAGGCCCGCGAGCAGCAGCACCAGGCCGAGGACGGCACTGCCCCGGTGGATGCCGCGAAGACCGGAGCGGAGCCTCCGCCACCGCCCCGGAACGCGCCCCGGGCCCGCCGCCGGCTCCGGGCTTCCCGTCGGCGGCTCCCCCGCGCCCGGCTCAGGCCCTCCAGGCGGCTCCACGCCACTCAGCCCAGCGCGAGCCAGGCGAGCAGGGCGACCAGTACGACCGCGGCCGCCGCCGCGCCGACGAGCAGCGGCGTCCGGGACGCGCCGGCTGGCGCCTCGGGCTCGGCGGTGTGGGCGTAGGCGCGGAACGCCTCGGTGTTGCCGCTCGGGTCTGTGCGGTTCTCAGGCATGGCGGTGACCCTAGCCAAGCCGGTTGCGCGCCGCCGTCCCCGGCGCGCCTCCCGGGGTCAGGTCCAGCCGGCCGGTGGAGACGATCCGGCCGGGTGGCGGGGGCGTCCGGTCCGGACGGCGGGGCCGGTCGGGGCCGCCGGGCACCTACCGTGAATCCGTGGGGACAAAGCGGCTGGTCGCCGTACTGATGACGACGCTGCTGGCCGGTTGCGCCCCGGCGGGAGCAGCCGCGCCCGGCACACCGCCGCCGGCCCGTCCGGCGCCCGTGGCCGCCTACGCCGTCGGCGTACGCACGTTCACCGTCGACCCGACCTCGGCGCGCCCCCTGCCGGTGACCGTCTGGTACCCGGCGGAGGGCGACGCGGTGGCCGCCGGCCGCTTCCCCGTGGTGGTCTACAGCCACGGGCTGCACAGCCTGCCCGAGCTGCACGCCGGGCTGACCGCGCGCTGGGCCGCCGCCGGGTTCGTGGTCGCCGCCCCGGCCTACCCGCACACCCGGCGCGGCGCGGCCCGGTTCAGCCGTGCCGACGTACGCCACCAGCCGGCCGACGGCTGGCGACTGATCCGGCACCTGACGCGGCTCGACGCCCGGGCCGGAGACCCGCTCGCCGGGCACCTCGACGTCACCCGGGTCGCCGCCGCCGGCCACTCGGCGGGCGGCTTCACCACGGCCGGCATGTTCACCTCCGGGCGCTCGGGGCGGCTGCGCGCCGGCATCGTGATCGCCGGCGGCGGAACGGCCGGCAGCTTCGCCGGGCCGGCGGCCCCGCTGCTCTTCGTGCACGGTACGGCGGACAAGATCGTGCCGGCGACGGTCGGCCGCGCCGCATACCAGCGCACGACCGGCCCCACCGCCTTCCTGAGCCTGCTCGGACAGGGCCACGGCGAGTACCTCACCCCGGGGCTGCCCGGCTTCGACCAGGTCCTGGCCACGACCACGGACTTCCTCCGCTGGACGCTCTACGGCGACCCGGCCGCCGGCCGCCGGCTGCCCGGCGACGCCCGCCGCCCCGGCGTGACGGCGTACGAGACCCGCCCCGCCCGCTGACCCTCCCGAGCGGACGCCCGGAGCCAGGAGTCGCGACCCGGCGCGTGGCCATCTCCCAGTCGAGCCCGGCCCAGGCCGCCGCTCGAAGCCCGACCAGTCCCCGCCTGGTTGCCGGAGCGGCCCCGGGAACTACTCATCAGGGGAGCGGGCTGGTGCGCCAACCAACGGTGATCAGGACGCCATGGACCCTAAAACCACCGGATAACGTCCATGGCGTCCTGATCACCGGGGCACCGCCAGCAGCCCGGGCGCGGGCAGCGCAGCGGTCTGCGGCGGTCTGCGGCGGAGCGGGGCGCGCCGCGAGGCACAATCGTTCCCATGCCCCGTCGTGTCACCCCCGCCCTGCTCGCCTCCGCACTGCTCACCGCCGGTCTGGTCGGCTGCTCCGACGACGCCGGGCCGGCCCCGCGGGCGGCAGGCTCCCAGGCGGCCCCGCAGGTGACGGCCTCGGCGCCGCCCGCACAGGCGGCCGGCCCCACCCCGCAGGTGCCCGCCGGCACCGCACCCGACAAGGCCTTCGCCGTCGGCGTACGGCAGCTGAAGCTGAACCGCGACGGGAAGCGCCCGCTGCCGGTGACCGTCTGGTACCCGGCGGCCGGAAAGCCCGGCGGGCAGCCGGAGCGGGCGGCGGACGCCGCCACGGGGAAGTTCCCCGTGGTGATGTTCAGCCACGGGTTGAGCGCCCGGCCGGCCGACTACGAGACGCTGCTCACCCGCTGGACGGCGGCCGGGTTCGTGGTGGCCGCGCCGACCTTCCCGCACACCGCCCGGGGTGGCGACGGCAACGTGCTCGACGTGCTCAACCAGCCGGCCGACGTGTCGTACGTGCTGACCCAGGTGCTCGCCCTCGACGGCAAGGCCGGCGACCCGCTGCGCGGCCGGCTGGCCACGGACCGGGTGGCGGCGGCCGGGCACTCGGCCGGCGGGGTGACCACCATCGGCCTGTTCACCGCCGGCCGGGACGAACGGCTGGACGCCGGGGTCGTCTTCGCCGGCACGGCGCTCGGCGTCGGCACCACCTTCGCGGGCGCCGCCGCCCCGCAGCTCTTCGTGCACGGCGAGGCCGACGAGGTGGTCGAGTACGCCGCCGGCAAGGCCGCCTACGACAGGGTGCCCTGGCCGAAGGCGATGCTGAGCCTGCCGAAGGGCGACCACGGTCGGGCGCTGCTCAGCGACGGCGCCTCGCTGCGGGTGGTCTCGGACACCACGGTCGAGTTCCTGCGCTGGTCGCTCTACGGCGACCAGGCCGCCAAGGGCCGCATCCCCACCGACGCCGCCCGCGACGACCTCGCCACCCTCGACAACCGCCTCTGACCGACGGTCGCCTCCCCGACCGGGGAGGCCACCCGGGGCCCGCTCGTCGCGGCCCCCGGGCGACTCCGACGGTGGCCGGGGGCCCGCTCGTCGCGGGCTCCCCGGCGACGGCGGGCCTCAGGCGGTGTGGTCGACGACGACCTTGCCGAAGACGTCGCCGGAGTGCAGGCGGGCGAAGGCGTCGGCGACCTCGCTGAACGGGAGCACGGAGTCCACCACCGGGCGCACGCCGCGCTCGGCGCAGAACGCGAGCAGGGCGGCCAGCTCGTCGGGGGTGCCCATCGAGGTGCCCAGGATCTCCAGCTGCATGGCGAAGACCCGGCGCAGGTTGACCTTCGGCTCGTGCCCGGCGGTGGCGCCGGAGACCACGATCCGGGCCATCGGCGCGGCGGACTTCAGCGAGTGGTCGAAGGTGGCCGCCCCGACCGTCTCGACGACCACGTCGACCCGCTCCGGCAGCCGGGCGCCGGGCTCGACGGCGGTGGCGCCCAGTTCGACGATCCGTTCCCGCTTGGCGGCGTCGCGGCTGGTCGCGTACACCCGTTTGCCCATCGCGGCGGCGAGCGCGACGGCCGCGGTGGCCACGCCCCCGCCGGCGCCCTGGACCAGCACGGCGTCGGCGTCGCCGACCCGGCCCACGGTGGTCAGCATCCGCCACGCGGTCAGCCAGGCGGTCGGCAGGCAGGCCGCGTCCGCCGCCGCCAGGCCCGCCGGCAGGGCCAGCAGGTTCGACCGGGGTACGGCGACCCGCTCGGCCAGCGTGCCGGGGAAGTGCTCCGAGAGGATGGAGACGCCGCGCGGGTCGCCCGGGGTGGGGATCACCGGGTAGACGACGACCTCGTTGCCGTCCGGGTCCACCCCGACGGCGTCGCAGCCGAGGATCATGGGCAGCTGCTCGGCGCGCAGCCCCACCCCCCGCAGGGACCAGAGGTCGTGGTGGTTGAGGGAGCTGGCCCGCACCTGCACGGTCACCCAGTCGTCGGCCGAGTGGGTCGGCTCGGGCTGCTCGCCGACGGTGAGCGCGGCGAGCGGGTTGGCGTCGTCGAAGCGGGAGACGAAGGCGGCACGCATGATCGGCACGGTAACAAGCCGAGCCCCCGGCAAGAAGGGCACCGACGCAAGGAAGGGCCCCTTCCTATCGCTCAGGCGATAGGAAGGGGCCCTTCCTTGCACCGTCAGCGGGTGACGCCGTCGCGGCGGGCGGCCTCGGCGACCGCCTCGGCCACCGCGGGGGCGACCCGGGGATCGAGCGGGGACGGGACGATCGCCTCGGCGGTGAGCGACTCGGCCACCACGCCGGCGATCGCGTCGGCGGCGGCGACCTTCATCCCCTCGGTGATCCGGGTGGCCTTGGCGTCCAGCGCGCCCCGGAACACACCCGGGAAGGCCAGCACGTTGTTGATCTGGTTCGGGTAGTCGCTGCGGCCGGTGGCGACGACCGCCACGTGCCGGGCGGCCACCTCCGGGTGCACCTCGGGCGTCGGGTTCGCCAGGGCGAAGACGATGCCGCCGGGGGCCATGCCGGCGACCGCCGCCTCGGGGATCTGCCCGCCCGAGACGCCGATCAGCACGTCCGCGTCGCGCAGCGCCTCGGTGATGTCGCCCTCGCGACCGTCGGCGTTGGTGGCCGCCGCCAGCTCGGCCTTGGTGCCGGTCAGTTCGGGCCGGTGCCGCCCGATGATCCCCTTGGAGTCGCAGACGACCACCTGGTCGGGGTTCACGCCGCCGGCGATCAGCATCTTCGTCACCGCGACCCCGGCCGCGCCGGCGCCGCTGACCGTCACCCGCAGGTCGCCGAGCTTGCGGTCGAGCAGCCTGGCGGCGTTGCGCAGGGCGGCGAGCACGACGATCGCGGTGCCGTGCTGGTCGTCGTGGAAGACCGGGATGTCCAGGGCCTCGTCCAGGCGGCGCTCCACCTCGAAGCAGCGCGGGGCGCTGATGTCCTCCAGGTTGATCCCGCCGAACGACGGGGCCAGCGCCCGCACCACGGCCACGATCTCGTCGACGTCCTGGGTGTCAAGGCAGACCGGCACCGCGTCGACGCCGCCGAACTGCTTGAACAGCACCGCCTTGCCCTCCATCACCGGCAGCGCCGCGCGCGGGCCGATGTTGCCGAGCCCGAGTACGGCCGAGCCGTCGGTGACGACCGCGACGGTGTGCGCCGCCCAGGTGTAGTCGTCGGCGAGCGTCGGGTCGGCGGCGATCGCCTCGCAGACCCGGGCCACGCCCGGGGTGTACGCGAGGGAGAGGTCCTCGCGGCTGGTCAGCGGAACGGTCGAGGCGACGGCCATCTTGCCGCCCCGGTGCAGCCGGAAGACGGGATCAGCGGGGTCCACGGTGGACGATGACATGGTGACTCCAGGATCTGTCGAGCAGACGGGGCGGCCGGCGCGGACGCGAGGTGAGGCGCCGAGCGGGCGGCACGCGGTGCGGGGGTCACCCGGGCACGTCTGGAGCATAGTGTCGCCACCGTCACACCGGTGTGAGCGGGGTCATATCCGTTGTGGGCGCACCCGCGCGGGCCGGGGCCAGTAGCGGGCCACCACGCGACCACGCACGTCAGCCACCCCGTACGCCCTGGAGTCGTCGGTGACCAGGTCGTTGTCGCCGCGCAGCCACCACCCGCCGTCCTGGGCGCGGATCGCGCGCTTGACCACGAGCAGGTCGGGGCGGCTGCGGAAGACCGCGACGACGACGTCGCCGGGGCGGACCGCCCGGCCGCCGGGGCGGACCAGCACCGCGTCGCCGTGCCGCAGCGTGGGCGACATGGACGGACCGGTCACCAGCACGGCGGTCAGCGGCCACCGCAGCCGGGGGGCCACCGTCGGGTGATCGGTCCCCATTGGTTTCCCCTCCACCCGGCCTCCCCGGAGCGCGTCCAGGAGTAATGTCGTCTTGGATCATCGCAAACTTCCCATGGAGGATCCTGATGCGACTTCCGCGCATCCTTACGCCCCGCGTGACCGCCAGCGCCCACTGCGACCTGCCCTGCGGTGTCTACGACCCGGCCCAGGCCCGGATCGAGGCCGAGTCGGTGAAGGCGATCTGCGAGAAGTACCAGGCCAACACCGACCCCGAGTTCCGCACCCGCGCCATCCTGATCAAGGAGCAGCGCGCCGACCTGGTGAAGCACCACCTGTGGGTGCTGTGGACCGACTACTTCAAGCCGGCCCACTTCGAGAAGTACCCGCACCTGCACCAGCTGTTCAACGAGGCCACCAAGCTGGCCGGCGCCGCCGGTGCGAAGGGCGGCACCGACCCGTCCAAGGCCGACGATCTGCTCCAGAAGATCGACGAGATCTCCAAGATCTTCTGGGAGACCAAGCAGGCGTGACCCTCACCGGTCCGCCGACGATCCGGCCGGCACGTCCCGAGGACGTGCCGGCCGTCGTCGCCATGGCGTACGGGCTGGCGGAGGAGTGGTTTCCCCACCGGTTCAGCGGGGACGCCCCGACCGCTCCCGCGGCACACGTGGCGGTCCCCACACGTTCGGGCGACCGAGCGGGTAGAGTCCCCGACCGGGGGGATGAGTGGTGACTCAACTGACCGGGCAGCCGACGACCGACGACGACGTCGTGCACCTCACCGTGCCCGCGGACGGGGGCTACCTCGGGGTGCTACGTACCGCCACCGCGGGGCTCGCGGCGCGGCTGCAGTTCGCCCTCGACGAGATCGAGGACCTGCGCATCGCCGTCGACGAGGCGTGCGCGATGCTGCTCGCCATCGCCACCCGCGACGCGGAGCTCGACTGCCGCTTCGCGGTCACTGACGACGCGCTCACCGTGGAGGTGACCGTGCCGACGGTCCGTGGCGCCACGCTCCCCGCCGAGTCGTCCTTCGCCTGGAAGGTGCTCACGGCGCTGACCACGGCGGCGGCCGCGACGGCCTCCGACGGCCGGGCCACCATCTCGCTGCTCACCCGCCGCGCCTCCGGCTACTGACCGGCCGCCCACCCGGCGCCGGGCCGCGCGGGCCCGGCGGGGTCACTCGAAGCCGAGGGCCCGGGTGGTGGGGGTGCTCACCAGCAGAGCGGTCATGCCGAGGCCGAGCGCCATCAGCGGTACGCCGAGCCACCCCATCCCGCCCTGGACCATGAACCAGCCGATGGGCAGCAGCATCAGCTGGAGCACGATCGCCGGGGCCCGGGCTCCCGCCTTCCGGCGCGCCAGCGCGCCGCCCAGCGCCCAGAGGGCCGCCGCCGCGCCGATGGCGAACGCGGTCACGAGCAACGCCGACGTGAGGTCGGTGGTGGTGGCGGTGAGATCGGCCCAGAGCAGCCACGCGGCGACCAGTCCCACGGCGACCCCCTCGGCCCGCAGCAGCCGGACCGCCCAGCTGAGGGTGGCGGGGATCGGGTCGGAGTCGATGGTCACGCGCGCCACGATACCCGTGGCGGCGCGCGGTACAGTGCCGCCCATGCGGGCCGTCCTGGTGGTCAATCCGAAGGCCACCACCACCAGCGAGCGCAGCCGGGACGTCCTGGTCCGGGCGCTGCGCAGCGAAGTCGACCTTTCTGTGCGCTACACCCGGCGACGGGGGCACGCGACCGACCTGGCGCGCGAGGCGGCCGAGGAGGGCGTCGACGTCGTCGTGACGCTCGGTGGCGACGGCACGGTCAACGAGGTCGTCAACGGCCTGATGGCGGCGCAGCCGCCGACCATACCCGCCAGCACCACGCCGGCCGAGCGGCTGCCCGCACTGGCGACCGTGCCGGGGGGCTCGACCAACGTCTTCGCGCGGGCGCTGGGCCTGCCCCGGGACTGGCCGGACGGGACCAGCATGATCCTGGAGGGCCTGCGGCTGGGCCGGTACCGGACGATCGGGCTCGGCCGGGCCGACGACCGCTACTTCACCTTCTGCGCGGGCTTCGGCCTCGACGCGGCCGTCATCCACCGGGTGGAGCGGGCCCGCCGGCGGGGCCGGGTCTCGACGCCCGCGCTCTACTTCCGGTCCACCGCGGCCCAGTACTTCCTCAACTCCGACCGCCGCCATCCGGCGATCAGCCTGGAGCGCCCGGACGAGCTGGCAGAGGGCGAGCTGGCGACGGTCATCATCCAGAACACCGCGCCGTGGACGTACCTGGGCGACCGCGAGGTCAACCCGAACCCGGAGGCGTCGTTCGATCTGGGCCTGGACGTGCTCGCCCTGCGGCAGCTCCGGGTGGCCAGCACGACACGGACGGTGACGCAGTTCTTCTCCCGCACCCCGGATCCGCACGGCCGCCAGGTGCTGCGGCTGCACGATGTTGCGGAGTTCACCCTGGTCTCGGCACGTCCGCAGGCGTTCCAGCTCGACGGCGACTACCTTGGCGAGCGGGAAAAAGTCAGATTCACATCCATTCCCGCCGCACTGAGAGTAATCTGCTAGGTCTCGGGTACTGCCCTAGGTCGACGCGGCCGCGACACCGGACCGATGCGACGGCCGCCACACCGAGGGGCTGTGCCGGAAATGTCAGCAATGTCACGCGGACTGTACTATATTGATCCTCGACAGTGGTACGCCGGGTAACCAGGAAGGCGCTGGAATCCGGACAAAGGGGTTGTGGGCTTGCTCACCGCCCGGAGTTTTTCCGAGCGTCACCCTTGACATCCCGGGCGTTCGTGAAAGTATTCACAAGCGAACTTGAGTTACCGGGACATTGTTTGGATAGGCTCGTCAGGTTGAGCTGTTCCAGCAGGTCCGCAGGGCCGACACAGCCTGCTCACGCACTGCCGAATAGGCGTACGCGAACCGTCACCATTCGGCGCTGCGGATGCATATAGGAAAGCAACAGAAAGCAATCTCTGCCACCCCACCCAGAATGAGGAGTGTTGCCGCCATGGACTGGCGTCACCATGCTGTCTGCCGCGACGAGGACCCGGAACTGTTCTTCCCGATCGGGACGTCCGGGCCGGCTCTCCTGCAGGTCGAGCAGGCCAAGGCCGTCTGCCGGCGCTGCTCCGTGACCGACCAGTGCCTGCAGTGGGCGCTGGAGTCCGGTCAGGACGCTGGCGTCTGGGGCGGGATGAGCGAGGAGGAACGGCGGGCTGTCAAGCGCCGCGGTGGCCTCCGGGTGCTGCGCGCTCACTCCGCCTGATCCCCACGCACCAGTCAGTACGCCCCGGCCGGGTACGCCCGCCGGGGCGTACTGCTGTCCGATCGCCGTATTCGTGATCCGGCGTCCGATCATGGCCCGGCCGTGAGCCCGGCCAACCGGCTCGCCGCGTCCACGCGCCGCAGGACCAGATCGGCCAGCTCCGGCGCGTCGGTCAGCGGGGCGGACACCGCCACCGCACCGGCGCCCCGCGCCGCCGTGGCGACGGCGTCGTGGAACAGGCCCGGAGCCAGGAAGTACGCCGACACCGCCACCCGCCCGGCACCCCGGGCCCGCAGCCGCGCCACCGCCGCCGCGACGGCCGGCGGGGCCGCCGAGGCGTACGACACGCGGGTGGGCACGCCGAGACCGGCGCGCAGCGCGGCGGCCACCCGGCCCACCGACCCGCGCGCCCGGGCGTCCCTGGTGCCGGCCGCGGCCAGCACCAGCCCGTCGAAGCGCCCCGCACCCGCCTCACCCAACCGCCGGTGCAGGCCCGCCAGCAGACCGGCGTCCACCGCCCCGTCGGCCGGGCCGAGCACGTCGGTCACCCGTACCGCGATCGGTGGCCCCGCCGCCCGGGCGGCCGCGACCGCCGCCGGGACGTCCACCCGCCGGTGGTACGCCGCCGTGAGCAGCAGCGGCACCAGCACGGCCCGGGGGTGCCCGGCGGCGGCCAGGTTCCGCAGCACGGTCGCCGGTCCCGGCTCGGTGTGGTCCAACCAGCTCGCCAGCACCGGCGTGCCCGGCCGGGCGGCCGACACGGCCCGGACCAGCGCCCGGGTAGCCTCGGCGGCCCTCGGGTCCCGGCTGCCGTGGGCGACCAGGACCACCGGATCGGCCACCTCCGACGGCCCGGGCGCCCCTGACGGCCCGACCGGTTCCGACGGCCCGGGCGCCCCCGACGCGGGAGAGCCCGGGACCGGCCCGGTCAGACGTGCAGGCCGCACTCGGTCTTCTCGAACATCGCCCAGCGGCCGGCCCGGGGGTCCTCCCCCGCCTTCGTGCGGCGGGTGCAGGGCCAGCAGCCGATCGAGCCGTAGCCCTGCTTGAACAGCTCGTTGACCGGCACGTTCCAGCGGGCGACGTAGGCGTCCACGTCGGCCTGCCGCCAGGCCGCGATCGGGTTGACCTTGACCTTGCCCCGGCGCGCGTCGAAGGTCACCACCGGCGTGTTCGCCCTGGTCGGCGACTCGTCCCGGCGGAGCCCGGCCGCCCAGGCGTCGTAGCCGGCGAGCGCCCGCTCCAGCGGCTCCACCTTGCGCAGCTGGCAGCAGTCGTCCGGAGCCTTGTTGAACAGGCGCGGACCGTACTGGCCGTCCTGCTGACCCACGGTCAGGCGCGGCCGGATCGAGCGCACGTTCACCGGCAGCGTCCGGGCCACCTCGTCGCGGACCCGGAGCGTCTCCGGAAAGTGCAGTCCGGTGTCGAGGAAGACCACGTCCACCCCCGGGGCGACCCGGGAGACCAGGTGGGCCAGCACGGCGTCGGCCATCGAGCTGGTGACGCAGAACCGGTCGCCGAAGGTCTCGGCCGCCCAGCGCGCGATCTCCAGCGCCGGCGCGCCCTCCAGCTCCCGGCCGGCCGCCTCGGCCAGCGCACGCAGCTCGTCGGGGTCGCGTCGGGCCGTGTCGGCCGGAGCCGGAGCGCCCAGGCCGACCAGGCCCAGGCCCGCCGCCGAGACGAGACCGGGCCGCTCGCCCGTGCCCCCGCTCACCGGGCCACCGCCCGGCCGAGCAGGCCCGTGAACTTCACCGTGAACACCCGGGCGCACGCGTGGCACTCCCAGGCGCCGTGGCCGGCCTCACTCGGCCGCAGGTCCTCCTCGCCGCAGTACGGGCAGTACAACGGCGCGGAACGGGTCTCGCTCATCGCGTCACCTCGCTTCGCTCGGCGCCGCGACGAGGCCCCACGGCACCGCTGATTCGCTCGCTCATCGGAGTTCCTCCTCGTCGACCCTGAT
Source organism: Micromonospora sp. DT62 (assembly GCF_049847285.1). Lineage (NCBI taxonomy): Bacteria > Bacillati > Actinomycetota > Actinomycetes > Micromonosporales > Micromonosporaceae > Micromonospora > Micromonospora sp. DT62. Next base: position 373,118 of record NZ_JBNCOB010000002.1, read on the forward strand.
CACCCAGTTGGCGAACGTCTCGCCCGTCTCCCGGCCGGCCAGGTAGCGCCGGGCCAGCCGCTCCACGTACGCCGGAAGCTCCTCGGCGGTGGTCTTCAGACCGCGCAGCTTGCGGCCGAACCCGGCCGTCTGTCCCTCGGCCATGCCGAGCCCGCCGCCTAGGTGGACCTGGAAGCCCTCCACCTGACGGCCGTCCGGGCCGACGACCAGCTGGCCCTTGAGGCCGATGTCGGCGACCTGCGTGCGGGCGCAGGCGTTGGGGCAGCCGTTGAGGTGGATGGAGATGTCGGCGTCGAAGTCGCGCAGCCGCTCCTCCAGCCGGGCCACCAGCTCCTCGCCGCGCGCCTTGGTCTCGACGATGGCCAGCTTGCAGTACTCGATGCCGGTGCAGGCCATCGTGCCGCGCCGCCAGGCCGACGGCTGCGCCTCCAGGCCGATCCCGCGCAGCTCGCGCACCAGCGAGTCGGTCCGCTCCGGCGCCACGTCCAGCACCAGCAGCTTCTGGTACGGGGTGAGCCGCACCCGCCCGCTGCCGTGCGCCTCGACCACGTCGGCCAGGCGGGCGAGCTGCCCGCCGGAGACCCGGCCCACCACCGGGGCGGCGCCCACCCAGTGGCGGCCGTCGCGCTGCGGGTGCACCCCGATGTGGTCCACCGGCCTGTCGGGCAGCTGCGGGGCGGGGCCGTCGAGCAGCGCCCGGCCCAGGTACTCCTTCTCCAGCACCTCGCGGAACTTCTCCACGCCCCAGTCGGCGACCAGGAACTTCAGCCGGGCGCGGTTGCGCAACCGGCGGTAGCCGTAGTCGCGGAAGATGCCGACCACGCCCGCCCAGACGTCCGGCACCTCCTCCAGCGACACCCAGACGCCGAGCCGCTTGGCCAGCATCGGGTTCGTGGCCAGGCCGCCGCCGACCCAGACGTCGAAGCCCGGCCCGTGGTCCGGGTGGTCCACCCCGAGGAAGGAGATGTCGTTCGCCTCGTACGGGGTGTCGACCAGCCAGGAGATGGAGGTCTTGAACTTGCGCGGCAGGTTGGAGTACGCCTTGTCGCCCACGTACCGACGGACGATCTCGTCGACCGCCGGCGTCGGGTCGAGCAGTTCGTCGCGGGCCACCCCGGCGACCGGGCTGCCCAGCACCACCCGGGGGCAGTCACCGCACGCCTCGGTGGTCTGCAGGCCGACGGACTCCAGGCGGCGCCAGATCTCCGGCATGTCCTCGACCCGGATCCAGTGGTACTGGATGTTCTGCCGGTCGGTGATGTCGGCGGTGTCCCGGGCGAACTCGCGGGAGATGTCCGCGACCACCCGCAGCTGCGCCAGGCTCAGCTCGCCCCCGTCCACCCGGACCCGGAGCATGAAGAACTCGTCCTCCAGCTCGTGCGGCTCCAGCACGGCCGTACGGCCGCCGTCGATGCCCGCCTTCCGCTGGGTGTAGAGGCCCCACCAGCGGAAGCGGCCACGGAGGTCCTGCGGATCGATCGAGGCGAACCCGTGGTGGGCGTAGATGTTCTCGATCCGGGCCCGTACGTTCAGCGGGTCGTCGTCCTTCTTGATCCGCTCGTTGGGGTTGAGCGGCTCGCGGTGACCGAGCGCCCACTGACCTTCACCTCGGGGCCGGCGGGGAGTCCGGGCCGGTCGGGGGGACGTCGGGTCCCCGGCCCGGGCCGGGATGCTGCTGACCGCCATGGCGGCGTCCTCCGTTGTCTGCGGTGCCTCGGGGACACGCAAGGCGCGCGGCCGACCCGTCGGAACGGGCTGGCGACAACGGTGTCGAAACAGCCGGCGCGAGGCGCGCCCGAGACAGAGTGATCGGGCGTCGTCAGTGGGCCGGACAGATCGCGCTGCGCACGCGGCCGTAGTCGACGTGGCGACGAGCCACGAAGCGGCGGACGACAGCGGCGGTCATGGAAGTCATGCTGCCACACCCGACAGGGGCCGGCCAACGAGTGCGTGCGGGATCCCACATCACGGGCCACACCCCGACCACCGCTCCACCACGGTCGGTCAGGTGGAACGGGTCCAGCGCCAACGCGGCGAGACCGGGCCGGGGGCCGAGCTCTACCGGCAGTCGCTGCGCCAGACCCTGCCCCATTTCGTGGCCGCGTGCGGGAAGCACGGGGCCACGGTCGAGGGCTGACGCCGGCCCTGATCGGCGGATCGGCGTACCGGGCGGCCGGACTGTGTGACGCTGCGGTGTGTGACCGGTTCCGCTGATCTGCCCGGCGAGCCCGTCTCGCCGCCGGGCGAGGTGACGGGCGGGCCTACGAACGAGGCGACAGGCGGGCCGGGCCGCACGGATCGGGTGATCTGGATCGCGCCGACGCTGCTCACCCTGGCTGTCGTGCTGACCGGGATCGACCACGCGCAGCCGTGGCGCGACGAGCTGGCCACCTGGAGCGCGGCGAGCCGGTCGCCCGGGGACCTGGTCCGGCTCGCCGGCAGCATCGACGCCGCCACCAGCCCCTACTACCTGTTCATGCACGCCTGGGTGGCCGTCTTCGGCGACTCGGTGACCGCGCTGCGGCTGCCCGCCGCACTGGCCATGGCCGCCACGGCCGGGCTGACGGCGGTCCTCGGGCAGCGCCTGCTCGGTGCCCGGGCCGGGCTGCTCGCCGGGCTGCTCCTCGCGGTGCTGCCGGGCACCTCGCGCTACGGCCAGGAGGCCCGCCCGTACGCGCTGGCCACCTTCCTGGCGGTGCTGGCGACCCTGCTGCTGGTCGAGGCGACGGCCCGACCCCGGTGGACCCGCTGGGCCGGGTACGCCGCCGCCGTGGCCGCGCTCGGGCTCACCCACCTGGTCGCGCTCACCCTGCTCGCCGCGCACGCGGTGGCGGTGCTCGCCGCTCCCCGCGACCGGCCGCCGAACCGTTCGCTGCGCTGGGTGCTCGCCCTGGTGCCGGCGGCGCTGCTGCTGGCACCGCTGGTGTTGCTGGCCAGAGGGCAGCGGTCCCGGCAGCTCGGCTGGGTGGACACCGCCCGGCTGACCGACCTGACGACGCTGCCGACCGGGGTGGCGCAGAGCGGCGTGGTGGGGGGTCTGCTGCTCGGTCTCGCGGCGCTCGGCGCGGCACGCCTGGGCCGGCGCGCCCTGCTGCCCGGGCTCGCCGTGCTGCTGCCCGTGCTGCTGCTCTTCGCCGCAGGGCTGGTCGTACCGCTCTGGGTGCCCCGGTACCTCGTCTTCGTGGTGCCCTTCGCCTGCCTGCTCGCGGGCGCGGCGCTGGCGACGGTGCCGCTGCCGCCCGCGCTGGCCGTCGTCGCCCTGGCCGGGCTGCTCGGGCTGCCCGACCAGGCGGCGCTGCGGCGTACCCACGAGTGGCCGCGCAGCGCGACGGTGGACTACCGGGGCGCGGCCCGGATCGTCGCCGACGGTCAGCGGCCGGGCGACGCGGTCGTCTACTCCCCCCGGCAGAGCTGGCTCTTCCTCGACCTGGGTCTCGCGTACCACCTGGGCGACCGTCGGCCCCGCGACGTGCTGGTGACGCAGGACCAGGCCCGCCGGGGCGACCTGTGGGCCGCCGAGTGCGCCCGCCCGGCCGAGTGCCTGGCCGGCGCGGAACGGGTCTGGCTGGTCGTGGCCGGCCGCCGCGACGATCCGCTGGCCGCCGTCGCCAGCGCCAAGGGCGACGCGCTGCGCGCCGACTACACCGTCGAACGGGTCTGGCCGCGCCCGGGACTCACCGTCGCCCTGCTCACCCGCTGACCAACCCACTCCGCCCCGGCTCCGGCGACCGGCTTGATCGGTTGACGGGGAGCCGGGGTCGTGGGGCCTCCGGGGCCGGTTTCCGGTCAACTGATCATGGCCGCCCCGGCACCCCCGGCCCTCGCGCCGGTGCGTCCGGGTCAGCCGGCGGAACGGCCCTCGGGGGCGTTGCGCACCAGCGGGACGACGAGGGTCGCCTCGGTGCCGCCCTTCGCGCCGTCGCGCAGCTCGATGGTGCCGCGCAGCTCGCCGGTGACCAGCGCGCGGACGATCTGCAACCCGAGGTTGCCGCTCCGCTCGGCGTCGAAGTCGGGCGGCAGCCCGCGCCCGTTGTCGGTGACCGAGACGTGCAGCATCTTGCGGAACCGGTGCGCCGACAGCACCACCTCCGGCTCGACCGGGCCGGCCGCCTCCGCCACGGCCGCTTCCGGGGCGGGCGGCCCAGCCGCGACCGGGGCGGGGGTTCCGGGACCGGTCGGGCCGGCGGGCGTCTCGGCGGCCGGCGGGAAGCCGTGCTCGACGGCGTTGAGCAGCAACTCGTTGAGCACCATCACCAGCGACGTGGCGACCTCGGCGGGCAGCACGCCGAAGCTGCCCTCGCGCCGCATGCCGACCGTGGCCTCCGTCGCGGCCACCTCCGTGGCGGCGCTGGCCACCCGGTCGACGATGCCGTCGAACTCGACCGCCTCGTCGCTGGACATGGAGAGGGTCTCGTGCACCAGCGCGATGGAGGCGACCCGGCGTACCGACTCCTCCAGGGCGACCCGGGCCTCCGGCATGGACACCCGGCGGGCCTGGAGCCGCAGCAGGGCGGCGACGGTCTGGAGGTTGTTCTTCACCCGGTGGTGGATCTCCCGGATGGTGGCGTCCTTGGTGATCAGGGCGCGGTCGCGGCGGCGTACCTCGGTGATGTCGCGGACCAGCACCAGCGCGCCGATCGGCACCCCGGCGGGCATCAGCGGCAGCGCCCGGGTGAGCATCGTCGCGCCCCGGGCGTCGATCTCCCGGCGGGGCGGCGCCTCGCCGCGCAGCGCCGCGAGGATGCCGTTCGCCGCGTCGGTGCCCTCCAGCGGGTCGCTCGCCAGCCGGCGGTGCAGCGCCGCCAGGTCCTCGCCCACCAGGTGGGAGGCGTAGCCCAGCCGCCGGTACGCCGACTGCGCGTTCGGGCTCGCGTAGGTTACCTTGCCGCCGGCGTCGAGCCGGACCAGCCCGTCGCCGACGCGCGGGGCCGACGTGGTCTCCCCGGGATGGCGCGGCGGCGGGAAGGTCCCGTCAGCGATCATCTGGGCCAGGTCGTCGGCGGTGGTGAGGTAGTTCAGCTCCAGCTGGCTCGGGGTGCGCGCGGTGGAGAGGTTGGTGTCCCGCCCCACCACGGCGATCACCTCGCCGGCCTCGCCGTCGGTGGTGCGCAACCGGACCGGGATCGCCTCGTGCCGGGCCGGCACGTCGCCGTACCAGACCGGGTCGCCCTCCCGCCAGATGCGGCCCTGCCGGTGGGCCACCTCCAGGTGGGCCACCTCGGGCCCGCCGACGATCCGCCCCACCTGGTCGTCCAGGTACGCGGTGGGGGCGGTCGTCGGCCGGACCTGGGCGACGCAGAGGAACGCGCCGTCACCGTCCACGGGCACCCAGAGCAGCAGGTCGGCGAAGGACAGATCGGACAGCAACTGCCAGTCGCCGGCGATCCGGTGCAGGTGGTCGATGTCGGCCGGGCGGAGGCGGGTGTGCTCCTCGGCGAGGTTGCGCAGCGTGGACACGTCGACCAGCGTGCCACGACGGGCGTCACATCGTCGCGGTGACCTTCTTCAGCCCGCGCGGCGCGTCCGGGTCCTCGCCCCGGGCGAGCGCCAGCGCCAGCGCCAGGCGCTGCAACGGCAGGATGTCCAGCAGCGGCGCGTACCGCTCGTCGACCTCGGGGACGGCCATCCGGGTGGCGCCCTCGACGTCGGCGGAGCCGACCACCACCACGTCGGCGCGGCGCTCGCCGAGGCGGGGCAGCACTTCGCCCATCGACCGGCCGCCCGGCCCGGAGCCGACCACGGCGAGCACCGGCACGTCCGGGTCGGTCATGGCGAGGGGGCCGTGCAGCAGGTCGGCGCCGGAGAACGCGAGCGCGGGCAGGTACGAGGTCTCCATCAGCTTCAGCGCGGCCTCGCGGGCGGTCGGGTACGCGTACCCCCGGCCGGTGGTGACCAGCTGGCCGGCGAACCGGTAGCGGGGCGCGAGCTGGGTGGGGGTGGTGTCCTCCAGGGTGCGCGCGGCCAGCTCGGGCAGGGCGGCGAGCGCCTCGCGTTCGTCGGCGGGCAGCGCGCCGTCGCCGGCCCGGACGCCCTCGACGAGCATCAGCAGGGCGAGCAGCTCGGCGGTGTAGGTCTTGGTGGCGGCCACCGCGCGCTCGTGCCCGGCGGCGATGTCGACGCTCAGCTCGGCGACGCCGGCCAGCCGGGAGTCGGGCGCGTTGGTGACCGCGAGGGTCAACGCGCCGGAGGCGCGGGCGGTGCGCAGCACCTCGGCGAGGTCGGGCGAGCCGCCGCTCTGGCTGACGCCGACGACCAGCGCGTCGGAGAGGTCCGGCTTCGCGCCGTAGAGGGTGACGACGCTGGGCGAGGCGAGGCCGGCGGGCAGGCCGAGCCGGATCTCGGTCAGGTACGCCCCGTAGAGGGCCGCGTGGTCGGAGGTGCCCCGGGCGGTGAAGACCACGTGCCGCGGGCGGCGTTCCGCGATGACCGCCGCCACCCGGGCGATCGCCCCGGCGTGCTCGGCGGAGAGCAGCCGCTCGTAGCCCGCCGGCTGCTCGTCGATGTCGGCCGCCATGCCGGCCCCTGCACGCGTCACGGAAACTCCTCCCACTGCGCGGTTGCCGCGCGTTTCCTGCTCAGTCTTGCACGTTTGAACTGACCTGAGCAATCGAACGAGCAGTAGTGCGCAGATGATCACCATCTCGGCACAACATCACCTAGGCTTGCCCGGCCCCACCGACCGACGAGCGAGAGGACGACGTGCCCGAGGACGACCGGTCGCTGTCCGCGGCGGAGGAACTTGCCCTGGCCCGCCTCGCCATGGACGACAACGACCTGGCACACGCGGCCGGTCACGTCGCCGCCGCGCTGGCCCAGGCCCCGACCCTGCCCGAGGTGCACGAGACCCTCGCCCGGCTCGCCGCCACCGACGGCGCGGGCGGCGTCGACCTCTTCCCGCTCCAGGGCCACGCCTTCGTCGGCGCCGTCGTGGCCCGCGCGCACCTGCTCGCCGCCGCCGGCCGGCCCGCCGAGGGGCTGGACCTGCTGGTCGCGGCGACCGGCCACGCGCCGGGGACGGACTGGGCGGGGGTGCCGTGGGTGACCACCCCGGAACTCGCCGAGCGCCTCGAACCGGACCGGGCCGCCCGGATCCTGATGCAGGTCTGCGCCGCCGTGCCCGACCCGGTGCCCCGGGCCGGCCGGGCCGCCCTGGCCCCCTACCTGGCGCTGGCCCGCAACGCGGTCACCGTCCACCCCGAGCACGGCCTGCTGCTGGGCGCGGCGTCCGCGCTGGCCAGGCGCCTCGGCGAGGTCGACCTGGCGATCCGCTGGGCCGCCCGGGGCGTACGCGCGGAGCCGTCGAAGATCGGCGAGGTGTGGCTCGGGTACGCGTACCGCAGCGCCGGGCGCACCCGGGAGGCGCTGGCGGCACTCGGCCGTGCCGTCGCGCACGACCCCGACGACCTCACCGTCTACGCCGACATCGCCGGCACGCTCGCCGACAACGGGCGGCTCGACGAGGCGCTCGACTGGATAGACCGGGCGCTGGCCCGGGACCCCTCCTTCGAGTGCGCCGTGCACACCGCGCACCGGCTGCGGCACCAGCGCGACGGCGACGTGGCGCACCTGATCGCGCTCGCTGACTTCGTCCGGGACCATCCCGACGACACGCACGAGCACAGCGACCTGGCCGAGAGCTGCCGGAGCCGGCCCTGGCTCGGGCAGGTCACCCCGGCGACCGGGCCGGTGGTGGACGCGCTGCGTCAGGCCGTCACCGACGAGCGCGTCGGCCTCGGCGCCGTACGGCTGGACCAGCCCCCGCCGCCCAGCGCGCTGCGTGCCGCCGCGACGGCCGCGCCCGGGCTGCGGATCGAGGTGGCCGGCGTGCCCGACCCGGACCCGCGCGAGCCCCGGCGGGCGACCGCCCGGCAGCTCTGGGAGCACGACGGGACGACGGTCGTGCCCGCCGTGCCGGCGCCCTCACCGGAGGCGGCGGCGCGGCTGCGGCAGCTCGCCCACCCCGCGTGGCCACACCCGCCGGCGGCGTACGACGCGGCGGTCGGCCTGGCCACCCTGGAACTGGACGACCTGCTCGGCCTGCTGGCGCACCCGCCGGAGGCGCCGCCGACCGCGCTGGGCCGGGTACTCGGGCAGGACCCCTCGCTCTGGGTGCGCTGCGTCCAGGTGTGGGCGTGCCTGGGCCTGCTGCACCACCGCACCGACGAGCCGTGGGCGGAGTCGACCCGGCGCCGGGTGCTGCTGGACCTGGTCTGGGGAGTCGAGGACTGGGTCACCGAGGCGGCCCTGTTCGCCCTGGTCACCGCCGCCTGGGTCGACCCGGACGTGCGCCCCGACGTGGCCCGGGTGGTGACCGAGCGGCTGGCCGACGTGGCAGCGGTCGCCCGGACCCGCCCGGCGCCGATCGCGCCGTCGCTGGCACACCTGGCCCTGGCCAGCCCGGCCCTGGACCCGGAGACGGCGGCCCTGGCCACCGCGCTGACGGTCACCGCCCCGGTCCCCCGGCCGCGTTCCCGCCTGCGCCGCCTCTGGGGGCTCCTCAGGCGCCGGTGAGCCGTCGTCGCCGGCGCCTCACGCGCCGGTCAGCTCCAGCCGCAGGCCGAGCAGGTGCACCCCGTCCACGGGCGCCCAGTCCAGCTCGGGCACCCGTACGAAGCCGCGACGCCGGTAGAGCCGCTGGGCGGAGGCGGCGAAGCCGTCGCGGACGCAGATGACGACGGCGGAACAGGCCAGCTCGGTCGCCCGCGACACGCAGGCCTCGACCAGCGCCGCGCCGACGCCCCGCCCCTGCGCGGCCGGGTCCACCGCCAGCATCCGGAACTCCGCCTCACCCGCCCGGGACAGCTCGGCGTAGCGGGTACCGGGCAGGACGAGGGTCACCGAGCCGAGCAGCTCGCCGGTGGCGTCGTCGACGGCGACGAGCACCTCGCCGTCCCGGGCCCGGGACGTCACGTCGGCGAGGACGGCGGCGTAGCCGTGCTCGTTCTTCAGCTGGCCGTCCGCCTCGTACGCGGCCACCGTCAGCCGGGCCACCGCCGCGAAGTCGGCCGGCCCGGCCCGGCGTACCGAGAGGCCGGTCAATCGATCACCGCGATCAGGTCACCGTCCTGCACGACGTCGCCCTCGTTGACCGCGAGCTGCTTGACGACACCGTCGGACTCGGCGACGACCGGGATCTCCATCTTCATCGACTCCAGGATCACCAGGGTGTCCCCCTCGGACACGGTGTCCCCGGCCGACGCGACGACCTTCCAGACGTTCGCCACCATCTCGGCGCGGATCTCCTCGGCCATCTTCGGGCCCTCCCTCTCGCGGTTGCCTGCCGACGTATCCAATCATGCGGGCGACCTCCGGCGGGCGTGGAGCGGCGCGGGCCGGGTCGATGATCGACTCAGGGGTGGTCCGGCGGCGTGGCGCGCGGCGTGGCGCGCGTCGGCGGCCCCGGCGGACGACGGCGGGTGCCGGCCGCACTAGCATCAGCGGGTCGGACCCGGCGCCGGGAGGACCGGTGCGTGCACCGGCGCCGAGATCGTGCGCAGGCGGGATCCGACCATCACGAGGAGGTCACCATGGCGAAGAAGGCCCGTAAGAAGAAGGCCCGCAAGAAGAGCGGCGCGAACCACGGCAAGCGCCCCAACTCCTGACCGGCGGCCGGGCCCCACGGCCCGGCGTCGACCAGTCGGCGCAGACGCCGGTGGCCCGGGTCGTCACGACCCGGGCCACCGGCGTTGCTGTCTCCGGGGGCACCGACCTCGGTCGGCTGCCGCACCCGGCCCGACCTCAGTCGGCAAGCTCCTTCGACTCGGTGCCCTCGAAGACGACCAGCTCGGTGAGGCGCAGCCGCAGCCGCTCCCGCAGCTGGTCGGGCGCGGTCTCGTTGCCGCAGCAGCGGGCGACCAGCGCCCGCACCTCCTGCTCGATGCCGTACTCGCGCAGGCACGGGCCGCACTCGTCGAGGTGGTGCCGGATCAGCGCGCGCCGCTCCTCGGCGCACTCCAGATCCAGGTAGAGGTAGACCTCCGCGATGACCTCGCGGCAATCCGTCTCGTGCGGATCTCCACAGCTCATGTCAGACCTCCCGGCCAGCGGAAGCGGTCGAGCCCTTCTTCGACGCCGCGGCGCTGAAGCCCCGCTCTGCGGCGTACTGTTCGAGCAGCTTGCGCAGATTACGACGGCCCCGGTGCAGTCGCGACATGACCGTGCCGATCGGCGTGCCCATGATGTCGGCGACCTCCTTGTAGGAGAAGCCCTCGACGTCGGTGAGGTAGACGGCCAGGCGGAACTCCTCCGGCAACTGCTGGAGGGCCTCCTTGACGTCGCTGTCCGGCAGCCGGTCCAGCGCCTCGGTCTCGGCCGAGCGCAGCCCGCTGGAGGTGTGCGACTCGGCCTCGGCGAGCTGCCAGTCGGTGATCTCGTCGGTCGGCGCCTGGATGGGCTGGCGCTGCCGCTTGCGGTAGGAGTTGATGTAGGTGTTGGTCAGGATCCGGTAGAGCCAGGCCTTCAGGTTCGTGCCCTGCTCGAACTGGTGGAAGGCGGCGTACGCCTTCAGGTAGGTCTCCTGGACCAGGTCCTCGGCGTCCGCCGGGTTGCGGGTCATCCGCAGCCCGGCAGCGTAGAGCTGATCGACGAATGGCATCGCGTCCCGCTCGAAGCGGGCCCTGCGCTCGTCCGTCTTCTCGGTGGTCAACCGCACATCCCCTCGCGTCGGATGCTGTCCCGCCGAGGATACGCGTACGGACGTGCCCGCAGATTCACTTCCGGCGGGTGTGCTCGTACTCACCGTGGGCGTGCTCACCGCGGCCGGGCTGACCGGCGGCACCACCGCGGGCCAGTCCGGGCCGCCCAGCAGCCGTCGCAACTGCCGCGCTCCCCGCTCGTCCCGTTCCCGGACCCGCGTCTCGGTCGGCACCGGTCTCCCCCCTCGCCAGAAATGTCGTCCCGGGGGGTGCAACGCCCCCGACGGGGCGGGGCATTCCGCTCACCTCCCCCGTTCCTGGTCCCGGCGCCGGCGGAGGCCGACGCTGGGACCAGGAAGGGCCTGGGAGGACCGGCGCCGCCCGCCCGAGCCGGGCGTCCGGCGCCATCCGATGCAACGACCCGCCGCGGCAGGCGGACACGGCCCACCGGAGCGCCTGGCGGGGCGGCGCTCAGCCTCGCGCCCAGCCCCGCCCGCGCAGCCAGTCGCGCACCACGGCGGCCGTGCCGGCCGGATCCCCCCGCAGGTCGTGCCGCTCCCCTGGGCGGGTCACCACGTGCACCCCCCGCCCCGGCTCCGGTACCCCGAACGGGTCACGGTCGCCGTTGACCACGAGGGTCGGCAGGCCGGTCGCCAGCTCCGCCGCCCGCGACCGCTCCGGGCGGCCGGGCGGATGCAGCGGGAACGCGAGCGCGACGACCCCGGCGGCGCCCACCGCGGGCGCGGTGCGGCACGCCACCCGCGCGCCGCTGGACCGGCCGCCCACCAGCAGCGGTACGCCGGGATGCCGCTGCCGCAGCACGGCGAGCACGGCGGTCCACGCCTCGTCGAGGTGCCCCGCCGGTGCCGGCGCACGCCGTCCGGCGACGCGGTACGGCTGGGTCACCCGGGCCACCACCAGCCCGGCGTCGACCGCCGCGTCCCGGAGCGCACGCAGGTCGGGGGCGTCGACGTCGCCGCCCGCGCCGTGGCCGAGCACCAGCAGGGCGCTCGGCGCACCCGCCGGCAGGTCGGTGTCGACCCGGGCGGGCCCGCGCGGGGTGGGTACGTCGTCGTCCTCGGGCATCGGCCCATTCTGCGGCGTCCGGGGCACGACGGGCAGCCGGCCCGCCGAGGTGGCGGGCCGGCTGCGACCGGTTCACTCGACGGTCAGCTCAGCGGCACCAGGGTGAGCAGCCGGTCCCGGACCGGCGGACCCGCCTCGCGGGCGGCGTCCGGATCCGGTTGCACCTCGTCGCGCCAGGCGACCAGCATCGCCCGCCGTTCGCGCGGGGTGGTGCCGCCCCAGACGCCGTGGCAGTCACCCACGTCCAGCGCCCAGGCCAGGCAGGATCCCTGCACGTCACAGCTGCGGCAGAGCGCGACGGCCGCGTCGGCCGGCTCGTTCGGCGCCGGAAAGAACGTTTCCGGGTCGACGTTCTGGCAGGTTCCCCTGGTGCGCCACGCCTCGTCCTGTCGCCGCTCCCGCAACGCCCGCAACAGCCGCGGATCCCGTCGTGCGGTGGCCACCTCGTGCGGCCGAGGCATACGTGCCCGTGTCATCCACCCACCTCCCCCGTGGGACCGGCAAGATCGGTGTGCGTCGTCCGCCCCGTGCGAGTCGCGCCCACTACCGGCGCTGTGTTGTATCGCACTTCCGGACACCGGGACAAGACTTCACGGCGAATATGGGTGAACGTCGGGGCGACGTTTCGTCCGCAACTCTGGCAAATCACGCCCGACAATGTGTCGGACTGTCAGAAGAGCGTCATTTCCTCCGGCGCGGCGGCCCGGGCGAGCGGCACCCTCTCGGTCAACTGCGGCCCGTCGTTACGCACGTCGCCCACCGCCGTGCCCACCGGGCGGATCTCCAGCGTCGCGAGCCAGTCGGGCGCGGGCGGCGCGAGCAGGCCCGCCGGCTCGTCGGTCGACGCCAGCCACGCCCCCCAGCGGTCGCGGGGCAGCAGCAGCGGCATCCGGTCGTGCACCTCGGCCAACTCGCCCAACGCGGCGGTGGTGAGCACGCTGAACGTCAGCAGCGGACCGCCGGAGCCGTCCCAGACCGACCAGATGCCGGCGAAGGCGAGCACCGAGCCGTCCGACGGGGTCATGTAGTAGGGCTGCTTGCGCCCGTCGGCCGCGCGGACCCACTCGTACCAGCCGTCGGCCGGGACGAGGCAGCGGCGGCGGGCGAAGGCCCCGGCGTACGCCCGGCTGGTGGCGACCGTCTCGGCGCGGGCGTTGATCATGCGGGCGGCGCCCGCGGGCGACCTGGACCAGGACGGGACCAGACCCCAGCGGCCGACCGACAGCGCGCGGTGGCCCTCCGGGCTGACCCGCACCAGCGGCACCGGGTCGGTGGGCGCGACGTTGTGGTCGGGGCCGACCCCGCCGCCGGTCTCGTCCTGGGACTCGAACAGCGCGCTCAGGTCGCCCGCGCTCCGGGTCGTCGCGTACCTCCCGCACATGCCGCACACGCTAACCCGCCGCGCGCCGCCCGGCTGTCCCGCTGACCGGGAGGACGCGTGCCGGCCGGCGCCACCCGCCGTCGGACGCGGCAGAATGTAACCGTGGGGAACCTGATCGCGACCCGGCCGCCGCAGCCGTGGACCGCTCCGACCGCCTCCGACCCGGTCGCGGCGACGCTGCGCCTGCCCGGGTCCAAGTCGATGACCGCGCGCGCCCTGGTGCTCAGCGCGCTGGCCGGCGGCCCGTCGACCCTGGCCGGGCCGCTGCGCGCACGGGACACCGAGCTGATGGCCGCCGGGCTGCGCGCGATGGGCGCGCACATGTCGATCAGCGACGACGAGCGCTGGCTGGTCCGCCCCCACCCGCTGGTCGGCCCCGCACACGTCGACGTCGGCCTGGCCGGCACCGTGATGCGCTTCGTCCCGCCGGTGGCGGGCCTGGCCGACGGGCGGATCACCTTCGACGGCGACCCGCAGGCCCGCACCCGGCCGCTCGGCCCGCTGATCGGGGCGCTGCGCTCCCTCGGCGCGCGTGTGGACGCCCCCGCCACCGGCAGCCTGCCGCTGACCGTGCTCGGCGCCGGGCGGGTGGCCGGCGGCGAGGTGGTGATCGACGCCTCCGCCTCCAGCCAGCTGGTCTCCGGGCTGCTGCTGGCCGCGCCGCGCTTCGACCGGGGCGTGGTGGTCCGGCACGTGGGCCCGCCGGTGCCGTCCGCGCCGCACCTGCGGATGACGGTGCAGATGCTCCGGGCCGCCGGCGCGGCGGTCGACGACGGCACCCCCGACGTGTGGGTGGTCGAGCCGGGCCCGCTGACGGGGCGCGGCTGGCAGATCGAGCCCGACCTGTCGGGCGCCGTGCCGTTCTTCGCCGCCGCCCTGGTCACCGGCGGGGAGGTGACCCTCCAGGGCTGGCCGCGCAGCAGCGCCCAGCCCGTCGAGCAGCTCCGCTCGCTGCTCCAGCGGATGGGCGGCGAGGTGACCCTCTCCACCGACGGGCTGACGGTCCGGGGCACCGGCGCGGTGCACGGCCTGAACGCCGACCTCTCCGACGTCAGCGAGCTGACCCCGGCGCTCACCGCGCTGGCCATGCTCGCCGACTCGCCGTCGGTGTTCACCGGCGTCGGCCACATCCGCGGCCACGAGACCGACCGGCTGACCGCGCTGGCGCGGGAGTTCGCCGCGCTCGGCGCCGACATCACCGAGTCCCCCGACGGGCTCGAGATCCGGCCCCGGCCGCTGCACGGCGGGGTGTTCGAGACCTACCACGACCACCGGATGGCGCACGCCGCCGCCGTGGCCGGCCTGGCCGTCCCAGGCATCGAGTTGAGCGACGTGGGGTGCACCTCGAAGACCATGCCCGAGTTTCCGGCACTATGGTCGGCGTTGGTGACCGGCAAGAGCTGACACGACGGGGGGCGGGTCCTGACGACCAGACGGCGGGAGTACGACGAGGACGACGTCCGGGTGCGGCCCGGCAAGTCGTCGCGCCCGCGTACCCGCACCCGACCCCAGCACTCCGACGCGGTGGACGGCTTCGTGATCGCCGTCGACCGGGGCCGCTACACGTGCGTGCCGCCCGACGCCGAGCCGGACGCGCCCCTGGTCACCGCGATGCGGGCCCGGGAGCTGGGGCGCAAGTCGGTGGTGGTCGGCGACCGCGTCGGCCTGGTCGGGGACACCTCCGGCGCGGCCGGGGCGCTGGCCCGGATCGTCCGGATCGCCGAGCGGTCGTCGGTGCTGCGACGCACCGCCGACGACGACGACACCACCGCCGAGGGACGGCTGGAACGGGTGGTCGTCGCCAACGCCGACCAGCTGGTCATCGTGAGCGCGCTGGCCGACCCGCCGCCGCGCACCGGCTTCATCGACCGGTGTCTGGTGGCCGCGTACGACGCCGGCATCGAGCCGCTGCTCTGCCTCACCAAGGCCGACCTGGCGGGCCCCGAGGCGGTGCTCGGCTACTACGCCGAGCTGGAGCTGCCGTACGTGCTGATCCGCCCGGAGGCCGACCTCGACGCGCTGCGCGACCTGCTCGCCGGGCGGATCTCGGTCATGGTCGGGCACTCCGGGGTGGGCAAGTCGACGCTGGTCAACCGCCTGGTTCCGGACGCCGCCCGGGCGGTCGGCACGGTCAGCGCGATCGGCCGGGGCCGGCACACCTCCACGAGCGCGGTGGCGCTGCGACTGCCCCGGCTGCCCGGGGACCCGACGCACGGCGAGAACGCCCCCGCCGGCTGGATCGTCGACACCCCGGGCGTGCGCAGCTTCGGGCTCGCGCACGTCTCCGCCGACAGCCTGCTGCACGGCTTCCCCGACCTGGTCGAGGGGACGGTCGACTGCCCCGCCAACTGCCCGCACACGCCGGACGAGACCGACTGCGGGCTGGACGCCTGGGTCGCCGCCGGCAAGGCCGACGCGCGGCGGCTGGCCTCGTACCGCCGGCTGCTGGCCTCCCGGTCGGGCGAGGGCGACGCGCGCGAACCCGACCAGCGGAACCCCGGCGACCCGCTCGCGGGGTCCTGAGCCGGTCGCCGCTACCGTCTAGGCATGCCCGGGTACGCCGACGACATCGCCCTCGCCCACCTGCTCGCCGACGCCGCCGACGCCGTCTCCACGGCCCGGTTCCGCGCGCTCGACCTGCGGGTCGAGGCGAAACCCGACCTGACCCCGGTCTCCGACGCGGACACCGCGGTGGAGCGGGAGATCCGGGCGCTGCTGGCCGTGCACCGGCCGGCCGACGGTCTGCTGGGCGAGGAGTACGGCGAGGAGCCCGCCAGCGCCCCGGACGGCCGCCGCTGGGTGGTCGACCCGATCGACGGCACGAAGAACTTCATCCGGGGCGTGCCCGTGTGGGCCACCCTGATCGCGCTGCTGGAGGGCGACCGCCCGGTCGCCGGACTGGTCTCCGCGCCGGCGCTCGGCCGCCGCTGGTGGGGCGCGCTCGGCGAGGGCGCGTACGCGGGGCCGGACGCCGCCGGTGGCGCGCCGATCCGGGTCTCCGCGGTACGGGACCTCGCGGACGCGAGCTTCTGCTACTCGTCGCTGACGGGGTGGGAGTCCGCCGCGCGGCTGGACGCGATGCTCCAGCTCATGCGGGACACCTGGCGCAGCCGGGCGTACGGCGACTTCTACGGCTACATGCTGCTGGCCGAGGGCGCGCTGGACGTGATGGTGGAGCCGGAGCTGTCGCTGTGGGACGTCGCCGCGCTGGTGCCGATCGTCACCGAGGCCGGCGGGACGTTCACCGATCTCGCCGGCCGACCCGCCCCCTCCGGCGACGCCGGCACCGAGAGCAGCGCCGTGGCCAGCAACGGCGCGCTGCACGCCGACATCCTCGCCCGGCTGGGTCGGCCAACCGAGCACTGACCTCCGGCAGCCTCTATCCTCGCCAGGTGGTCTCCTCCGGTTGGTGCTTCCTCGCGGCCATGATCGTCGCGTACGGCGTCGCCAACCTGCTCCAGTCGGTCGCCGCCGCCCGCACCACCGTGCACCACACCTTCGACCCGGGGCTGCTGCTGCGGCTGGCGGGGCACCGCACCTACCTGATCGGGCTGGGCTGCCAGGTGGCCGGGTTCGTGCTGGCCCTGCTGGCCCGCCGGGACCTGCCGCTGTTCCTGGTGCAGTCCAGCGTCGCCGCCGGGCTCGGGGTCACCGCCCTGCTCGGCGTGCTGGTGCTGAAGTGGCGAATGCCGGCCGCCGAGGTGGCCCTGCTGGTGCTGCTGTTCGCCGGGATCACCGCGTTGGTGCTCTCCGCCGAGCCCGCGCCGGCCAAGCCGCTCGGCACCGCCGGCCTGATCGCCCTGGCGGTGACGCTCGGCGTGATCGCCGTGATCGGCTTCTTCGCCGTACGCCTGCACGGGGCGCCCGGCTCGGTGGCGCTCGGCGCGCTGGCCGGGCTGGCGTTCTCCGCCGCCGCGGTGGCCGCCCGGCCCCTCGCCTCCGCCCCGACGCCGGAGGCGTTCGTCCAGGATCCGCTGCTCTACCTGCTGATCGTCCACTCGGTCGTCGGCCAGCTGCTGCTCGGCCTTGCCATGCAGCGCGGCTCGACCACGGCCGCCGTGGCGGCGATGGACGCCGCCGGGGCGGTGCCCGCCGCGATCGTCGGCCTGCTCCTGCTCAACGACAAGATCTGGCCCGGGCGGGAGTGGCTCGCCGCGGTGGGGTTCCTGGTCACCCTCGCGGCGGTCATCGGTCTCACCCGGTACGCCGAGCCCCAGCACCACCACGCGGTCGCCGGGGAACGGGACCGGAGCATGGTGGGCGCCGGAGCGCCCGGTCGCCCGCTCTGAGCCAGGCCCGGGAGCGGCCGGCCCCGGTCAGGCCGCCTCGGACCGCCGGCCCCGGTCAGGCCGCCTCGACCGGCTTGCGGCGGCTCACCACCCGCTCGTAGAGGCGCTCCAGGGCGCCCGCCGTCCGCTCCCAGGTGTAGCTGCACCGCACCCGGTCGACGGCGGCGTGCCCGTACGCGAACCGCCCGGCGTTGTCGGCGAGCAGCCGGCGCAGCGTCACGCCCAGCGCGCGGACGTCGCCCGGCGGCACCAACCGGCCGGTGACCTCGTCGACCACGGCGTCGGCGATCCCGCCCATGGAGTAGCCGACCACCGGCACCCCGCAGGCCATCGCCTCCAGCGACACCCGGCCGGCGGACGAGTAGTGCGGGGTGCAGGCGACCACGTCCGCCGAGCGGTACCAGGTGGCCATCTGTTCGTGCGGCACCGCGCCCACCAGCTTCACCTGGTCGGCCACCCCGCTGCGCTCGGCCAGCTCGCGCAGCCGCCGGGCCTCGGCGTGGTTGGCGAGCTGCCCGACGGGCGGGCCGCCGGCGATCACCAGTTCGGCGTCGCCGACCAGTCGCATGGCCCGGATCAGGTCCTCCTGGCCGTGCCCGGCCGAGAGCCCGCCGACGGAGAGGATCCGGGCCCGCTGGTCGCGGGGGGCGGCCTCGCCGTCGGGGTGGAACTGCGCGGTGTCGACGCCGGCCGGCACCATCGCCACGGAGGCGCGTTGCAGTCCCATCCGGGTCAGCTCGTCGACCTCGTCGTTGCACTGGGCGACCGCGATGTCCACCGCCCGGGTCAGCGCCCGCTCCAGCGGGATCCGCTCCCCCGGCCCGTCGTACTGCCGGCCGAGGTGGCGCAGCTGCTCGACGCCGAGGGAGTGGAACGTCTGCACCACCGGGATGTCCGTCTCGCGGACCGCGTGCGCGGCGGCCAGCCCGCCGACCCAGTAGTGCCCGTGCACCACCTCGGGATCCCAGTCGCCCGTCCACCTCTCGGCCAGCCAGGCGCCGATCGCCGACACGTGCGGCACCAGTTCGGCGGTGGGCAGCGGCGCGGCCGGGCCGATCGGCACCCGCTCCACCCGGTAGCCGTCGACCGTCACCGTCTCCGGCAGGGCCGGGTCGTCGCGGCGTTCGTACACCCGGACGTCGTGGCCCCGCGCGGCGAGTTCGGCGGCGACCCGGGCGATGTGCTGGTGGGTGCCGACGGTCAGGCCGTCGGTGCCCCTGGCTGGGCCGGCGTGCGCGCAGACGAGGCCGACGCGCATGGGTCACCTCCATGCGATCTTCTCAAGCGGTGGTCCTCGGTCAGAGGGTCCCATTAACCGAACCCCCGGGAGCCGAAACCTGGCAGATCGGGAAGAGCCCGGCGGGTGCTTGCGCGACGGCAACTGTTGCGGGACGGGTGGCACCCCGATCCGGGGCCGCGAGTATCCGACCGGCGCTGGCCGCATGACCCCTGCCGACGGGGGTACGGGCGAGGAATGCCTCTCACCCGCAGCCTCGCCGACGCCACCGTCGTGCTCACCGGCGCCTCCAGCGGCATCGGTACGGCCACCGCGTACGCCCTCGCCCGGCGCGGCACCGCCGTGGTGCTGGCCGCCCGCAGCGAAGCGGCGCTGGAGGAGGTCGCCGTACGGTGCCGGGAGCTGGGCGGGCGGGCGCTGGCGGTGCCGACCGACGTGACCGACCCGGCGGCCGTCGAGCGGCTCGCCGCCCGCGCGGTCGCCGAGTTCGGCCGGATCGACGGCTGGATCAACAACGCCGCGGTCGGCGCGGTCGGGCTCTTCGACGAGATCCCCGTGGCGGAGTTCCGCCGGGTGCTGGAGGTCAACCTGCTGGGCGCCGCGTACGGCACCCGGGCCGCCCTGCCCCAGCTGAGCGCGGCGGGTGGCGGGGTGCTGGTCAACAACGCCTCCGTGCTGGCCGAGGTGGCGATGCCCTACCAGTCGGCGTACAACGCCACGAAGCACGGCATCCGCGGGCTGGCCGACACGGTCCGCCAGGAGATGCGGGTCACCGGGCGGGGCAACATCTCCATCTGCACGGTGCTGCCGGCCACCATCGACACCCCGTTCTTCCGGCACGCCGCCAACCACAGCGGCCGGGAGCTGGTGCCGCCGCCCCCGGTCTACCCGCCCGAGGTGGTGGCCGAGACGATCGTCCGGCTGCTGCGCCGCCCGAGGCGCGAGGCGTACGCCGGCGGCGCCGCCCGGCTGATCGGCCTCCAGTGGCGGCTCGCCCCGGCGTTCGCCGAGCGGGTCCTCGGCTGGTACGCGCACCGCACCCAGTTCGGGCCCGCCCCACGGCCGGAGAGCACCGGCAACGTCTTCCACGCCGACGCGGCGGCGCGGCGCGAGGGCGGCTGGCACGGCCGGCGGCGGCACCTGGTGCGGATGACCGCCGCCTTCGGGCTGGCCGCGGCGGGGACGGCCGTCGGGACGGTGGCCGCGATGACCCGCCGCGCGGGAACGAAACGCTGATGCCGGGGGCCGAGCGGTCGGGTGCGCGGTCCGGGCGGACGGTGCACGGTGCGCTGCCTGGCCCGCAAGGCGGGGCGGAGCCGGTCATGGCCACCGACGCGGGCTGCCGGGTGGAGGCGGACGAGTCGTCCGGCGTGCTCCGGCTGACCGGGACACTCGACCGGTCCGGCGTCGACGTGGTGCGCGACGGCCTGCTCGCCCAGTTCTGTTGCCGACCCGGCCCGGTCCTCGCCGACCTCACCGCCCTGCGGGTGGCCGATCCGGCCGCCCGGGACGTCTTCGCCGAGGTGCGCCGGGAGGTACACGACTGGCCCGCCGCCGACCTGCTGCTCTGCGATCCGACCGGTGCCGTCGAGGGGGTGCCGGCCTGGCCGACCCTGGCCGGGGCGCTGGCCGGACTGGCCGCCGCGCCGCTCGCCGCAGTGGCCGAGACCGACCTTCCCCCGGCCCTCGGGGCGGCCCGGCAGGCCCGGCAGCTCGTGACGGAGGGCTGCGGGCGCTGGGGCCTGCCCGAGCTGATCGAGCCGGCCGGCATCGCGGTCACCGAGATGGTGAACAACGTGGTCGCCCACGCGCACACTCCGATGACGGTCCGCCTGGCACCCCGGGGCAGCGCGCTGCACCTGGCGGTACGCGACCACTCGCCGCGCCAGCCGGCGTTCACCGGGCAGGCGCCGCTGGACACCGCGGGCGGGCGCGGCCTGCTGCTGATCGACACCGTCGCCCGCAGCTGGGGCAGCAGCCGGGTGCCGGACGGCAAGGTCGTCTGGTGCGTGCTGCACGCCGACGACGAGGCCACCGCCCACCTCGGCTGACCGCCGCCTGATTCCTGCCCCGGCGTCCCCCGACGTGCCCCTTCCGCCCGGATGGCCACGGGCGGCACCGGTTATGCCGGGAGGGCAGTGGGTAGTGATCAGCCATGCGCGACGACGAGTACCCGACCCCCGTGTCCGACCCCGAGGCGGAGGGCCTGCCCGACACCGCCGACGACGACTCGACCGCCAACGACGACGTCCTGACCGGGCGCGAGGCGGACGGTCCGGAGCCCGCCCAGCTGCCGGGCGACCGGACGCCGGTCGCGGTGGACCGGTACGGGAACACCGCCGAGGAGCAGCTCGACGGCGAGTCGCTGGACTACAAGCTCGACCGGGAGCAGCACGAACGCACGGCCGACGACCCGCTCGCCGGCCCCGTCGACCCGGACATCGCCGCCGAGGCCGACAGCCAGGAGGCTGCGGCGCAGGCCCAGCTCGACGCGGACGTCATCGATCCCGGCCCCACCTCCGACCCGGACTCGCCGGTGTCCCTCTACGACCACGGCAAGCTGGGGAGTGTCAGTGACGGCCAGGTCGGCCGGCTCGTCGAACCGGACGAGGGGGCGCACACCGACCAGGAGACCGACTCGGTGGCGTACGACGCCGGTTCGGCCGGCGGCGGCGCGAGCGCCGAGGAGCTGGCCATCCACGAGACGCGTCCGCCGCACTCGGTCTGAACCGGCCCGGGGGCCGTCGGGGAACCCTTCGGGGGCGGTTCCCCGGCGGCCCTCAGTCGTCGAGGCCCCGTTCGATCGCGTACCGGGTCAGCTCGACCCGGTTGTGCAGTTGGAGCTTGCCGAGCGTGTTCTGCACGTGGTTCTGCACGGTGCGGTGGGCCAGCCCGAGCCGCTCGGCGATCTGCTTGTAGGACATCCCCTTGGCGACCAGGCGCAGCACCTCGGTCTCCCGGTCGGTGAGCCGGGGCGCCGGGCCGGCACCCCGGGCGTCGTGTCCGGCGGCGTGTCCGGCGCCGTCCGGGTCGGCCGCGAGCCGGCGGTACTCGCCGAGGACCAGCCCGGCCAGGCCGGGCGTGAAGACGGGCTCCCCCGCCGCCGTCCGGCGCACCGCCTCCAGGAACTCCGCCGGGGCGGCCGACTTGACCAGGTAGCCGGTGGCGCCCGCCTTCACCGCGTCGAGCACGCTCTGCTGCTCGCCGCTGGCCGAGAGCATCAGCACCCGCACCTCCGGCAGCACGGCGCGCAACCCGCGGACCACCTCCACCCCCGAGACGTCCGGCAGTTGCAGGTCGAGGATCACCACGTCCGGCCGGGCGGCGGCGGCCACCCGCAGCGCCTGCCGACCCTCCCCGCTGGCGGCGACGACGACGTGGCCGGCCTCGGTGAGGTCCCGGGCCACCCCCTCCCGCCACATCGGGTGGTCGTCCACCACCATCACCCGTACGCCTGTCACGGTTGTCCCTCCCTCGTAACGGTCAGTTCCAGCTCGGTGCCGGCGCCCGGCGCGGAGGTGATCCGCACCGTGCCGCCGAGGTCGGCGAGGCGGCCCCGGATCGACCGGGCGACGCCGAGCCGGCCCTCGGCGGCGGCCTCCTCCAGCCGGCCGTCCGGAAACCCCGGCCCCTCGTCGCGGATCGACACGGTCACCGTCGCCCCCTCGTCCTCGACGAGCACCCAGGCCCGCCCGTCGGTGTGCCGGGCCACGTTGTCGAGGGCGGCGGCGGTCGCGGCGGCCAGTTCGTGGGCGACCCGCCCGGGCAACGGCACCGGGGTGGCCGGCGCGGACAACGAGACCGTCGCCGAGGCGTACCGGCCGAGCAGCCCACGCAGGTCCACCGGCCCGCCGTGGGCGGCGGGCCCGACCGGCGTGGCGCCGCCGATCAGGGCGCGCAGCGCGGCCTCCTGTTCCCCGGCGAGCCGGGCCAGCTCCCCTGCCTCGCCGTCCAGGTGGGCGCCGCGCCGCTGCACCAGCGCCAGCACCTGGAGCACGCCGTCGTGGATGTCCCGGGCCAGCCGCTCCCGCTCCCGGGTGGCGGCTTCCAGCTCCACCGCCCGGTGCAGCCGCTCCTCGGCGGTCACCGCCAGCCGGGCGACGTGCCCGACCACCACGCCGGCGAGCAGCAGCAGGATCGTCCCGGTGAGGGACGACTGGCCGATCCGTTCGCGGGTGGCGAGGTCCACCGCGCCGAGCGCCAGCGCGGCGACCGTGCCCCGGCGCCGGCCGCCGGAGACCGCCCACGCCAGCACCGGTCCGGCCAGCCAGGCCACGGTGAGGCTGGGCACGCCGGCGGCGAGCGCCGTCCGCCCGATCACCCACGGGGTGGCCAGCATGATGCCGACGACGACCCCCAGGTCCGCCAGGAGCAGCGGCCAGCCTCGGCGGGCCGGGTGGGCGTAGTTGACGGCGGTCACGCCGGTCCAGGCGGCCATCAGCAGGACCAGGCCGCCGGCCGCGAGCGGATGGGCGTACCGGTCGGCGTCCCGGAGCGCCAGCACGCAGACGTACGCCAGGGAGGCCACCCGGAACACGGCTATGGCGCGCCAGAGCGGGACCTCGAAACCACCGGGCGGCGTCGACACGCCCGTCACGATGCCACAGCCGTCACGACGGTCCCGTGGGCCGTCAGATGCGCCCGGAGGAACCCTGACGTACGGTGGAAAAGCCGCGAAACATCCACGATCCGCTGTCGGGACGGGGCCATGACGAATGCGGAACCCGGAGCACAGCGTACGGTTGTGCCCATCGAACCTTCCCTTCTCATCGCCGAGGCCTTCGACCAGGCCCAGGTGACCGGGCTGCGCCACTCGGTCACCTCCTGCGCGCACGCGGCCGGCCTCAGCGGGCAGCGGCTGGACGACTTCGTGCTGGCGGTCAACGAGTTGATCACCAACGCGGTCCGACACGGCGGCGGCCAGGGCTGGCTCCGGCTGTGGCGCCAGTCGGGCCAGCTGTTGTGCGAGGTCTCCGACCACGGGCAGGGAATCAGCACGCAGCGGCTGGGCGACCGGAGCCGCCCCGCCGCCGACACCGCCGGCGGGTGGGGCCTCTGGCTGGCCCGGGAGCTGAGCGACAGCATGGACGTGGAGACCGGCGCGCGCGGCACGACGGTCCGCATCAGCACCGCCGTCGCGGCCCCCCAGCACACCGGCCGCCACCGCCGCGACTGACCCCCGCTGGACCTGCGGCCCGGGGCGGGTCAGGCGAAGAGGGCGCTGACCGATTCGCCGTTGTGGATCCGGCGCATCGCCTCGGCCAGCGCCGGCGCCACGGACAGGATCTCCAGCTTCGGCACCCGCTTGTCGGCGGGGATCGGCACCGTGTTGGTGCAGACGATCTCCAGCACGCCCTCCTGCTCACTCAGCCGCTGCAACGCGCCGCTGGAGAAGAGGCCGTGGGTGCAGGCCAGCCGGATCGAGCGGACCCTCAGCTCGCGCAGGTGCTCCATCAGCTCGATCACCGTACTGCCCTTGGCGATCTCGTCGTCCAGCACGATCACGTCCCGGTCGGTCACGTCGCCGATCACCGCACTGATCTTGACCCGGTCGTCGCTGAACCGCTGTTTCGCCCCGGCGGCCACCGGG
The DNA here is from genome assembly GCF_049847285.1 of Micromonospora sp. DT62. Classification (NCBI taxonomy): domain Bacteria; kingdom Bacillati; phylum Actinomycetota; class Actinomycetes; order Micromonosporales; family Micromonosporaceae; genus Micromonospora; species Micromonospora sp. DT62. The sequence continues at coordinate 397,335 of NZ_JBNCOB010000002.1, forward strand.
GTACCGAGCCGCCGGGCGAACGCCGCCGCCTCCTTGGCGTTGCCGAGGTCCGGCGAGACCACCACCGTGTTGCTCAGGTCGTAGCGGGTGAAGTGCTCGGCCAGCTCGCGCAGCGCGTGCAGGTGGTCGACCGGCACGCTGAAGAAGCCATGCACCTGGGGCGAGTGCAGGGTCATCGCCAGCACCCGGTCCGCGCCCGCCGAGGTGAGCAGGTCGGCGACCAGCCGCCCGCCGATCGAGATGCGGGGCGCGTCCTTCTTGTCGGACCGCGCGTACGCGTAGTGCGGCAGCACCACGGTGATCCGGCCGGCTGAGGCGCCCCGGGCCGCGTCGATCATGAGCAGCAGCTCGACCAGGTTCTCCTGCACGGGCGGCACCAACGGCTGGATCAGGAAGACGTCCCGCTCCCGGCAGTTGGCCTGCAACTGCACTTCCAGGCAGTCGTTGGCGAACCGGGAGACCCGCACCGGGTGCAGCGGCACGTCGAGTTGGGCGCAGATCTCGGCGGCGAGTTCGGGGTGGGCGGTACCACTGAAGACGGCGATGTCACGCACGTCCGCACATCGTACGGACGTGCACGGGACCCGCTCCCCGCCGGGGCCCGCCGCCGGCCGGCGAAGATCGGCCGGGCCGGGTACGGTGCTGCCGTGACCCCCCAGTACGTCGCCGCCATCGACCAGGGCACCACCTCCTCGCGGTGCATCGTCTTCGACCGGGCCGGGGAGATCGTCTCCGTCGCCCAGCGGGAGCACCGGCAGATCTTCCCCCGGCCGGGCTGGGTGGAGCACGACGCCGAGGAGATCTGGGACAACGTCCAGCGGGTGGTCCGGGAGGCGCTGCACGCCGCCGGCACCGACGCCGCCGGGCTCGCCGCCGTGGGCATCACCAACCAGCGGGAGACCACGCTCGTCTGGGACCGGGCCACCGGACGGCCGGTGGCCAACGCCGTCGTCTGGCAGGACACCCGCACCGCGCCGCTGCTGCGTGAGCTCGACCAGGCGTACGGCGAGGAGCGGTTCCGCTCCCGCACCGGCCTGCCGCTGGCCACCTACTTCGCCGGGCCGAAGCTGCGGTGGCTGCTGGACCACGTCGACGGGCTGCGCGGGCGCGCCGAGGCCGGCGAGGTGCTCTTCGGCACGATGGACAGCTGGCTGATCTGGAAGCTCACCGGCCGGCACGTCACCGACGTGACCAACGCCAGCCGCACCCTGCTGATGGACCTGAGCACCCTCGACTGGGACCCGGAGCTGCTCGACGCGATGGGGGTGCCGGCCGCGATGCTGCCGGAGATCCGCAGCTCCGCCGAGGTCTACGGGGAGGCCACCGGCGTCCTGGCCGGGGTGCCGGTCGCCAGCGCGCTCGGCGACCAGCAGGCCGCTCTGTTCGGGCAGACCTGCTTCCAGCCGGGCGAGGCCAAGTGCACCTACGGCACCGGCAGCTTCCTGCTGCTCAACACCGGCGCCAGCCCGGTCCCCTCCACCCACGGCCTGCTCACCACGGTCGCCTACCGCATCCAGGGCCAGCCCGCCGCGTACGCGCTGGAGGGGGCGATCGCGGTCACCGGCTCGCTGGTGCAGTGGCTGCGGGACGGCCTCGGGCTGATCTCCACCGCGCCCGAGGTGGAGGAGTTGGCCCGCACCGTCGACGACAACGGCGGCTGCTACGTCGTGCCGGCCTTCTCCGGGCTGTTCGCCCCGCACTGGCGCAGCGACGCGCGCGGGGTCATCGCCGGGCTGACCGGTTACATCACCAAGGGCCACCTGGCCCGGGCGGCGCTGGAGGCGTCCGCCTGGCAGACCCGCGAGGTGGTCGACGCGATGAACGCCGACTCCGACGTGGCGCTGCGCCGGCTGCGGGTCGACGGCGGGATGACCGCCAACGGGCTGCTGATGCAGTTCCTCTCCGACGTGCTCGACGTGCCGGTGGTGCGGTCCCGGATCACCGAGACCACCTGCCTCGGCGCGGCGTACGCGGCCGGCCTCGCGGTCGGCTTCTGGCCGGACCTGGCGACGCTGCGCGGCCAGTGGCGCTCCGACGCGCAGTGGGAGTCGACGATGGACCCGGCGCACCGGGAGCGGGAGCTGCGCAACTGGCGCAAGGCCGTCGAGCGCACCCTGGACTGGGTCGACTGACCACACCGACCGGACCACGGCCGACCTGGACCGGGACCGGGCCCGGGGCGGCTGTATCGGCGTGCGGCCAGGTCATCTGGGCAGGGCGTGGGAGAGCGAGTAGCCCGCCTTCACCGGTCCCATGATGTCCGCGAGCAGCGACATGGTCAGTTGGGCCCGGCTCGCCCCGTTGTCCAGCCCGCGCGTGCATCCGTTCCAGCTGACCCGCACCCGCACCTCCGTGCCCTGGTCCCGCAGCAGGAGCAGTGCCTCGTAGCCGAGCGGGTCCGGTCGGGCGCAGGCCAGGCCGGGAGGCGCGGGATTGCCGCCGGGGCGGGCGGCGTTGAGTGCCGCGGCGAGTTCCGTCGCCTCGGCACCCGAGAGCCGGGCCGACGCCTCGATCCGGTCCCGGCGCTCCCCACGCGGGTTCGGCGATCCGTAGGAGCAGACGGAGATCGAGGACGGGAGGCTCGGCACGAAGGGCGTGCGCCTCTGATCCTCCGTGGTCTGCGCCGTCGACCGGCCCGGCGACCTCTGCCCAGGCAGCGGCGCGGGAGCGACCGGCCGGAGACGGGTGGGGCAGCCGGCGTGGTCGATCTCCACCAGCCGGAGGCTGTCCAGGATCCGCCGGGTGGTGGCCTCGTCCCGCGTCCGCACGGTCACCGCGACCTGCCGCGCCGCGACGGTGACGGTGCCGGCGTACCGGCCGTCGGGCAGCCGTCCCTCGGCGCGGACGGCTGGCACCCCGCTGACCTCGACGGCCCGCTTCGGCAGGGCGACGGCAGTCGGCCATCCGCTCGGCGGCCCGGTGGGAATCGCGGTCAGCGGGCTGCCGGCCGGTCGGTCGCCGATGAAGGCGAGCTCCTTGTGGACCGGCTCCGGTGTGAAGCAGGAGAACTGTAGGCCGGCACCCCGCACCACGCTCGGCGCGTCGGTCTGCAAGCAGCCGGAGTCGTTGACCGTCCAGTGTGCCGGTACCCGGATCTCCGCGCCGAGGGAGCTCTCCCAGCGCCAGTCCGCCGTCGCCGCCCGGTCCTCGGCCGCCACGTCGACCGCCGGGGGCCGGGCCGGGCGGTCGCCGAACAGCGCCGGGATCACCCCGGCGGCGACGAGCACCGCCACGGCCGCCGCCCCGGCCCCCGCCGCCCGGGTCCGGCGGCGGCGCCGGGCCACCCGCGCCCGCACCGCACCGGTCAGGTCCAGCGCGCCCCCGTCGGCCTCGGCCTCGTGACTGAGGAACGTGTCCCGGACCAGCGTCTCGACGTCGTCCCTGCTCATGGCAGCGCCTCCCGATCGATGGTGGGCACGGTGGCCCGGAGCGTGGCGAGGGCACGGGCAGCCTGCGACCGCACGGTGGCGGGGGCACAGCCGAGGACCTCGGCGATCTGCGCGTCGGAGAGGTCCTCGTAGTAGCGCAGCACGAGCACCGCCCGCTGCCGGCGCGGCAGCCGGCGCAGCAGGGCCCAGGCCGCGTCGCGCGCCGCGTGGGCACCGGCGTCGTCCGGGCCGGCCGCGCCGTCGGCGGGGGCCTCGACCGGCAGCTCACGCGAGGAGAGCCGCCGCCACCAGCGCAGGTTCTCGTTGACCAGGACCTGTTTGAGGTACGCCTCGGGCCGGCTCATCCCGGCCACCCGCGCCCACCGGACGTACGCCTTGGCCAGTACCGCCTGCACCAGGTCCTCGGCCTGGTGCCGGTCCCCGGTGAGCATGAGCGCGAACCGCAGCAGGGATCCCCCGCGGGCGGTCACGAACTCCTCGAACGTCGGCTGCATGGCACCTCCGCCCCAGGAAAGTCCATGAGGCGACCGAGGTGCTGCACCGGTCGGGAAACCCGTTCGGGAATCAGTCCCAGCGGTTGCCGGTGAGCTTCTCGTAGACGTCGACGTAACGGGCCCGGGTCGCCTCGACCACCTCGGCCGGCACCTCGGGCGCCGGGCCCTGCCGGTCCCAGCCGCTCTCCACCGCCCAGTCCCGGACGTACTGCTTGTCGTAGGAGAACTGCGCCCGACCCGGCTGGTACGACTCCGCCGGCCAGAACCGGGACGAGTCGGAGGTGAGCAGCTCGTCGCCGACGGTCAGCGTGCCGTCCGGCGCCCAGCCCAGCTCGATCTTGGTGTCGGCGACCAGGATGCCCCGGTCGGCGGCCAGCTCGGCGCCCCGGCGGTAGACGTCGAGCGTGATCCGGCGCAGCCGCTCGGCGGTCTCCGCGCCGACCTTGTCCACCACCTCGGCGAAGGTGATCGGCTCGTCGTGCTCGCCCACCGGCGCCTTCGTCGACGGGGTGAAGATCGGCTCGGGCAGGATGGACGCCTCGACCAGCCCGCGCGGCAGCTCGACGCCGGAGACCGCGCCGGTGCGCTGGTACTCCTTCAGGCCGCCGCCGGTCAGGTAGCCCCGGGCGACGCACTCCACCGCGACCATCTCCAGCCGCCGGCAGCGGATCGCCCGACCGGCGAACTCGGCCGGCACGTCGGTGGCGGAGATGACGTGGTTCGGCACCAGGTCGGCGAGCTGCTCGAACCACCACAGCGAGAGCGCGGTGAGCAGCTTGCCCTTGTCGGGGATCGGCGTCGGCAGCACCACGTCGTAGATCGAGATGCGGTCGGAGGCGACCAGGATCAGGTCCCCGCCGTCGGCGTAGACATCCCTCACCTTGCCCGAGTGCAGAAGTTCCACGCGCCCTAGTACACCATGCGGGCCGGCCACGGCCTCCGCCGGTGGCTGCGGGCATCGATGCGTACGCCTGGGATGTGGTGGTGTGGCCGGACGTACGTTGACACCCTCGCGCGCGCCTGCGTGAATGATCCGGCCGCCCGCCCCACCGGTCCGCCAGGAGTTCTTCGTGCCCGTTGCCCGATCCCCGCTGCCCCGTGCCGAAGCGGATCCGGGCCGGCGTCGGGTGCTCGCTGCGATGCTGGGTGCGCCGGTGCTCGCGACCGGCGGGCTCACCGGGTGCACCGAGGGCCGGACGGCCCCGGTGGAGACCGGACCGGTCGAGCTGTCGGTCTTCTGGTACGGCGGGGCGAAGCGGGCCGAACTCACCGAGCGGGTGCTGCGGCTCTACACCGACCGCAATCCCCGCGTCGGTTTCCGGATCACCTGGCAGGGCGCCGGCGGCTACTACGACCGGCTGGCCACCCAGGCCGCGGGCGGCAACGTGCCCGACCTGATCCAGCTCGACGACAGCATGCTCACCGAGTACGCCCGCCGCGAGATCGTCCTGGACCTCAGCGGGTACGTCGCCGACCACCGCCTGGACCTGCGCACCCTGCCCCCGGGCCTGGTCCGGTACGGGCAGGTCGACGGCCGTACGGTCGGCGTCGCCGCGGCACAGACCGCCGCCGCCGTGGTCTACGACCGCACGCTGCTGCGCCGGCTGCGGCTGCCCGAGCCGAACACGGGAATGTCCTGGGCGGAGTACGTCGCCTGGGCGCGGCGGGTCACCCGGGCGAGCGAGGGCCGGGTGGCCGGCACGATGGACCCGTCCGGCGACTACCGGGCGCTCTGGCTCTGGCTGCGCGGCCAGGGCGGTGAGTTCTACCGCGGTCGACAGCTCGGCTTCGACGCCGACGCGCTGATCGAATGGTTCGACCTGTGGCGGCGCGCCCGCTCCAGCCGGGCCACCCCGAGCGCCGCCCTCGTGGAGCAGGCCGACGGCGGCGAACCCGTCCAGCAGCTCGTGGTCACTGGCGCGACGGCCGCCTCGTTCGCCTGGTCGCACCAGCTGCCGGAACTCCAGCGCCTCACCGACGCCGAGCTGGGCCTGGCCGCCATGCCGGGTCCCCCGGAGGCGCAGTGGCACCGGGCGTCGATGTACTGGGCGGCCTTCCGCGGCACCCGGCACCCCGACCTGGTCGCGGACGTGATCAACTTCCTGACCGGTAACGGCGAGGCGGGGAGCGCGCTCGGTCACGAGCGCGGGCTCAGCCCCAGCCTCGCCGTACGCAGCTACGTCGAGGGCAGCATCACCGATACGGCGCAGCGGCGCGCGGCGGCCCTCGGCAACGCGCTGGCCGCCCGGCTGGGACCGGCGCCCAGCCCACCGCCGCAGGGCCACCCCCGGGTGCGGGCGCTGCTGCTGGAGGCCGCCGAGAGCATCCGCGGCGGCAGGACCGGCCCCCGGGCGGCGACGGCCCGCTTCATGGCCCAGGCGGACGCGGCGCTGGCCGGATAGGGCCGGTCACCGAGAGGCTGCCCCGGTGGGGATGCCGGTCGGATTGCTCCGCCTGGGCCGAGGCAGGGCACCGTCACGCTGCCGGAACACCGGCGCGCCAGCGGGCCGCCTCAGCGCGGCGGGCCGCCTCAGCGCGGCGGGCCGCCTCAGCGCGGCGGGCCGCCTCAGCGCGGCGGGCCGCCTCGGCGGTTGCGCATCATGCGCATCAGGAGGAAGACGACGCCGGCCACCACGACCAGGCAGCAGAGCAGGCCGATGAAGCCGAAGCCGCCACCACCGCGCCGCCGTCGCGCCGCCTCCACCACGAGCTCACCCGTGCCCGTGGACGCCCAGGCCGCGACGGGCACGAACACCGACAACACGACCACACCGAAAACGGCGGTCAACCGGCCCCACCACTTACCGAAAGAAGACATGCCCACATCTTCGCCGACAACCGCAACCTCGGCACGTCGGTCAAGGAGGAACACGCGCCGCGCCCAGGCACGCCTGGCGCCGTCCGTTGGTCGGTCGCCCTGAGCACCGCCAGCACCTGGAGCACGGAGTCGTGGCTGTCCCGGGCCCGCCGCTCCCGCCGGCCGGCCCGCCTGTCGGCGGGTGCGTCGTACTCGGGGTTGACGAAGCCCGTCGTCGACCGATGCGACACGTCGACGCCGGAGGCAAGATGCGAAGAGGCCCCGGAGACAATCTCCGGGGCCTCTTCGACGTGGTAGCGGGGACAGGATTTGAACCTGCGACCTCTGGGTTATGAGCCCAGCGAGCTACCGAGCTGCTCCACCCCGCGTCGGCTCGTTAACTCTAGCGCACCCGGCGGGCGATGATCAGCGGACCCCCGATCCTGCGATGGACCCCGCCCTGACCAGCGCAAACCGGCGCCGGAGGTCGCCGCGAGGCGCCCCAGCCGGGCTCAGGCCGCGCCCGACCGCAGTGGCACATCTCGGTCCGCTTCCGCACTACGGCCCGCCTCCGAACTACGGCCCGCCTCCGGGCTCCGACCCACTTCCAGGCTCCGGCCGCCTCCGGGCTCCGGCCCGCTTCCGAGCTGTCTCCTTCTGACGCGGGCGCGTTGCCTTCTCTCGCGCGTGTGTCCGGTGATCAGGACGCCATGGACGTTACCCGGGCTTTTTAAGGTCCATGACGTCCTGATCACGCCGTCGCACGCCCGCACGCCCGCCTGTCCGGTCGTTCGGCCGTGCGTCCGTCGCCGGTAGTGGCCGTTCGCGTTCCTGCGCGAACGGTCGCGGTTGTCGCCGCCGTGGGGTCGCTCCCGACGATGTCCGCCGACGGATCGCGTGATGTCGGTCACTCCGCCTCCGCACTGACGCAATCCACGGCCGCCGGTCTCGCCAACGGGCGACGGCAGCGGGCGACGGCGGGCAGCGGCTGGCAGCGGCGGGCGACGATGGCAGCGGGCGACGGCGGGCAGCGGCCGGCAGCGGCGGGCGACGATGGCAGCGGGCGACGGCGGGCAGCGGCCGGCAGCGGCGGGCGACGATGGCAGCGGGCGACGGCGGGCGGCAGGCGTGCAGCGGCATGCGGCGGCAACGGGCGGCGAGCGGAGCGGCGGCAGCAAGGAGCCGGAGCCGGTAGCCGGTAGCCGGTAGCCGGTAGCCGGTAGCCGGTAGCCGGGTGATCGTCGGGTAGCGGGTGGTGGCCCGGAAATGCGGAACGGCCCCGGATTGAAGTCCGGGGCCGTTCCGACGTGGTAGCGGGGACAGGATTTGAACCTGCGACCTCTGGGTTATGAGCCCAGCGAGCTACCGAGCTGCTCCACCCCGCGTCGGCTTGTACACCGTATCCCACCGACCCCCGTCGCCGCAAAACGACCCCGGGGACACCCCACGACAACCACGACTCGACGGTGCCTGCGGGCACCTGCGTCTCCCGGGCGATGTCCTCCACCGATATGTCGAGGAGGTAGTGCAGGGCGAGCGCCTGCCGCTGGGCGTACGGCAACCGGCGCAGCGCGCCCGCCAGCAGCACGCCAGCCTCGTGCGGCGGCGCCAGTTCAGGCGGCCCGGTGCGGCTCAACCCCACGGGCATGCGCCCTGCGCCATGCGCCACGCGCCAACACTGCAACCGCGCCACCGGCCTTGGCCAGCCGGGCGACCACCAGCCGCAGCCACGCCTCCGGCGCCGGGTGGGCGGCCGGTCCGGCCCACTGCCGCCAGGCCCGGGCGTACGCCTCCTCCACACAGCGTCGTGGGACGGCGGGTTGCGGCGCCCAGCCGGTGGTCGCGAACGCGACAGCGCCCCCGGCGTCGGGACCGGATCGGTCCGTCGGCCGGGGGCGCTGCGAGGGTGGTGCGGGTCAGCCGCCCGGGGTGGGTGAGGCGCTGCCGCCCGGTGCCGGGGACGCCGGGGCGCTGGGCGCCGGGGCGCTGGCGCCGGGCGTCGGGGACGCCGGGGCGGTGGCGGCCTGCTGGGCCTGCTGGAAGGCGGTGAGCGCCTCGTCCAGCGCCTTCAACGCGCGCCCGTACCGCTCGAAGTCGCCCGAGGTCTGCGCGGCCCGGACCTCCGCGATGGCGGTCTGGACGCGGTTCGCCGCCTCGGCCAGCTCGCCGGTCAGCGGAGGTGCCGTCCCACCCGGCGGCGTGCCCCCGGCCGGGGGCGGGGTGCCACCGGCGGGCGGCGGGGTGCCACCGGCGGGCGGCGGGGTGCCCGGGGCGGCGGCCTGCTTGCCCTGCTCGACGAGCTGCTTGATGCCGTCGGTCACGTTGTTGGCCAGCACCACGTAGGAGCCGCCGTCGCCGTAGGACATCAGCACCCGCTGCAACAGCGGCGGCGCGTTCTGCGCGGCGGTCTTCACGTAGACCGGCTCGATGTAGAGCATGCCGTCGCCGAACGGCAGGGAGAGCAGGTTGCCGTACTGCACCTGGGCCTGCTGGGACTGGAGCAGGTTCAGCTGCTGCCGGATGTTCGCGTTGTTGGTCATCGACTGGTGCACCTGCACCGGGCCGGAGACCCGGGTCTGGTCGGGCAGGTCGAGCACCTCCAGCCGCGGCTGCCCGTCCACGTACGACCCGGAGATCAGCGCGGCGAGGTTCTCCCGGCCGTTCGGGGTGACCGCCGAGGTGAGCTGGAAGCGCGCCGACTCCTGGCCCGGGAACTGCGTGTAGAGGTAGTAGGGCGGCTGCTTCTGGCCGGTGTCCGGGGCGTCCGGCACGTTCGGCACCTGCCAGAAGTCCGTCTCCGAGTAGAAGGCGCCGGGATCGGTCACGTGGAACCGGGTCAGCAGGTTGCGCTGCACCTTGAACAGGTCGGCCGGGTAACGCAAGTGCTCGGCCAGCTCGGCCGGGATCTCCGACTTCGGCAGCACCAGGTCACCGCCGAACGCCTTGTTCCACGCCTTGAGCACCGGGTCGGTCTCGTCGAACTCGTAGAGCCGCACCGTGCCGTCGTACGCGTCGACGGTGGCCTTCACGGAGTTGCGGATGTAGTTGACGTTCTCCCGGGCGAGCTGGAAGGTGCCCCGCCCGGTCAGCTCGTCGGCCGTCTGCTCCTGGAGGTTGACGCGCTCGGCGTACGGGTAGGTCGCCGCCGTGGTGTAGCCGTCGATGATCCACTGGATCCGGCCGCCCACCACCGCCGGGTACGGGTCGCCGTCGAGGGTGAGGAACGGGGCGACCTTCTCCACCCGGTCGCGGGGGTTGCGCACGTAGAGCAGCTTCGAGTTGTCGTTGACCGCGTCGGAGAGCAGGAAGTTCGACTCCTGCTCCTTGATCGCGTAGAGCAGCCGCCGGGAGAACGAGCCGATGTCGACGCCGCCCTCACCGGTGTAGGTGTAGGACTCGCCGCCCTCGCCGACCGGGCGGTCGAACTCCGCCTTCCGCGCCGGGTCGCTCTGGCCGACGATCGCGTAGTCGCTGGCGTCCATCCGCTCGCCGTAGTAGACGCGGGGCTGCTTGGCCGCGATCTGCTCGGTCTGCGAGGCGCACTGCTCGCCCGTCTGCTGGCTCTGCTCCTTCTGCTGCTCCTGCGGGTCGCCGAGGAAACCGGAGACGAAGAAGGGCTGGCCGCCGCAGACCACCCGGTTGCCGGGCGCCGCCACGAGCCCGTAGCCGTGGGTGTAGACGGTGTGCCGGTTGATCCAGGTGTTCTGCTGGGGGGTCAACTGCCGGTAGTTGACCTCGCGCAGGCCCACCACGTAGTCCTGCACCTTGCCGTTGACCCCGTACCGGTCGACGTCCAACTTCTCGCCGAAGTCGTAGAACTGCCGGACCTGCTGGCGCTGGGTGTACGTCTCGGAGACCAGTTGCGGGTCGAGCAGCCGGATGTTCGGCACCACGGAGGTGTCCGTGGCGAGGGTCGCCGGCGGCCTCAGGTTGCTCGCCGCGTACGGCGTGGTGGTGGCCGCCTCCAGGCCGAACGCCGAGCGGGTGGCCTTGATGCTCCGCTCGATGTACGGCGCCTCCTTCTCCTTCGCGCTGGGCTTGACCTCGAAGGTCTGCACCGCCCAGGGGTAGACGCCGCCGATGGCGACGGCGGAGACGCCCAGCAGGGCGAGCGAGATGCCCGGCCAGACCAGGTTCCGCATCCAGGCGTTGGAGAAGACGATGATCGCGATCGCCACGACGATGGAGATATAGGCGAGGATCTCCTTGGCGGGCAGCAGCGCGTTGACGTCGGCGTAGCCGGCGCCGTAGACGGGGCCGTTGCCGTACTCCAGCAGCATCGCGCGCCGGTCCAGCACGTACGCGAGCGCCTTGAGCAGGACGAAGACCGCGACGAGCGTGCTCAGGTGGGCCCGGGCCGCGTTGGTCATCCGGTCGCCGACGCCCTGGAGCCGGACGCCGCCGAAGACGTAGTGCACGGCGAGCGCGCCGATCACGGAGAGCACCACCGCGGTGAAGCCCACGCCGAGCAGGTAGCGCAGGAACGGCAGCTGGAACACGTAGAAGCCGACGTCGATGCCGAACTCCGGGTCCTTCACGCCGAAGTCACCGCCGTTGCGGAAGAGCAGCCACTGGTTCCACCGGCTCTGCGCCGACAGCCCGGCGAAGAGGCCGACCACGGCGGCGACCAGCGTGATCCACAGGCCGAGCCGGGGGCTCAGCAGCATCCGGTAGCGCTCCAGGGTGGCCTGCTCCGGCGAGTGCGGGCGCATCCGGGGGCGCAGCCGCTGGGCCAGCCAGAGGTTGCCGCCGACGAACAACGCCATGCCCAGACCGACGGCGAAGAAGAGCAGCAGCCGGGTCGTCAGCACCCCCGTGAAGACCCCGGTGTAGCGGACCTCGTCGAACCACAGCCAGTCCGTCCACGCCTGGACACCCCAGCCGAGCAGGGTGAAGAGCACGAACACCCCGACCAGGACACCGATCGTGACGCGACCGCGTCGGCTCATCCTCGGCAGGGGGCTGCTGCTACGCATGACCACTGTTGGCTCCGCACGCTCGATATGATCGGCTCCGACCAGGCACCCAGAGTACGGGGTGTTCCTGAACGTGTCGGTCCAAGGTCACACGGCGAGCGCCCGGCGCGAGGAGCGTCGATGGCCGGGCAGCCCGTACGACCCGCCGGTCGGCGCCCCGCACACCGTGGCCGCCCGGGCGCCGTGGTCAGCAGCGGGTCGGCTGCCCCCCGGCGCGCAGCGTCTCCAGCGCGGTCAGTGCCTCGTCCAGCGAGCCGACCTTCAGCAGCGGCAGCCCGGGCTGCGGGTTGCGTACCGCCTCGGCGCAGTTCGCCGCCGGCACCAGGAACGCCACCGCGCCGGCCTCCTTCGCGCCCACCAGCTTCTGGGCGATGCCGCCGATCGGCCCGACCCGGCCGGCGTCGTCGATCGTGCCGGTACCGGCGATGACCTTCCCGCCGGTCAGGTCCTCCGGGGTCAGCTTGTCCACGATGCCGAGGGCGAACATCAGGCCGGCGCTCGGCCCGCCGATGTCCTCCAGGTCGATGCTCAGGGTGAACGGGTGCGGCTGCTGCTGCTCGATCTCCACCCCGATGCGGGGTCGCCCGTCCTGCTCCCGGCTGGTGACCGCCGCCGTCGCGGCGGCGCCGTCGCGGGTGTAGCCGATCCTCAGCGCGGTCCCGGCCGGCTTCGCCCTGATCAGGTCCGTGAGGCGCGTGGCCAGCGGGACCGGTTCCCCGTCCACCGAGGTCAGCACGTCGCCGGGCTTGAGTACGCCGGCCGCCGGACCGTCGGCGGCGACGGTCTTGACCACCACCTGCACCGGGAAGCCCAGCTCCCGCAGCGCCGCGGTCTCCGCGCTGGTCTGCGAGACCCGGAAGTCCTCCGCGTTGCGCTCCTCGACCTGCTTGCGGCTCTCCCCCGGCGGGTACACCAGCTCGCGGGGCACCACCGCCTCGTCGTCGGAGAACCAGCCCTGGATCGCCGAGCGCAGCTTGACCGAGGGCTGCACCCCGACCGTGGTCAGCCGGAGCTGGCCGGCGGAGGTGGACGTCTCCCGGCCGGTGACCTGGATGACCTCCTTGCCGTTCTCCTTGCCGAGCGTGTTGACGGTCGGTCCCGGGCCGAGCACCACGTACGGGATGGGCGCGCCGAGCACGCCGATGCTGAGCAGAGCGGTGAGCAGAGCACCGAGCAGGACGGTCACGCCGCGACGTCTCATGCGGCAGAGCGTACCGACCGGGATCGGGGCCTCCGGCGGGTGAATCGCGACTTCGCCCTCAGCGCAACGCCAGCGGCAGCTACCTGGGGCGCGGCGCGCGTACCGTAGACGTCGTGCCTGATATTCCGTTCGGTTTCGCGCTCCCGGGTGGGCAACCACCAGACCCCAACGATCCCGCGCAGATGCAGCAGTTCATGTCGCAGTTGCAGCACCTGCTCTCCGCGTCGGGCAGCGGGCCGGTCAACTGGGACCTGGCCCGGCAGGTGGCCGCCAGCCAGCTCGCCGCCGCGGGCGACCCGGCGGTGTCGCCCTTCGAGCGCAACGCGGTGGAGGAGGCGTTGCGGCTCGCGGACCTGTGGCTGGAGCCGGCCTCCGCCCTGCCCTCGGGCATCCAGACCTCGCTGGCCTGGAACCGCAACGAGTGGATCTACAAGACGCTCGACGTCTGGCGCAAGCTCTGCGACCCGGTGGCCAGCCGGATGGTCGGCGCGATGGGCGACCTGGTGCCGCCGGAGGCGCGCGCCCAGCTCGGCCCGATGCAGTCGATGGTCGCCACCCTCGGTGGCGCGCTCTTCGGCGGCCAGCTCGGCCAGGCGCTCGGCTCGCTCGCCGCGGAGGTGCTCTCCGCCGGCGACATCGGGCTGCCGCTCGGCCCGGCCGGCACGGCCGCGCTGATCCCGGCCAACATCCGGGCGTACGGCGAGGGCCTGGAGCTGCCCGAGGACGAGGTGCGCCTCTACGTGGCCCTGCGCGAGGCCGCCCACCAGCGGCTCTTCCAGCACGTGCCGTGGCTGCGCGGGCACGTGCTCAACGCCGTCGAGATGTACGCGGCCGGCATCCGGGTCAACCGGGAGGCGATCGAGGAGGCGATGGGCCGGGTCGACCCGACCGACCCGGAGTCGATGCAGGCGATCGCGCTGGAGGGCATCTTCACGCCGGAGGACAGCCCGGCGCAGAAGGCGTCGCTGGCCCGACTCGAGACCGCCCTGGCCCTGGTCGAGGGCTGGGTGTGCCACGTGGTCGACAGCGCGGCGAGCGGCCGGCTGCCCAACGTGGTGAGCCTCGGCGAGGCGTTCCGCCGCCGCCGGGCCGCCGGTGGCCCGGCCGAGCAGACCTTCGCGGCACTGGTCGGCCTGGAGCTGCGTCCGCGCCGGCTGCGCGAGGCTGCGGCGCTCTGGGCGGCACTGACCGAGCACCGGGGCATCGCCGGCCGGGACGCCCTGTGGGGCCACCCCGACCTACTCCCCTCCGACGACGACTTCGCCGACCCGGTGGCCTTCGCGATGTCCGAGTGGGACCTCGGTGAGTTGGAGAGCTTCGACTTCAGCGCGCCGGGCGGCCCGGAGGAGAAGGCCCCGGGCGAGCCGGAGCAGCGGCGCCCGGACGACGACCCCGAGGGCGGCGACGCCAGCCGCCCCTGACCGCGTCGACGACGAGGGCCGCCCGACCCACCGGGGTCCGGTCGGCCCTCGTCGCGCGGTCGGCCCTCGTAGCACGGTCGGGCCTCGTAGCACGGTCGGGCCTCGTAGCACGGTCGGGCCTCGTAGCACGGTCGGGCCTCGTAGCACGGTCGGGCCTCGTCGCCGGTTGCGCCGCTCACGTCGCGGTCGGGCAGCCCTCGTCGCACGGTCGGCCCTTTGTCGCGGAGTCGGCCCTTGTCGCGGGGCCGGGCGGCCAGGCGGTGGTTCGGAGGGGGTCAGCGCGGGTCGCTTCCGGCCCGCGGTCGGCTCAGCGGGGCTGCGCGGTGCCGGAGAGCAGGGCGCGGGTGGTCTCCCAGCCCTCCACGGCCGGGTTGAGGAACGCCAGGTCGCCCGGCCCACGCAGGCGCCGCCAGGCCGGGGTCACCGCCAGGTCGCCGGGTCGCGGCGCCGCCGCGCGCACGGCCGCGGGCCGCGCGGTGTCCAGGTCCAGCGCCGGCAGCCACGCCGGTACGGGCAGCCGGGTGGCCACGCCGAGCAGCCCCGGTCCACCGCCCTCGACCGGGGCGACCGCGACCGGCCGGGTGGTGAGTGGGCGCAGCAGCTTGCCGATCGTCAGGCCCGGCACGTCGGGCGCGTCGCCGGCGATCACGGCCACCTGGTCGTAGCCGGTGTCGGCGAGAGCGGCGAAGACGGCGTTCGGGGTCGCCTCGGTGACCTCGTACACGGCCGTGTCCGGCCAGACCACCGCGTCGGCCAGCTCCCGGTCCGCCGGGGTGACGGCAACGGCCGTCTCCACCTCGTTGAGCGTGGCGAGCAGGTCGACCACGTCCTCGGCGAGCGCGGCCCGCCAGTCCACCGGGTCGGTGCCGGGCGGCGCCCAGGTCACCGGTCCGAGCAACGCCACCACCACACGTCGGGCCACCCCACAACCCTAACCGGATGTGCCAGGAGCCACGACCCACGGGCGCGGGGAGGCGGCGTCGAGATCTTGGCAGGAACGTGCCCCTGGAGGGGCCATTTCGTACCAAGATCTTGCCGGCTCCGTCCGCCCCGAAGCCGGCGCGGACAACGCGGACAAAGCCGGCGCGGACAACGCGAAAAGGCCGGCGCGGAGAGCGCAGGCGAAGCCGGCGCGGACAACGCGGACAAAGCCGGCGCGGACAACGCGAAAAGGCCGGCGCGGACAGCGCAGGCGAAGCCGGCGCGGACAGCGCAGGCAGCGCGGACGAAGCCGGCGCGGGCAGCAGGCGTTGGCGGGGGTCGGGACGGCGGGTGGGCGGCGGCGCCGAGGGGGTCAGTCGGTCAGCGGGGTGCCCGAGGCCGCCGCGACGCCCTCCAGGTAGCCGCGCGCCCGCTCGGACTTCGGGTAGCGCGCGACGAGCGCCCAGAACCGCGCGTTGTGGCTGGGCACGATGAGGTGCGCGAGCTCGTGCAGGAGCACGTAGTCGATCACCCAGTCCGGCAGTCCCTGGACGCGGTGCGAGATGCGGATCGTGCCGTCGTCCGGGGTGCAGGACCCCCACCGGCCGTTCTGGTTGGTGACCCAGCGGACGCTCGTCGGTACGGCCTGCGTGCCGTGTTCGGCGAGGTAGAGCTTGATCAGGCGGGTGGCCCGGGCGAGCAGCTCGGCGTCGGACCGGGCGAGGCGCCCCTCCCGGGCGGCGAGCCGGGCGAGCATCCGGTCGACCCACTCGCTCTCCTCGGCCCGGGAGAACTGGTCCGGGATGAGGACGACGACCCGTTCACCGTCGCGATAAGCGGACACCGTGCGTCGCCGACGCTGGCTGCGCCGCACTTCGACGACCGGCTTCCGCGCCCCTGCCATCAGCGGGCCGCGCAGCCTCGGATTCCTGTCACGAAGGAAAGCTAATGCGTACTGACCAGGGGTCCGCAAGGGTCAACACCCCGACACCCGCCCGGAAAATGGTGATTGGTCGGCAGGAGTCCCAAAAAATCTTTTGCCGGGCCACGGTGATTCGTCGCCGTCACCCTTCGTGGCGGCCGCCCACGGGTGCGGAGGCGTCGCGCCGCTGGCCTCCGCCGGGTGCCGCGTGGCGTACCCCCACGTTAAGTGATCTCCGTGGCAGGCGCAGCTCGGGGTGCCCCGCACGGGGCATCTGACCGGGTTCGGTCGGCGTGTCCCCGCCAAACTGACTTATCCGACGTAATTCGCCATGCACACTCTCGACGTCGACTTGCTCACAGTGACGAAGCACAGCTGACATGGAACCGCCCGCACCTGGGTAGGGTCCGCGGACCAGCGGTCACGAGCGTGGCCGTGGGAGAACGACCCAGCGCCGGTGCCCGAGTGGCCCGCCGCCGGGAACCCCCGCCGGAACGGCATCGGCCGGCGGACGAGACGAGGAGGGCACCGTGGCCGACCAGGCCCAGACCTACAACGGTTACTGCGTCAAGTGCAAGGAGAAGCGGGACTTCGAGGGCCGCGTCGAGGTCTCGAAGACCGGGATGAACATGGCCAAGGGCAAGTGTCCGGTCTGCGGCACAACAGTGAACCGCATCCTGGGCAAGGCGAAGGTCTGACCCGTACGGATGCACCGGAGGGGGCGGCCGTCGGCCGCCCCCTCCGGCATGACCGCACCTCGTCCGCCGGCGCACCCGCTCGCGCACTGTCGGCTCGCCGACATGATTACCGGCGGGTTGTGGATATCCCGGGATTTCCTGTGGACAGCCCTGGACAGGGCATCGCGCACCTGTGGACAACGATCGACCGTGAGCACGGACACGGTCACGATCGGTGTCATGCGCCGTGCCACGCTGCCCCGTCCCGTCCTGCTGCCGGGCCTCACCAGACTCTGGCGGGACCGCCACACCCTCCAACTCGGCGTCGAGCCGGGCCGCGCCGTGCTGCTGGAGATCGCCGACCCCCGGGCCGCCCGCCTGCTCGACCTGCTCGACGGCACCCGGAGCGAACGGCTGGTCCTGGCGCACGCCGTCGCCGCCGAGGTGGCCCCCGACGAGGCCCGCGCCCTGCTCGACGCACTGCGGGCCGCGGGCCTGGTCGTACCCGCGCACACCCTGCTGCCGAAGGACCTGGCCGGCCCGTCCCGGGCCCGGCTCACCGCCGAGGCGGAGGCGCTCGCCCTGGCCTCGGCGCGGCTGCCCGGCACACCCGCCCAGGTGCTGCGCCGGCGGTTGGCCGCCCGGGTGGTGGTCAGCGGCGCCGGCCGCCTCGGCGCCCCGGTCACCCTGGCACTGGCCCAGGCCGGGGTGGGGCACGTGCACCCGGACCTGGCCGGCCCGGTGCGGCCGGCGGACCTGGTCGGCACGGGCATCCCGGCCGCCGCGCTCGGCCGTCCGCTCGCCCGGGCGGTACGCGACGCCGTCGAGCGGGCCGCCCCCGGCACGGGCACGGGCCCTTTCCGGCGGGGCCGGGTCGACCTGGTCGTCCAGCTCGGTACGGACCGGCCGGCCGCCCTGCTCGCCGCCGGTCACGCCCAGCGCCGCCAGCCGCACCTGCTGCTCGGCCTCCGGGAGGGCGTGCCCGTGGTCGGCCCGCTCGTCCGCCCGCCCGCCGGCCCCTGCCTGAACTGCCTCGACCTGCACCGGGCGGACCGGGACCCGGACTGGCCGGCGCTGGCCGCCCAGCTCGCCACGGGCGCGGGCGAGCAGGCGTGTGCCACCGCGACCCTCCTGGCGGCCGGGGCGTACGCGGCGGCCGAGGCGCTGGCGCAGCTCGACGGGGGCACCCCGGAGACCCTGGGCTGCGCGGTGGAGATCACCGGGGCGGGGCGGTTCCGCCGCCGGATGTGGCCGCCGCACCCCTCCTGCGGATGTTCGCGACGGCGCCGGTGACGCCCCCGAAGGCGGGGACGGGCACCCAGCCCGGCGGCAGAGCAGCCGTGGGCCCCCGGAGTCGGTAACAATGGCCGGGTGACCGACATCCCGCGCCGGGCCGTGTCCCGGACCGCCAAGCTCGCCGCTCTGCCGCTCGGCTTCGCCGGTCGGACCGTCCTCGGCATGGGTAAGCGCGTCACGGGGCTCGCCTCCGACGTGATCTCCGCGGAGATCCAGCAACGCACCGCCGAGCAGCTCTTCAGCGTGTTGGGGCAGCTCAAGGGCGGTGCGATGAAGTTCGGGCAGGCGCTGTCGGTCTTCGAGGCCGCCCTGCCCGAGGAGATCGCCGCCCCCTACCGGCAGGCGCTGACAAAGCTCCAGGAGGCGGCGCCGCCGCTGCCGGCGGCCAGCGTGCACAAGGTGCTCGCCGAGCAGCTCGGCCCGGACTGGCGGGACCGGTTCGTGGAGTTCGACGACACTCCCGCCGCCGCGGCCAGCATCGGCCAGGTGCACCGGGCGGTGTGGCGGGAGCCGGGCTACGGGCCGTCCGGCGCGCCGCAGACCCGCGACGTGGCTGTCAAGATCCAGTATCCGGGCGCCGGCGACGCCCTGCTCGCCGACCTCAAGCAGCTCTCCCGCCTCGGTGGGATGTTCCGGGCGATCCAGCCCGGGCTGGACGTCAAGCCGCTCCTGGCGGAGCTGCGGGAACGGATCACCGAGGAACTCGACTACGAGTTGGAAGCCGAGTCGCAGCGCGCCTTCGCCGCCGCGTACGCGGACGATCCCGAAATCCACATCCCGGCGGTGGTCTCGGCGTCGCCCCGGGTCCTGGTCACCGAGTGGGTCGAGGGCACCCCGCTGGCGGAGATCATCCGCGAGGGCACGGAGGAACAGCGCGACGAGGCCGGCCGGCTGATGGCCATCCTGCACCTGTCCGCGCCGCAGCGGGCCGGGCTGTTGCACGCCGATCCGCACCCGGGCAACTTCCGGCTGCTGACGGACGGCCGGCTCGGCGTGATCGACTTCGGCGCGGTGGCCCGGATGCCGGAGGGCACGCCCGAGCCGATCGGCCGCATCGCTGCACTGGCGCTGCGGGGCGACGCCGACGAGGTGGTGGCGGGGCTGCGCTCGGAGGGCTTCATCGGTTCCACCGAGGCGATCGACGCCGAGGCGGTGCTCGATTTCCTCCGTCCGATGCTGGAGCCCATCGCCGCCGAGGAGTTCCGGTTCACCCGGGCCTGGCTGCGTACGGAGGCGACCCGGTTGGCCAGCCCCCGATCCCCCGCGTACCAGTTGAGCCGGCAGCTCAACCTGCCGCCGTCGTACCTGCTCATCCACCGGGTGACGCTCGGCTCGATCGGCGTGCTCTGCCAACTGGAGGCGAAGGCGCCCTACCGGGGCATCCTGGAGCGCTGGCTGCCCGGCTTCGCCCCGTCGTCCGGCCAGCCCTCGGCGGGCGGCTGAGCGACGGCAGCGCAACCGGACGCGGCGCGGCGCGTCGAAGACGGCGCGGCGCGCGGAGGACGGCACGCGCGCGGAAGACGGCACGGGGCGGGGAACGCGACGAGGGGCGGTGGCCGGAATCCGGCCACCGCCCCTCGACAATCGGTGGGGTACTAGAGAACGCCCAGGTCGCGCGCCGCTCGGTTGCGGCTGTTCATGGCGACGGTACGGGCGGAAAGGGTTGCCTCAGTGCTCGTGGTGGTACGACCGGCCTGAGGCCGGCGCATTCGAGCCCGGGACAACGCTTCGTGAAGTAGTTGCATCTCGGCGACTCCGTCAAGAACGTTCAGCATGGTGGTCAGCTCTCTCGTCGCCGGCGTGACACCGGCGTGGGTGGGTTGGATCGGGTGCATGTCAGGCCGCCAGCCGGACCGTGGTACGCGACTCGGACAGCCCACTGGCCGCCAGTCGTGCCTCGGCCTCGACCCGGAGCGCCGCGTCGCGGGCGAGGTCCTCCTTGCGCGGACGGCCACGGGGCCGCTTGCGCGGGACGACCGCGCCACGCTCGAAGATCTCGCCGCCCCAGACGCCCCAGGGCTCGGCCCGCTCCACCGCCCCGGCCAGGCACTCGACGCGCAGCGGGCAGTCCCCGCAGAGCGACTTGGCCAGCTCGAGCTCGGCGGGCGAGTCGGAGAACCACAGGTCGGGGTCGAACTTCCGGCAGGGCAGGTTCGCCTCCACCTCGACGCTCACGTCGAGTGGGGCCAACGCCAGACTCATCGCCCGGTCACCTCTCTCTCACTTCGATCTCGTGGATCGCATTTCCGACGTACTTGGCGGGCAAAAAACTGAGGCCGCGGATCCCGGTAGCGGGTTCCGCGGCCTCGAGGTGAGCCGGTGTCTGAGAATCAGACCGGTCTACCTCGAGGTGGAACTCCGCGGGCGCCCATGTGACGCTTGACAGCATCGACGCCCTTGCCCGTGAAGCCACTGGTCCCCTGGTTTCCGTTCGGCGCGGTGGCGAGAATCAGCTCGGCCTGAGCCTCGACACGGTGCACCTGGGAAACCGACGGTCGCGCAGCGGCGAGGGCCACCCGGACAGCCGACAACGGAGCGACGACAGCGGGCAGCGCCGCCGGACGCTCGTTGATGTAGACGATCTCCATCGGGACCACCTCCTCTGACGTTCACTCGTGCCGATACGGTCTCTACCCCTCGTGAGCAGCCCGAATGGCGCCGCTCGCGAGGTGTGTCATGAGGCTATTCCTCGCCACGGGGCGAGGGCAAACGAATTTACGGCGAGATTTCGAAAGTTTTCTCCGGGCAGATGTCGTCGACCGCCGCGCCCGCCACCAGCGCCAGCACCGCCTCCCCGTAGAGGCCGAGTTTCCGGGGCCCGATGCCGGCGATGGCGATCAGCTCCTCCGTTCGGCCGGGGCGCCGCTCCGCGAGCGCGACCAGGGTGGCGTCGGTGAAGACCACATAGGCCGGTACCCGCTGCCCGCCGGCCACCCGCTGGCGCCACTCGTGCAGCCGTTCGTGCAGCTCCTCGTCGATGTCCGAGGGGCAGGTGGGGCAGCGGCCGAGCTTGCGGTCCGGTCCGGCGAGCAGGGTGGCGCCGCAGATCCGGCAGGAGACGATCTGGGTCCGACGGCGCTCCGGCCGGCGCGCCGCGGGAGCGGCCCCGGCCCGCTCCGCCCCGCCGGAGCGGTCGAGCTGCGGCAGGAACCGCGAGGGCCGCCGGGCCCGCCCGCCCGGGGAGCGGGCCGAGGCGTACGACAGCCAGAGCCACTCGCGCGCCCGGGTGACGCCGACGTAGAGCAGCCGGCGCTCCTCCTCGACCTGTTCGACGGTCTTGGCGTACGTGGTGGGCAGGGTGCCCTCGGAGAGGCCGACCAGGAAGACCGCGTCCCACTCCAGGCCCTTGGCGGAGTGCAGCGAGGCCAGGGTCACCCCGTCGACCGTCGGCACGTGCTGTGCGGCGGCCCGGCGGGCCAGCTCGTCGTTGAAGTCGGCCAGGGTGACGGGGCGCTCGACCGAGGCGGCGGGCCCGATCGGCAGCACCTGCGGGGTGGCCGCGTACTCCTCGGCGAGTTGCACCAGCGCGGCGAGCGCCTCCCACCGCTCGCGGGCGGCGCCACCGGCCGGGGCGGCGTCGGGGGCCCAGCCGACCGCGGTGAGCGCCTCCACCACGGCGGCGGGCAGCGGGGTCTCCCCGGGGATCGACCGGGTGGCGGCCCGCAGGGCGACCATCGCCTGCCGCACCTCGGCGCGCTCGAAGAACCGCTCGGCCCCCTGCACCACGTACGGCACCTGCGCCTCGGTCAGCGCCTTCTCGTACGCCTCGGACTGCGCGTTGGTCCGGAACAGCACGGCGATCTCCCTCGCCGGGGTGCCGGCGTCGACCAGGGCGCGGCAGCGGGCGGCCACCGCGTTGGCCTCGGCCGGCTCGTCCGTGAAGATCCGCAGCTCCGGTTCGGGGCCGGGCGGGCGCTGGCCGACCAGCTCCAGGCGCAGCCGGGCCTCGGCGCCCCGCGCCTGGGAGATCACCGCGTTGGCCAGCCCGACGACCTGCGGGGTGGAGCGGTAGTCGCGGACCAGCCGGACCACCGTCGCGCCCCGGTACCGGCGCGGGAAGTCGACCAGGTACGACGAGGTGGCCCCGGTGAACGAGTAGATCGTCTGGCTGGCGTCGCCGACCACGGTCAGGTCGTCCCGCCCGCCCAGCCACGCCTGGAGCAGCCGCTGCTGGAGGGGGTTGACGTCCTGGTACTCGTCGACGACGAAGTGCCGGTACTGGGCGCGGACCTGCTCGGCGACGTCCCGGTGCTCCTCGATGCCCCAGACCGCGGCGCGCAGCATGTCCTCGAAGTCGATCACCCCGTTGGACCGCTTGAGCCGCTCGTACGCCGCGAAGACCTCGGCGACGCGGCCCGGCTCGTGCGGGGTGTCCCGCATCGCCTTCGCCGCTGCGACGACGTACTCCCCCGGTTCCACCAGCGACGACTTCGCCCACTCGATCTCGCCGGCGAGGTCCCGGGCGGCCGCCCGGTCGGTGCGCAGGCCGGCCTTGGCCGCGGCGAGGGTGACCAGCCGGACCTTGCTGTCCAGCAGCTCGGGCATGGCCCGCCCCTGGAGCAGCCGGGGCGCGAAGTAGCGCACCTGGCGCAGCGCCGCCGCGTGGAAGGTGCGGGCCTGGACGCCACCCACCCCGAGCGCGGTGAGCCGGGCGCGCATCTCGGCGGCGGCGCGGGCCGTGAAGGTCACCGCGAGCACGTGCCGGGCGGAGATCTCCCCCGAGAGCGCCCGGTGGGCGATCCGGGAGGTGACCGCGCGGGTCTTGCCGGTGCCGGCGCCGGCCAGGATGCAGACCGGGCCGGCGGGGGCGGTCACCGCCGACCGCTGCTCGGGGTCGAGCCCGGCGAGCACGCGTTCGGATGCTGAGTGAACCACCACAGCGAGGAATTGTCTCAGCTCCGCCAGACGTTGCAGCGATTAGCCTGGGCTTGATCGGCAAGCCGCCACGCGGACCGTTGGAGGATCTGACCATGCTGACGATGTACTCGACCCCCTGGTGCGGCTACTGCCACCGGCTGAAGTCGCAGCTCGACCGGGAGGGCATCGGCTACGAGGTGGTCGACATCGAGCAGGACGCGAAGGCCGCGGAGTTCGTGATGAGCGTCAACGGCGGCAACCAGACCGTCCCGACGCTGCGTTTCGCCGACGGCAGCGCCCTGACCAACCCCTCGATCATTCAGGTCAAGCAGCACCTGGCCACGATCGACGCCTGACCGTACGCAGCACCGCCGACGAGCGGCCGCCCACCCGGGCCGGCCGCTCGTCGCGTACCACGGGAGGTCCTGACGACGCGGCGGTTCAGCGCGCCGGGCCCGGTGGGGTCGTGCCGACCACCTCCTGGCTCGCGGCGACGGCCGGGCCGACGGCGGTGGACCCCTCGGCGGGCCGGCGGGGGGCGGGGATCCGGACGGGTGGCGGTGGGCTGAGCGTGCGGCCGTGCCAGAGGTAGCCGCCGGCGAGCAGGGTGACCACCCCGATCAGGGCGAACAGGACGCGGTAGTCCAGCACCCCGACGAGCAGCGCCCCCGCGCCGATCGAGAGCGCCTGCGGGCCGCTGACCACGGCCTCCGAGGCCGCGGCGACCCGGCCGAGCAGCCCCTGCGGGGTACGCCGCTGGATCAGCGTGTGCAGCCCGACCATCGTCAGCGGCAGCGACACCCCGGCCAGCAGTACGGCGACGAAGCCGAGCCAGAGGTTCGGGTACACCAGCGCCAGCGAGGCCGGTCCGAAGAACGCCACCCCGGCGGCGAGCGTGCCCACCTCGCCGGCGCGGCGTACCACGGCCGGGGAGAGCAGCCCGCCGACCAGTCCGCCGATGCCCTGCACGGTGACCAGCACGCCGACGAACGCGGCGTCCCGGCGCAGCCCCTGGTCGACGTACGCGAAGATCAACGACTCGCTGAAGCCCATCGCCAGCGAGCCCAGCCCGTAGCCGAGCAGCGCCCGGCGCAGCGCCGGCTCCCCGGCCAGGTGACGCAGCCCGGCGCTCACCTCGGCCGGCCAGCGCAGCCCGGGCCCGGCCGGCGGCGTCTCCGTCGTGCGGATCAGGCCCACCACGACGGCCGCCGACAGGAAGCCGACCATCCCGATCACGGCCAGCATCCAACCGCCGACGGCGGCGTAGAGCCCGGCGCCGGCCAGCGGGCCGACCAGCCGCAGCCCCTGGCGCACGGTCTGGAGCACGCCGTTCGCCTCGGCCAGCAGTTCCACCGGCACGAGCTGGCGGATCAGGCCGCTGAGCACCGCGCTGAGGGTGATGTACGACAGGCCGTAGAGGGCCGCCACCACGTAGATGATCCACACGTCGGCCCGGTCCCGCACCACGAGGAGCGGGGTGAGCAGAACGGCCGTCACCAGGTTCGCCGCCACGAAGAACGGGCGCCGAGGGTAGCGGTCGACGATCCACCCCACCAGCGGGGCCAGGGTCATCGGGGCGATGACCGCGAAGATGGTGGCGCCGGCCAGCCCGTCCGACCCGGTCAGGTCCTTCACCCAGATGGCGAGGGCCAGCAACAGGATCGACTCGGCGGCCATGCTGGCGAGCAGGCCGCCGAAGAGCAGGCGGAAATCCGGGCGGCGCAGGACGGTGCGCATGGGGTCCCTCCGGCGGGGTGGTGCGCGGCGTGGCGCGGTCTGGGGTGGCGCGGCCGGGCCGACGGCGTCGTACCGGACGCCGCGCCCTTCCACGGTCCTCTTTTCTGCGAGACACGCCCCCACCGGGACCTCCGGCGGGAGGCGCGCCGTCCATACTGACCGTGGGGGGCGAATTTCATACAGTTACCGTCGCGTCTGCGGCGGTCCACGGGAAAAGAGGACGTCGTGCCTCCTGCCTCACCCAGCCCGATCCTGCGCCGCCGCAGGTTGGGCACCGAGCTGCGCCGGTTGCGCGAGGCCGCGGGTCTCACGGGAGACCAGGTCATCGAGCGGATCGGCTGGGCGTCCGCGTCCAAGTTGTCCCGGTTGGAGAACGGCCGCAGCCGCCCGGACCCGGACGACGTGCGCGTGCTGTTGGATCTCTACGGCGCCGACGAGGCGCTGCGCCGGGAACTCCTCGGCATCACCGACGAGGCCGGCGACATCCGCGGCTGGCTGCGCAACTACCCGGTGATGACCCAGCAGCAGCGCAGCTTCGCCGAGCTGGAGGCCGGCTGCGCGGAGATCTCGGAATACAACCCCGTCCTGGTGCCGGGCCTGCTCCAGACGCCGGACTACGCGTCGGTGCGGATCGCCTCGGCCCGGCAGGTCGACGAGGAGGCCGGCGACCCGGAGGCCGGCGAGGACATCGACACCGAGGTGCGGGCCCGGCTGGCCCGGCAGTCGCTGCTCACCCGCTCGACCGACGCGCCCCGCTACACGGCGGTGCTGGAGGAGGCGGCGCTCGGCGGCCGGACCGGGCCGCCGGAGGTGCTGCGCGCGCAGCTGGTGCAGCTCTGCGAACTGGCGATGCTGCCGAACGTCACGCTGCACGTCCTGCCGCGCGACACCCAGGTCGGCGACTGGTACCTCCCGCCGACCGCGTTCTCGGTCTACCGGTTCGCCGATCCGCTCGATCCGGAGACCCTGGCCATCGAAGGGGGGTTCACCGACGTCATGTCGACCGAGGTAAACGCCCTAAATCGCTATAAAGTGGTGTTCGAGTGGCTATGCACGGCGGCGCTCTCCGAATCGGACACCCTCTCCTGGCTGATCGAGGCGACGGGGCGGCTGCCCGGCACGGCGACCGCGTCCACGGTGGCGTACGGGCCGGCAACGGCGCCGACCCAACGTCGCCGGTATTCCGGGCGCCTGACGGATCGGTGATCACGGGGGCCCACCGTCGGGTCGTGCGGCGCCACTCGTTCCATCGGAGCAGTTCACCTCAGGAGTGACACGATGAACGAGATCCGCAACACGCCGTCCGTACTCGCCCAGCTCACCGACGCCCCGTGGCGTAAGAGCACGCGCAGCCAGACCTCGAACTGCGTCGAGGTCGCACCACTGAGGACCGGACCGGTCGCCGTGGCCCTGCGGGACAGCAAGGACCAGGGCGGTCCGGTGCTGCTGTTCAACCGGGCCGGCTGGCTGGGCTTCATCGCCGGCGCGAAGAACGGACAGTTCGATCTGAACTGATCCGTCGACCGTCGCGGGGCCGCCGGCAGCGTGCCGGCGGCCCCGTCGCGTCTGCGCCCTGCCACCCCGCCGACCAGGCATCCGCTGATCGGATGAGCCTCCGGACCAATCGTCGCGTTTCACTTGATGAGACGACCGCGCGGCGTAACATGACGACAGAGTGACGTGGAACTTCCACCCGTTCCCCACCCTCGCGATTCATCCGGAGACCCGCATGCGGTTCCTGATCGTTCGCACCGACATCCGCGCTGCCGCCGACGTGGACATCGCCGCCGCCTGGGCGTGCGGTGACCGACTCCGCGACGAGACCACCACGCCCGAGCCGCGCCGCCAGATCGTGCACGCCGAGGAGCGCGACGCCGCGCTGCTGCTGGCCCGGGCCCTCGCCACGGTCGGCGCGGTCCGCTCCGGCAAGCAACGGGTCAAGGTGCTCCCGCTCGACGAGCCGGGCCACGGGCGGCGGGCCGCACCCGACGACCGAGGCAGCTGACCCGCACCCAGACGTCCGTCGTGGTCGGACCGGCTCCCCCGCCGTGCTCCTTTGCCCCAGCCGACCACGGCGGCCCGTGTTCCCGGTCCGTGACCGTCGCGGCAACGGCGGCCACGGGCCGGGACCGCACGACCCCGGCCACCGGCACGCTCGCGCGGCGAAGACCGCCTCAGCAGTGCCCGTCGAGCCAGCGGTGGATCAGGAAGAGCGCGATCGACGACGGCGGCGGCAGCACCAGGCGGGCCCCGCCGACCTCCACCGGCCGTCCCGTCAGTGCCGCGCCGATCTCCCTGCGGGAGAACCACCGGGCGAACGCGATCTCCGTCGGATCCACCTGCACCGGGTGCTCCGGATCCGCCGTGGCGAGGAAGCCGAGCATCAGGGAGCCGGGGAACGGCCACGCCTGGCTGCCCGCGTACGCGATGTCGTCGACCGGGACGCCGACCTCCTCGCGGACCTCGCGCAGCACCGCGGCCTCGGCCGACTCCCCCGGCTCGACGTAGCCGGCGAGGCAGGAGAACCGGCGCTCGCCGGCGGTGTGCGGCCAGGTGGCGTTGTTGCCGAGCAGACACCGCCCGTCCAGGCCCGGGACGCCGTCGTGCACCAGCACGATCATCGCGGGATCGGTACGCGGCCAGATCCGTTCCCCGGCCGGGTCGACCCGGGACCAGCCGGCCTCGTCCACCTCGGTCGGGTGCCCGGTGGCCGACGAGTAGCGGTGCCGCAGATGCCAGTTGACCAGCGCCAGCGCGGTGGTGAACAGCCCGGCGTCGCGGTCGCCGAGCAGGTGCCCGACCTCGCGCAGGTGCGCCGCCCGGGCCCCCGACACCGCCGGCAGCGGGGCGTCCACGGCGAAGACCGGCACCCCGTCCGGCTCGACGCCGAGGAACATCGGCGACGTCGGCTCGGGCAGCCCGGCCGGATCGACAAGCACCAGCTTCGGCGGCGACGTGTCGGTACGCACCAGCGCCCGGCCGCCGTCGGCGGCGTCGAGCACCAGCACCCGGGCCCGGCTCCACGCCTGCGCCAGCCACCCGGGGTCGGTGCGCCGGTGGGCCGCCCGGTCCAGGGTGGAACGGGCCAGCGGCGGCGCGGGCTCACCGCTCACGGTCGTGCCGGCTCGGTGGTGACCGGGGCCAGCGCCGCCACCTGCCGCCCGATCCGTTCGGCGTCGCCCAGCACCACGGTGACCGCCTGCGCCGGGGCGAGGTAGCGGGCCGCCGCCTCGGCCACGTCGGCCACGGTCGCCTTCGCCAGCCGGGCGGCGTGCTCGGCCAGGAACTCCAGGCGCAGCCCGCTGCCGGCGTACGCGCTGGTCAGCGAGGCGAGCCCGGCCTGGGTGGACATCCCGAGCTGGAGGGTGCCGAGGGCGTACTGGCGGGCCTGCTCCAGCTCGTCCTCGCGGGGCGGGAGGGAGGCCAGCCGGCCGAGTTCGTACGTCGTCTCCAGCAGCGCCGGCCCGGTGACCTCGGTGGCCACGTCGACGGCGGCGACCAGCACCGACCCGGCCACCGAGTGCTCGACGAGGGAGTGCCCCCCGTACGTGTAGCCCTTGTCCTCGCGGATGTTCTCCACCCAGCGGGAGGAGAAGTAGCCACCGAAGATCAGGTTGGCCAGTTGCAGCGCGGCGTGGTCAGGGTGGGTGCGGGGCACCGCCGGCAGCGCGATCCGCAGCGAGGACTGCACCGCCCCCGGGCGGTCGACCAGCAGCAGCGGCCCGGGCTCCAGCGGCGGGGCGGGCGGCAGGTCGGCGGTGTGCCCGGCGCCGGTCCACCCGGACAGCGCCTTCTCGGCGGCGTCCAGCGCCCGGTCCGGCTGCACTTCACCGACCAGCACCAGCACGGCGTCGGCGGGGTGCACCCGCTGGGCGTGCAGGGTCCGCAGCACTCCCGGCCGGACCGCCCGGACCGCCTCCGGTTCGGGGGTCTGCACCGCGTACGGGTGGCTGCCGTAGACCCGCCGGAGCAGGGCGGTGCGGGCCAGGTGCGCCGGCTGGCTCCGCGCCACGTGGATCCGGTCCACCAGCCGGTCCCGTTCCGTGGCGACGTCGTCGTTCGGGTAGGCCGCGCCGGTCAGCACCTCGGCGAGGATCTCCAGCATCCGGTCCAGCCCGGTGACCAGCCCGGCGCCGGAGAGCATCAGCCGGTCCGGGTCGATCCCGGCGGAGAGCCCGCCGCCGACCTTCTGCAACTCGGCCGCGATCTGCACGCTGGACATGGTCCCCGTGCCGGAGAGCAGGGTCTGCGCGAGCATGGCGCCCCGGGCGAGGTGGGTGCGGCCGAACGGCATCCACAGCCGCACCTCCACCAGCGGCACCGCCGGCCGGCGTACGGCGATCACGGTCAGCCCGTTGCCCAGCGTGCGCTCGGCCTGCTTCGGCAGCTTGAGCTTGCGGTTCGGGCCGAGCGGCGGCAGCGCCCGGGGCGCGGCCGGTGCGGTTGCCGTCACTGGTCTTCCTTCGCTCGCGACTGCGGGGCTCGCAAACCCGGCTCACTCCTCGCGCTCACCTGTTACCTCCGGGGATGACCTCGATGGACGCGCGGCGCTCGGGCCGCAGGGTG
Source organism: Micromonospora sp. DT62 (assembly GCF_049847285.1). Classification (NCBI taxonomy): domain Bacteria; kingdom Bacillati; phylum Actinomycetota; class Actinomycetes; order Micromonosporales; family Micromonosporaceae; genus Micromonospora; species Micromonospora sp. DT62. The sequence goes on from NZ_JBNCOB010000002.1 coordinate 426,589, forward strand.
GCCGCGGCGGCGCGGACCTGCTCGTCGGTGACCTCGCCGACGAGCCGGGGCAGGTCGTTGAGCAGCCCCGGCTCGCCGCGCTGCTGCTCCAGCACGGCCATCTGCAACGCCCGGCCGAGCACCGCGTCGGTGTCGCGCAGCAGGTGGGTCGCCATCCGGGCCTGGGTGCGGGCCAGTTCTCCCTCGGCCACGCCGTCGGTGGCCAGCCGGTCCAGCTCCTCGTCGATGGTGCGCAGCACCTTGTCCACGTCCCCGCCGGGCGGCAGGTGCGCCTGGAGCAGCAGTGCCGTCGGGTCCCGCACGTCGAACGGGTCGCCCATGAAGCCGACGTAGCCGCCGAGGCTGGTCACCGCCCGGTCCCGCTGGACCAGCCGCTCTACCAGCCGGGACGCGTCGCCGTCGGTGAGCACCTCGGCCAGCACGACGTACGGCAGGTAGGCGGCGAAGTCGGTGATCGGGTCGGGCACCCGCCAGGCGCCGGCCACCGCCGGCAGCGGGGCCAACTCGTCGGTGTACGAGGTGCGCCGCTCCTCGGTCAGGTCGGGCTCGGCGAAGTCGGGCCGCTTCGGGGCGGGACGCGCCGGCACGTCGCCGAAGTGCCGCTCGATCAGCGTGGTCGCCTCGGCGACGTCGATGTCGCCGCTGACCGCCAGCACCGCGTTGCCGCTCGCGTAGTAGCGGCGGAAGAAGTCGGCGGCGTCGGGGACGGTGGCCGACTCCAGGTCGACGAAGGAGCCGTAGCCGTCGTGCGCGTTCGGGAAGGTGTCGAACATGACAGGTGGCAGGGTCAGCCAGGGAAAACCGCCGTACGGGCGGTTGAGGACGTTGACCCGGATCTCCTCCTTGACCACGTCGACCTGGTTGCGCAGGTTCTCCTCGGTCAGCCGGGGGCCGCGCATCCGGTCCGCCTCCAGGAACAGCGCGCGCTCCAGGGCGTTGCTCGGCAGGGTCTCGAAGTAGTCGGTGTAGTCCAGGTGGGTGGAGCCGTTGAAGGTGCCGCCCGCCCCCTGCACGTGCCGGAAGTGCGCCAGCTTCTCCAGATTCTCGGAGCCCTGGAACATGAGGTGCTCGAAGAGGTGGGCGAAGCCGCTGCGCCCCTCGGGTTCGGAGCGGATGCCGACGTCGTAGACGACCGCCACCCCGATCACCGGGGCGCTGCGGTCGGGGGTCAGGACCACCCGCAGGCCGTTGTCGAGCGTGAACCGCTCTACCGGGTACTTCGTCGCTGGAATTCTCGATCTCCGCGCCGCCACGGGGTCGACCCTAGCGCGTCGGCACCCCCGCCACCGGCCACCTCTCCCCTGCCGCCCCGACCGGCGCCCGGGGCGTCGCGGGCAGCCGCTCCGGCAGCCGGGGGCGACGCTGCGAGCCCCGGCCGCAAAGCACACTCAACCGGTAGAGATTGGCGCTTTTTCTGGGATGCCCATCCCGCCATGTGGTTGGCCCTTGACGCCAGTTCACCGCCTGCCCCAATCTTCCTACCAACTAAGTAGGAATACTGCGGATTGGATGGACGATGAGACGGCTCCCCATGCGTCGGTGGGTCTCCCTGGCCACCCTCGCCGTCGTCGGCGCGGCGACCCTGGGCACCGCCGCCGCCTGCGGCGACGACAGCGAGGGCGCGGGCGGCGGCTCCGGCCCGACGACGCTGCGGCTCGGCTACTTCCCCAACATCACCCACGCACCGGCCGTGGTCGGCGTGGAGAAGGGCATCTTCGCCGAGAAGCTCGGCGGCGACGTCAAGCTGGAGACGAAGACCTTCAACGCCGGCCCCGCCGCCATCGAGGCGATCTTCTCCGGCGCGCTCGACGCCACGTACATCGGCCCGAACCCGACGGTGAACGCCTTCTCGAAGTCGAAGGGCGAGGCCGTCCGGGTCATCTCCGGCGCGGCCTCCGGCGGCGTCGCGCTCGTCGTCAAGCCCGAGATCACCTCGGTGGAGCAGCTCCGGGGCAAGAAGATCGCCACCCCGCAGCTGGGCAACACCCAGGACGTGGCCATCCGCCACTGGCTGAAGGAGAAGGGCCTCACGACGACCAAGGAGGGCGGCGGCGACGTCAAGATCATTCCGCAGGAGAACGCCCAGACGGTGGAGACGTTCAACAGCGGGGCCGTCGACGGCGCCTGGGTGCCCGAGCCGTTCGTGTCCCGGCTGGTCAACGCCGGGGGCAAGGTGCTCGTCGACGAGCGCGACCTCTGGCCGGACCGGAAGTTCGTCATCACCAACCTGATCGTCAGCACCAAGTTCCTCAAGGCCCACCCGGACGTGGTGAAGAAGCTGGTCGAGGGCCAGGTGGCCGCGAACGAGTTCGTCAACGGCAGGCCCGACGAGGCGCACCAGGCCATCTCCGACCACATCGGCAAGATCAGCGGCAAGCCGCTCGACCTCAAGCTGATCAAGCAGGCCTGGCCGACGCTGGAGTTCACCAACGACCCGATCGCCTCGTCGCTGAAGACCGGTCTCGACCACGCCGTCGCGGTCGGGCTGACCCAGCCGGTCAGCCTCGACGGCCTCTACGACCTCACCCACCTCAACGAGGTGCTCAAGGGCCAGGGCAAGCCCGGGGTCGTCCAACCATGACGTCGACCACGACGACGCCACGCAGCGCGACCGGCTCGGTCGCGCTGCACGGCGTCACCAAGGTGTACGGGCGCGGGGCGAACGCCGTCGTCGCCCTGGACGGGGTCTCCCTCGACGTCGCGCCCGGCGAGTTCGTCTGCCTGGTCGGGGCCTCCGGCTGCGGCAAGAGCACCCTGCTCAACCTGGTCGCCGGCCTCGACCTGCCCAGCGGCGGGCGGATCACCCTCGACGAGGGCGTCGACCCGGGACTGATGTTCCAGGAGCCCGCCCTCTTCCCCTGGCTCACCGTCGAGGGCAACGTCGAGGTGCCGCTGAAACTGCGCGGGCTGCCCCGGGCGGCGCGGCGGAACCGGGTCGCCGAACTGCTCGGCACGGTCCACCTGGCCGACTTCGGCCGCAAGCGCCCGCACGAACTGTCCGGCGGCATGCGCCAGCGGGTGGCGCTGGCCCGCACCCTCGCCCTGGACACGCCGGTGCTGCTGATGGACGAGCCATTCGGCGCGCTGGACGCGATGACCCGGGACATCCTGCACGACGAGCTGGAACGGATCTGGACCGAGCGGCGGCTCACCGTGCTCTTCGTGACGCACAACGTCCGCGAGGCGGCCCGGCTCGCCGACCGGATCATCCTGCTCTCCAGCCGGCCCGGCCGGATCATCTGGTCCACCCCGGTCGACGTGCCCCGGCCGCGCCGCATCGACTCCCCCGAGGTCGCCGCGATCGCCGCCGAGGTCACCGGCCGCCTGCGTACGGAGGTGGGCCGCCATGGCCGGTGACACCCTCGCCGCCGTCCCGCGTACCGACGCGGAGATCTCCGGGCTGGACGCCCTGGAGCTGGCTGGTCGGGAGAAGAGCCGTACGCGGGCCAGCCGGCTCTGGGCGGCGACCTGGCCGAAGCTGGCCGCCCTCGTCCTCGCCGTCGGCGCCTGGCAGGTCGTGGTCTGGACCGGCTGGAAGCCCGAGTACTCGTTGCCGGGCCCGGTCGCCGTGGGTCAGGAGCTGCTCCGGCAGGTCAGCGGCGTCCAGCTCTGGGAGGGGCTGGTCACCACCCTGCGTCGGGCGGCCCTCGGCTACGTCTTCTCGGTCGCCGTCGGCCTGCTGCTCGGCCTCGCGGTGGCCCGGTCGCGGATCCTGCGGGCCGCGATCGGTTCGATGATCACCGCGTTGCAGACGATGCCGTCGATCGCCTGGTTCCCGCTGGCGATCCTGCTGTTCGAGCTGAGCGAGAAGGCCATCTTCTTCGTGGTGGTGCTCGGCGCCGCGCCGTCCATCGCCAACGGCGTGATCGCCGGTGTGGACTACGTGCCGCCGCTGCTGCTGCGCGCCGGCCGCAACCTCGGCGCCCGAGGGCTGAACCTGTACCGGTACGTCATCGCGCCCGCCGCGCTGCCGGCCATCGTGGCCGGTCTCAAGCAGGGCTGGGCGTTCTCCTGGCGCAGCCTGATGGCCGGCGAGCTGATCGTGGTCGGCATCTCGCAGACCTCGCTGGGCGCGCAGCTCACCTACTCGCGGGAACTCTCCGACTCGCCCTGGCTGATCTCCACGATGATCGTGATCCTGGTGCTGGGCCTGGCGGTGGACGCCGCGTTCGGGGCGGCGGACAAGGCGATCCGGCGGCGCTGGGGCGTGTTGGACCAGGCGGGTCAGTGACGTGTACGTCTCCGCGCGCAGTGACTATGCGCTCCGGGCCATGCTCGCCGTCGCCGCCGCGGCTCCGGTCGGTGGCGGCGAGCTGGTCAAGGCGGGGACGCTGGCCGACAGCCAGGACATCCCGCTGAGCTTTCTCCAGGGCATCCTGGTCGACCTGCGCCGGGCCGGTCTGCTGGTCAGCCACCGGGGCACCGAGGGCGGGTACGCCCTGGCCCGCCCGGCGGTGGAGATCAGCGTCGGCGACGTGCTCCGCGCGATCGGCGGGTCCCTGACGACCGTCCGCGGGCTGCCGGCCGAGCGGGCCGGCTACGCGGGTGTGGCGACCGGACTGCGGGACGTCTGGCTGGCCGTGCACGGCGCGATCGCCCTGGTGGTCGACCGGACCACCCTCGCCGACCTGCTGGGGGCGGACCACTTCCCGGCCGGCGCCGGGGAGACCCGCGCCGGCTGACCGCGCACCGGCTCCTCCGGCGACGGGCAGGCGGGCCCCGGCGACGGTCAGCCGACGGTGGACACCGGCCGCTCCGTCGGGCTGCGAAGCTCGACCGGAGCGGCTGGCGCGGCCCCGTCCGGGGTGGCGTGCCATGGCGTGAACACCGCGACCACGGCGAGCAGCAGCCCGGCCAGCGCCACCGCGAGCACCAGCAACAGTTCCCGCGCCGCGCCCGAGCCGGCGTCGCCCGCCATGGTCACCCCTCCCACGCCGGGCGGTCCCGCCCGGATCTTCCCCCGCCCCAGCTTCCACCACCCCCGGCGGCGGAAACAGTCGCCGATCGGACGTAACGTCCGCTGATTCCAGACTCAGCCGTCGGCTCCGGGCACGGGTGCCCGGAGCCGATGGGAGAGCGTGACGTGGAGGGTTGGTCAGGAGGCGTGCGGGGTGCGGGGGCGGCGCGAGCGGCGGGGCCGCCCCGAGGCGCGGTGCGGAGCCCGGCCGCCCTCACCGGCGCGGCCGGCCGACCGGCCGCCGGCAGACCCGGCGGAGGCGGCCTGCGGCGCGGGCGGCGCGATCGTCACCGGCACGCCGGACGGCTCCCGGGCGCCGGTCACCCGGGCCAGGGCCTCGTCGCCGGACCGCACCTGGGCGGACTCGGGACGGATCCCGGCGGTCGACATCAGCCGGGACACGTCCCGGCGCTGCTCCGGCAGGACCAGGGTGACGACCGTGCCGGACTCCCCCGCCCGGGCGGTACGCCCACCACGGTGCAGGTAGTCCTTCGCCTCGGCGGGCGGGTCCACGTTGACCACCATGTCCAGCCCGTCCACGTGGATGCCCCGCGCCGCCACGTCGGTGGCGACCAGCGCCGTCACCTGCCCGGTGCGGAACTGCTCCAGGATCCGGGTGCGCTGCGGCTGGGACTTCCCCCCGTGCAGCGCGGCGGCACGTACTCCCTTGGACAGCAGCTGGCGGGCCAGCCGGTCGGCGCGGTGCTTGGTGCCCATGAACAGGATGGTGCGGCCCTCGCGGGCGGCGATCCAGGTCAGCGCGGTCGGCTTGTCCAGCGCGTCGACGTGCAGCACGTGGTGGGTCATCGCGGTCACCGTGGCGGTACCCGGATCCACCGAGTGCGTCACGGGGCTGCTCAGGAAGCGGCGGACCAGCTTGTCCACGCCGCCGTCCAGGGTGGCCGAGAAGAGCATCCGCTGCCCGTTCGGGGCGACCTGCTCCAGCAGCTTGGTGACCTGCGGCAGGAAGCCCATGTCGGCCATCTGGTCGGCCTCGTCGAGCACGGTGATGCCGACCTGGTCCAGCCGGGCGTCGCCGCGGTTGATCAGGTCGTGCAGCCGGCCGGGGGTGGCCACGACCAGTTCGGCGCCGGTGCGCAGGGCGTCCGCCTGGCGTTGCAGCGAAAGCCCGCCGACGACGGTGGCGCAGCGCAGCCCGACGGCGCGGGCGTACGGGTCGAGCGCGGTGGTGACCTGCTGGGCCAGCTCGCGGGTGGGCACCAGCACCAGGGCCAACGGTCGGCCCGGGCGGGCCCGGCGGCCGGCGATGCGGGACAGCAGGGGAAGCCCGAAGGCGAGCGTCTTGCCGGAGCCGGTGCGGCCCCGGCCGAGCACGTCCCGGCCGGCGAGCGAGTCCGGCAGGGTCGCCGACTGGATCGGGAACGGCTCGGTGATGCCCTGGGCGGTCAGCTCGGCGAGCAGCGCCGGGGCCAGCCCGGTGAGGGCGAAAGAGGGTACGACAGTGGTCATGCGGAAGCCTTCCTCGACGCGGCACGTGTCGAGGGAGGGCGCCGGAGGCGGCGCTGTCACCGGCGGGCCAGGCCGCAGGTGACTCACAAGCACGAACCGAAAGGGGTACGGGCCCCGGCCCGCCGCCGTTCGCCGCCTGCTCACGCAGGTCGACAGTGCGGCGGGCCGGTCCCGTCACCGCGCCCGGAGGGCGCGATGGGTGCTACCTGGAAGATCCGAAGATCAGAGCGGGCGGATGTTCTCCGCCTGCGGGCCCTTCTGGCCCTGGGTCACCTCGAACTCGACCCGCTGGTTCTCGTCCAGGCTCCGGTAGCCGGAGGACTGGATCGCCGAGAAGTGGGCGAAGACGTCGGCGCCGCCGCCGTCCGGAGTGATGAAGCCGAAGCCCTTGTCAGCGTTGAACCACTTGACGGTGCCAATAGCCATTTTTGTTTCGTCTCCTTGACGGAACGTCGAACCCGCACTTGTTGCGGGCTCGAAGAGGAGCGCGCCACGCGGAACTGCCTGGCTCGCTTGTCGCTTCTGGTCGCCCCGCCCGGAGAACTCCGGACACAACAAAGAGCGCCTGGGCCACAATCCTCCAGGCGCACACAGAGTCTCTGGGAACCATAACTGCAACGCGACCAACCTATCACGGATTCGGCCCCGCGCCACCGTCTGCCGGAATTTCCGGTACGGAGACGATCAGCGCGGTCAGCCCGTCCGCGTCGAGCAGGTCCGCCGGGCGGACCGTGACCCCGTCCCGCACGTAGTGGAACGCCGCACCGACCCGCTCCACCGGCACGCCGGCCAGCTCCGCCCAGGCCAGCCGGTAGACCGCGAGCTGCACGGCGGCCACCTCGGCGGCTGCGCCGACGGGCTGCCGGCCGGTCTTCCAGTCGACCACGTCGAACCGCCCGCCCGGCCGGGCGAAGACGGCGTCCATCCGCCCCCGGACCACCACTCCGGCGATCACTGTGGCGAAGGGCACCTCCACCTCGACCGGCACCCGCTCGGCCCACTCGCTGGCCAGGAAACGCTCCTGGAGCTCAGCCAACGCCTCGTCCGGCGCCGCGTCCGCGTCCGCCGCACCCGGCAGCTCGTCCAGGTCGAGCAGCCGGTCCGCGCCGAACCGCTGCTCCAGCCACGTGTGGAAGGCGGTGCCCCGGCGGGCGTACGGATTGGGTTCGGTGGGCACCGGGCGGCGCAGCGCGCGGGCCAGCGCCGCCGGATCCCGGCGCAGCGCCACCAACTGGGTCACCGACAGCTGGCCGGGCAGGGCCACCTCGACCGCGCCGGACTGCCGGGTCAGCTCGGCCCGCTCGGCGAGCAGCAGGTCGGCCTCCCGCCGCCACCGCGCCACGTCCGCGTCGCCAGCCGACGGGTCCGCGCCCACCCCGGCGGTGTCGTCGCCGCCGGACGGCGTCCGTTCGGCCGTCTCGCCGCCGGACAGCGGGCGGGCCGCTGCCTCCCCGCCGGGCAGCGGGCGGGCCGCCGGGTCGCCGTCGGACGGCGTCCGTTCGGCGGTCTCGCCGCCGGGCAGCGGGCGTGCCACCCTGTCGCCATCGGCGAGGAAGCGGCGGACCAGGGCTGCCGCCTCGGCCAGCGCCGGCCGGCGGGCGCCCAGCGGGTCGGCCGGCCACTCGGCGCGCAGCACCACCTCGGTCGTCGGGTTGACCGCGTCCCCCGGCGGCTCCGGCGCCCACTCGTCCACCAGGTGCCCGGCGCGGGCGTCCAGGCAGGCGTCGTGCACCTCCCGCAGCAGCACCGACGGGCCGCGCGGCCGTTTGGTGCCCTCCCCCCACCAGTAGCCGGAGCAGAGCAGCAGCCGCCGAGGGCGGGTCACCGCCACGTACGCCAGCCGGCGCTCCTCCCGCTCGTCGTGCGCCCGCCAGGCGTCGGTGAAGTCCTCCAGCGCCCGGGCCACCCCCCGCTGGTCCTCGGCCTCGGCCAGGCCCAGCTCCGGCAGCCCGTCGGCGTCACCACGCAACGGAAACGGCAGCACGCCCAGCCCGCCGAGCCAGTGGTCGGAGTTGCGCACCGGCCCCGGCCAGACGCCCCGGCTCAGCCCGGCCACCGCGACCACGTCCCACTCCAGGCCCTTCGCGGCGTGCGCGGTGAGGATCTGCACCGCGCCCTCGACCACCTCCACCTCGCCCGGGGTGAGGCCGCGCTCCTCGTCCTCGGCGGCAGCCAGGTAGGCCAGGAACCCCGACAGGGTGCCGCCCGGCGTCTCCCCGCTGAACCGGGCGGCGACGTCGCCGAGCGCGTCCAGGTGGCCCCGCGCCAGGCCGGCGTCACCGGCCCCGTCCCGGCCGGCCCGCACCGCCACCTCCACGTCCAGGCCGATCGTCCGCTCGATGTCCGCGATCAGCTCCGGCAGGGACTGGTCCAGCCGGTAGCGCAGCAGGCCCAGCTCCCGGGCGTACGCCCGCAGCCGCGCGTAGCCCTCCGCCGAGTACGCCTGGGCCGGGCCCAGGTCGGCCAGCGCCTCCACCAGGGTCGCCTCGTCGAGCAGATCCGGGCTGATCTCCGGGGTGCCGTCGTCGGCGAGCCTGCGCCGGGCCGCCGCGATGGACTTCGCCCGGCGGTGCAGGGCCACCAGGTCCCGGGGCCCGATCCGCCAGCGCGCGCCGGTCAGCAGCCGCAGCAGCGCGGCCCCGTCCGTCGGGTCGGCCAGCACCCGCAGCGTGCACACCACGTCCCGCACCTCGGGGGTGTCCAGCAGGCCGCCCAGGCCCACCACCTCGACCGGCAGGCCGCGCTCGCGCAGCGCCGACTCGATCGCCGGGATCTGGCTGCGCAGCCGCACGAGCACGGCGGTCGTGGGCCGCAGCGGCACCGGGATGTGCTCGGGCAGCACGCCGGGCATCCCCGCCGCGCCGCGCCAGGCGTGCAGCACGCTGTCGGCGATCCAGTCGGCCTCGTCGGCGTACGTCCGCAGCAGGGCGCAGTGGACGGTGCCGCCGGCGGCGCCGCGGGCGCTGCGGTGCGGGACCGGCTCCTTGACGCTCATCGCCGCGCGCAGCTCCGGCACCCGGGCGCCGGCCGCCCGCAGCGGGGTGGCCAGCGCGTTGGCGACACCGAGGATCTCGGGCCGGTTGCGCCAGCTCGTGGTGAGGCTGAGCACCTCGGCCGGCGCACCGCCCGCGCGGGCGAACTCCGTGGGGAAGCGGTCCAGGGTGCCGGCGCTCGCCCCGCGCCAGCCGTAGATCGACTGGCAGGGGTCGCCGACCGCCGTCACCGGATGCCCGCCGCCGAACAGCGCGTTGAGCAGCACCACCTGGGCGTGACTGGTGTCCTGGTACTCGTCGAGCAGCACCACCCGGAACCGGTCCCGCTCGATCTCGCCGACGCCCGGGTGGTCGCGGGCGACCCGGGCGGCCCGCGCGAGCTGGTCGGCAAAGTCCATCGCCTCGAAGTCCTCCTTGCGCCGGGCGTACGCGCGCACCAGCGGAAGCAGCTTCAGCCGGATCTGCTGGAGTTGCAGCGCCTTGCGCACGTCGGCGTAGACCCGGCCGGGGCGCACCTGCACCTCGGCGAAGAACCGGCCCGTCCACGCGGCCAGCGCGTCCGGGTCGACCAGGTGCTCGTCCAGCTCCCCGGCCAGCGCCAGCACCGCGTCGGTGATCGTGCTCGGCATCCGGTCCACTCCGGACATGTCGCCGTCGTAGTTGCGCACCAGCAGGTCGACCAACTGCCAGCGGGACGCCTCGGTGAGCAGCCGGGTGGACGGCTCGTAGCCCGCCCGCAGCCCGTGCTCGGTGACGATCCGGCCGGCGTACGAGTGGTAGGTGGAGACGGTCGGCTCCCCGGCCAGCGGGTCGTCGAGCGGGTCGCGCCCCCGCCGCCCTAGCCGACGCACCAACTGGTCGAGCCGCGTACGCACCCGGTGCGCCAGCTCCCCGGCGGCCTTGCGGGTGAAGGTGAGCCCGAGCACCTGCTCCGGCCGCACGTACGAGTTGGCGACCAGCCAGACCACCCGGGCGGCCATCGTCTCCGTCTTGCCCGACCCGGCGCCCGCGACCACCAGCAGCGGCTCGACGGGCGCGGCGATGATCGCGGCCTGTTCCCGGGTCGGCGCGGGCAGCCGCAGCAGCTTCGCCAGCTCCACCGGCGTGTAGCGGGGGCCGGCGTCGGCGACCCGGGGCGCAGGGGTCGCGCTGCTGAACAGGGCGGGCTGCGTCAAGGCGTCTCCGGACGACGGGTGGTCGGCGGCTCGACCACCTGGCGGCCCTGCCCGGACACCGGGCAGCTGGTACGCACCGGGCAGACCCGGCACTTGGAGTTGGCGACCGCGGCGAAGGTGGCGGCGGCCATCGTATCCGCGGTGCGTCGCACCAGCGCGGTCGCCCAGCCGGCGTCCGGGCCCTCCCCCGCCGGCGGTTGGCTCTGCTCCTTCGCGTCCTTCGCGCCGGTGCCGAGCTGCACCAGGGCCGCGCCGCCGGACTCCTCGCCGAAGTCGGCGAAGCCCCCCGCCTCCACCGCCGCCTGGTACGCGCCGAGCTGCGGGTGCTCGGCGAGGTCGTTGGCCGTGACGGCGGTGGACTTGCCGGTCTTCAGGTCGATGACGACCAGCCGGCCGTCCTCGTCGACCTCCAGTCGGTCCACCCGACCGACCAGCTCGACCGGCCGGTGCGGGTCGTCGAGGCGCACCGCGAACTCGTGCTCGATGGCGAGCAGCCGGCGCGGATTCGCGGCCAGCCAGCGGAGCAGCTTGTCCACCATCGCCTCGGCGCGGCTGTGCTCCGGACCGACCATCCAGCGGGCGGCCAGCTCGATCACGTCGAACCGGGCGGCGACGTAGTCCAGCAGGGCCCCCCGGTCGGCGCTGGCGTCCTCGGCGAGCATCGCGGCGGCGTGCACCAGGTTGCCGACGCCCTGGGCGGCGCTGGCCGGCGGGTTGCCGCCGTGCCGCTCCAGCAGCCAGCGCAGGCTGCACCGCAGCGCGCTCTCCATCGCCGACGGGGTGACCCGGACCGGTTCCCCCTCGTCGACCAGCGGGCGGTCGTCGGAGAGCTGCCGCAGCCCCCACCAGTCGTCCGGATGCGCGCCGGCCACCCCGGCGGCGGCGAGCCGGGCCAGCTCGGCAGCCGCCGCCTGCCGCCGGGCGTAGGTCGCGGCCGGGTCGCTGACGGCGGTACGCAGCTCCGCCACCAGCGCCGGCAGGGTCAGCGCCCGGGGCGGCCGGCTCACTGGCAACGCCCCCGGCCGGTCCGGCTCCTCCTCGGCGGAGGCGCCACCTTCCTCCGGGCGCTGCGGCGCGCTCCCGTCCGGTCGCGCTGCGACGCCGGCCGGGCGTCGGCTCCCCGGGGGCGGTGGACCGTCGCTTGACGCGGAAGGCGCGGTGGAGCCAGCCGGGCCGGTCGGGTCGCTGGGATCCGGCGGGCCGGTCGGATCCGGCGGGCTGGCCGGCTCGGTCGGGTCGGTGGGGCCCAGCTCGTAGAGGAAGCGGCTCGGCTGCTCCTCGTGGTCGTCGCCGCCCACCGCGACGGAGGCGACCGCGCTGACCAGCAGCCGTCGCCGGGCCCGGGTGACCGCGACGTGGAACAGCCGGCGCTCCTCGTCGAGCAGCGCCGAGGTCTGCCCGACCAGGGCCGCCACCACGCCCGCGCCGGCCGTCCGGCCGGCGAGCACGTCGACCAGGCGCTCCGAGCCGAGCAGGCTGCCGCGCAGGCGCAGGTCGGGCCAGACGCCCTCCTGCACCCCGGCGACCGCCACGAGATCCCACTCCAGCCCCTTCGCGGCGTGGGCGGTGAGCAGCCGTACCGCCTCTCCCCGGTCGGCGGTCGGGGCGAGGGTGTCGGCCGGCAGGTCCTGGCCGAGGACGTGGTCGAGGAAGACCTCCGTACGCGCGCCGGGCAGCCGGTCGGTGAACCGGGCCGCCGCGTCGAAGAGGACCATCACGGCGTCGAGGTCGCGGTCGGCCGCCTCGGCGCGGCGGCGCCGCGCGACGTCGCCCTCGCCGGTCACCGTCTGGCCGCGGCCGGTCGCCGCGGACCACAGCTCGGCGAGCCCGCTGGCCCGCCACACCGCCCAGAGGACGTCCTCCGCCGTGGCGCCGGGCCGCGCGGCGGCCTCCCGGGCCACGGCCAGCAGACCGGCCACCGTCTGCGCCGGCTCCGCCCAGTGCCGCTCGATCCCGGCCAACCCGGCCGGGTCGCGCAGCGCCTCCACGATCAGCTCGCCCGAGGGCCGGCGGTCGCCGCCGGACAGCGCCAGGGCGCGCAGCCCCTGCCGCAGCCGCCGCTCGGCCAGCGGATCGGCGCCGCCGAGCGGCGAGTGCAGCAGCGCCACGGCGGCCTCCTCGTCGAGCCGCTCGGGCTCCAGGGCGCAGCGCAGCAGGAGCAGCAGCGGCGCGACCGCCGGTTGCAGGTGCAGCGGCAGGTCCTCGCCGTGCACGACGGTGGGCACCCCGGCGGCGTGCAGGGCACGTTGCAGCGAGGGCAGCTGCCGCCCGGTGGAGCGGACCAGCACGGCCATCTCCGACCAGGGCACGCCGCCGAGCAGATGCGCCTCGCGCAGGGCGTGCGCCAGCCAGGCCGCCTCGCTGGTGGCCGAGCGGAAGGTGCGTACCTCGACCGCGCCGGGCGGCGCGTCGGGCAGCGGGTGCAGCCGGCGGTGCGCCGCCGGGCCGCGCAGCCGTCGCGCCAGCCGGCCGGACGCGGCGAGCAGCCGGGCACCGGCCCGGTAGGAGGTGGTGAGCACCACCTGCGCCGCGGGCGCCCCCGAGGCGGTGCGGAAGCGGTGCGGGAACGTGGCCACCCCCGCCGGGTCGGCACCCCGGAACGCGTACGTGGAGGAATCCGGGTCGGCGAACGCGACCAGGGGCTTGCCGCCGCCGGCCACCGTCGCGAGCAGGTCCTGCTGGGCCGGGTCGGTGTCGGCCAACTCGTCGACGTAGACGTACGCCAGCCGCCGGCGCTCGGCCGCGAGCAGCCCGGGATCGTCGAGCAGCATCCCGGTGGCGGCCCGGACCAGCTCGGCCGGGTCGTACGCGACGGAGCCGCGGTTGCTGACGTCGCGCAGGGCGAGCACGGCCACGTACTCCCGCAGGAAACGCGCGGCGGCGGGCCAGTCGGCGCGGCCGAGCTTCTCGCCCAGCTGGGCCAGCTCGACGGGGCCGACGCCCCGCTCGGCGGCGCGCATCAGCAGGTCGCGCAGCTGCGCCGCGAAGGCCCGGGTGCGCAACGCGGGGCGAAGGTCCTCCGGCCAGCCGACCGGGTCGTCGTCGGGCGCCTCGCCGACCACGTCGAGCAGCTCGCGGATGATCAGATCCTGCTCCGGCCCGGTGAGCAGCCGGGGGGACGGCTCGCCGCGCTCGGCCGCCGCCCGCCGCAGCAGCCCGAAGGCGTACGCCGGAAGGGTGCGCACCAGCGGCTCGCGCAGCACGCGGTGCCCGCCCTCGGCGACGCGGGCCTCGATCCGCTGGCGCAGCGCGGTGGCGCCCCGGCGGCCGAAGGTGAGCACCAGGATCCGCTCCGGGTCGACGCCCTCGGCCACCCGCGCGGCGACGGCCTCGACCAGCGTGGCGGTCTTGCCCGTGCCGGGACCGCCGAGCACCAGCATCGGCCCGTCGGTGTGCGCCACGATCTCGGCCTGGCGCGGATCGGCCAGCCGCGCCGCCCCACTGTGCGCGTCCCCGTCGGTCGGCCCCCCGGACCGCCGCTCACCGTCGGCCGGCCCCCCGGACCGCCGCTCACCCTCGGTCGGCCCCCCGGACCGACCGTCCCCCCGGGCCGGCCCGCCGGGCCGGTGGTCCCCCCGGACCGCCTCGGCAGGCCGACGCACCAGCCGGTACGCCTGCATCCGTCCATCCCACCACGCCGGTACGACACCCCCACCCCGCCACCCCGCCGGGGACCAACCCACACTCCCCCGTCAGAGGAGCTGGAGTTCCAGGGTGTCCAGGGCGGCGGGGACCGTGTCGGTCACGGTGAGCAGGCCCAGGCCGGCGGGCTTGAGGAAGGTCTGGTCGGCCAGCGCCCCCAGCCAGTCGAGCACCGGGCGGTAGAAGCCGTCGGTGTCGACCAGCACCATCGGCTTCGCGTGCAGGGCCAGGGTGGCGGTCGTCCAGACCTCGAACAGCTCGTCGAGGGTGCCGAGCCCGCCCGGCAGGGTGAGGAACGCGTCCGACTTGTCGATCATGAGGGTCTTGCGGCTGGCCATCGAGTCGGTGACCAGCAGCTCGTCCGACGCCAGGTCGGCGACCTCCAGGTCGACCAGCGACTGCGGGATCACCCCGACCGTCCGGCCGCCGGCGGCCCGCGCCCCGTCGGCCAGCGCGCCCATCATGCCGACGCACCCGCCGCCGCTGACGAGGGTGTGCCCGCGCCGGGCGATCTCCGCGCCCGTCTCGGCCGCGAGGTCCAGCCAGCGCTGGTCGAGGGTACGGGAGGAGGCGCAGAACACGCAGATCGCCGCCATGTCAGCGCTTCCGGTTCTCGTCGCCCGCCTCGGCGGCGGCCTGCTGGTCGGCGGCGGTGACGGCGACGGCCTCCTCGCGGACGGCCTCCTGCTCGGTGTTGAGGGCGGCCTCGGCCTCCACGATGTGCCGGACCGCCGCGTCGACGTCGTCGGTCACGCAGATCAGCTCCAGGTCGACGGGGCCGATCTTGCCGTCGGCGGCCATCGTGTCGCGCAGCCAGTCGAGCAGGCCGCTCCAGTAGTCGGCGCCCATCAGCACCACGGGGAACCGGGTCACCTTGCCGGTCTGCACCAGGGTGAGCGCCTCGAAGAGCTCGTCCATGGTGCCGAACCCGCCGGGCAGCACGACGAACGCCTGGGCGTACTTGACGAACATGGTCTTGCGGGCGAAGAAGTAGCGGAAGTCGATGGCCAGGTCGACCCAGTCGTTGAGCCCCTGCTCGAAGGGGAGCTCGATGCCGAGGCCGACCGACAGCCCACCGGCCTCGCTGGCGCCCCGGTTGGCCGCCTCCATCACGCCCGGCCCGCCGCCGGTGATCACCGCGTAGCCGGCCCGGGCCAGGGCAGCGCCCAGCGCCTCGGCCAGCTGGCACTCGGGGCTCTCCGGGTGGCTGCGGGCGGAACCGAACACGCTGACCGCCGAGGGCAGGTCGGCGAGGGTGTCGAAGCCCTCGACGAACTCGGAGAGGATGCGCAGCGCCCGCCAGGCGTCCTTGGTCTTCCAGTCCTCACGCCCCCGCGAATCGAGCAGGCGCTGGTCGGCGGTGCTGCCCGTCATCGCCTGCCGCCGCAGCGTCACGGCCCCCCGGTGCCGTTCCCGTCCCGGCTCGCGGCCGGCCTCCCGCCCGTTGCTCTGACCCATGGGAGCAACCGTAGTGGAGCCGCACCCGCCAGGTGCGCGCACCGTGAGCCGGGCCGCCTAGGGCGACGGGCGGGGCCGGGCCGGGCGACGATCGGGAAATATTTTTCCGGATCTTGGGCAACTAATTCGGTCGCACGGGCGTCTTACTATTCACATACCGGGTATGCCCCGGCGCGCGCCTTCGGGGGAGGAGTCAGCGTGATCAGCAACAGCGAGATGATCCGGATCCGGCGGCAGATGCAGCGCCGCATCCGCGACGTGGTGGCCGAGCGCCGCCGCGCCCGCCTGATGGAACCGTCCACCGACCAGGGCGGCCAGACCGACGTCCGGCCCGCCGCCGACGCGTCCACCACCGTCTGACCGCACCGACGACACCGTGCACGGAAGGTCCGCGTCGTCCGACGCGGACCTTCCGTCCATGCGGGGGACACCCGCGCGGAGAGCGTCAGGAAGAGGCGAGCCAGCGGCGCAGGGTGACGGCGCCCTCCCGGATCTTGCTGATCTCCACGTGCTCGTCGGGGTGGTGGGCCAGGTTGGGGTCACCGGGGCCGAAGTTCAGCGCCGGGATGCCCATCGCGGCGAACCGGGCCACGTCCGTCCAGCCCAGCTTGCCGATCGGCGCGGCACCGACCGCGGCGAGGAACTCCTTGGCGGGTGCCGCCTCCAGCCCGGGCGGGGCACCGGCGGCCGAATCCGTGACCCGCACGTCGAAGCCGGCGAAGACCTCGCGCAGGTGCGCCTCGGCCTCGGCCGGGGTCCGGTCCGGCGCGAACCGGTAGTTGACCTCGACCTCGCACCGGTCGGGCACCACGTTGCCGGCCACGCCGCCGTGGATGCGGACCGCGTTCATCCCCTCCCGGTAGTCGCAGCCGTCGATGGTCACCCGCCGCGCCTCGTAGTTGGTCAGCCGGTCGAGCACCTCGCCGGCCGCGTGGATCGCGTTCACCCCGTGCCAGGAACGGGCCGAGTGGGCGCGTACGCCGGTGGTGGTGACGACCGAGCGCATGGTGCCCTGGCACCCCGCCTCGACGATGCCGTGCGTCGGCTCCAGCAGCAGCGCGAAGTCGGCCTCCAGCCACTCCGGGTACGCGTCGGCGACCAGGAAGAGGCCGTTGTACTTCGACTCGATCTCCTCCGCCTCGTAGAAGAAGTACGTCACGTCGTAGCGCGGGTCCGGCAGGCTCACCGCCAGGTTCAGCGCGAACGCCACCCCGGACTTCATGTCCGAGGTGCCGCAGCCATACATCAGGTCGCCGCGCATGGTCGACGGGAAGTTGTTGTTCAGCGGCACCGTGTCCAGGTGACCGGCGAGCACCACCCGCTGGTCGCGGCCCAGGTCCGTCCGCGCCATCACCGTGTTGCCGTGCCGGTACGTGGTCAGGTGCGGTACGCCCCTCAGCACCTCCTCCACGCAGTCGGCGATCGCCTTCTCGTTGAGGGACACGGACTCCATGTCGACCAGCGCGCGGGTCAACGCCACCGGATCGGCCAGGACCTCGGGGGTCAGCGGGTTCTCCATGGTTCGCACGGTACCGTCAGATTCGGCGAGCGCGTGGAGCGAGCGTTCCGGGGCGGCCCGCGCGGGACGCGGGACGCGGAGGGCTCGCCGGCCCGCAGCACGAACGAGAGGTGAATCAGTGACGTCCGAATCCGCCTGGGGCATCGGCCTGGCCACCGTTACCGCTGACGACCAGGTGCTCGACACCTGGTATCCGACGGGCAAGCTGGGCCTCGGCGAGCTGCCGCTGGTCGCCGGCGAGGACGAGGCGGACGTGCTGGACCTGCCCCCGGGAGCGATGGGCGACCGGGCGCTGCCCGGGCTGCGTACCGTCCAGGTGGTCACCGTGATCGGCTCGCTGGACGAGCCGATCAAGGACGCCGCCGACGCGTACCTGCGGCTGCACCTGCTCTCCCACCGCCTGGTGCGACCCAACGAGCTCAACCTCGACGGCATCTTCGGCAAGCTGGCGAACGTGGCCTGGACGTCCGCCGGGCCGTGCCCCCCGGAGCGGGTCGACGAGCTGCGGGTCATCGAGCGGGCCGCCGGCCGCCACCTGGCCGTGTACGGGGTGGACAAGTTCCCCCGGATGACCGACTACGTGGTGCCGTCGGGCGTGCGGATCGCCGACGCCGACCGGGTGCGCCTCGGCGCGCACCTGGCGGCCGGCACCACCGTCATGCACGAGGGCTTCGTCAACTTCAACGCCGGCACGCTCGGCACCTCGATGGTCGAGGGCCGGATCGTGCAGGGCGTGGTGGTCGGCGACGGCTCCGACATCGGCGGCGGCGCCTCGATCATGGGCACCCTCTCCGGCGGCGGCACCGACAAGGTCCGCATCGGCGAGCGCAGCCTGGTCGGCGCGAACGCCGGCGTGGGCATCTCGCTCGGCGACGACTGCATGGTGGAGGCCGGCTGCTACATCACCGCCGCCTCCAAGATCACCCTGCCGGACGGCCGGGTGGTCAAGGCCCGCGAGCTGTCCGGGGTGGACAACCTGCTGTTCTGGCGCAACTCGGTGACCGGTGCGCTGGAGGCGAAGCAGCGCAGCGGCAGGGGCATCGAGCTGAACGCCGCGCTGCACGCCAACGACTGACGGTCGCCCCCCGCCGGGCCCGCGGTCGGCCGCGGACCCGGCGGGGTACGCCTCAGCGCAGGCGGTACGCCTGGATGACGCGCTGGGTGACCGTGTTTCCGGCGGTGTCCCGGGCGGTGGCCCGCAGCGAGACGTGTCCGGTGCCGGCCGGGTGCTGCACGGTGGCCGTCCAGCCGTCCCCGCCGCCACGGATCCGGGCCCGCTGCCAGGTCTTCCCGCCGTCGTAGGAGACGTCGACGGTCAACGCGGCGACCCGGGCCGAGGGCGCGCCCGGCTGCCGCTGCACCGTCACCGGGATCGCGAAGCTCCGGCCCGCCGGGGCGGCGTTGTCCCGGTCCAGTCGGGGCGCGAACCGGATCGCCGACGCCGGCAGCACGGCCGGGTCGTCCCCGGCGACGTGCCGGGACCGGAACGTCCAGGTGGCTGACACCTCGGTCGAGAGGTCGGTGAAGCTCCGCTTCGACGACGTCTCCAGCCGGTAGTCGGCCGCGCCCGGCGGCACGTCGAACCCGCCGTACGCCGGCTCCTCGTTCTCCCCCACCAGCGTCCCGTTGCGGTAGAGGGCGGTGCGGGCGGTGTCGGCGACCGAGCCGCCGGGGTGCCCCTCGGCGTCACTGTGCAGCGGCAGGCCCACCTCGATGCGGTCGCCCCGGCGGACGATCCCCGCCTCCGGGAACGACGGCCCGTACGGCGCGCTGTTCCAGCTCTCCCGGTAGTGCCGCCCGGCGCGCAGGCTCCGCTCCTCGGCGAACAGGATCGCCTTGGTGTCGAGCCAGCCGTCGTCGGTCGGCACCCCGAACTCCAGCTCGGAGGACCAGCGCACGCCCCGGGTGTTGTAGTGCTCGACCCGTTGCCCGGGGGTGGCGGTGCGCAGGCCGACCGCCCAGCCGCCGAGGTCGGGTTCCCGGTGCGCGAAGACCAGGCGCATCGCGGCCAGGCCGGGGCTGCCGCCGTTGAACCGGTGGGTGACGGTGGCCAGGTCGCTCGCCCGGTAGTGCCGGACGAAGCCGGTCGGCATCCGGCCCGGCACGGCCTCGTTGAGGGCGTAGAGGTAGGGGCTGCTCGCTGCCTCCAGGTCGGCCCACTGGCCGCTGACCGTGGCGACGAACCGCTGTGCGGGCACCGGCTTCCCGAGCCCTGCGGTGAAGAGACCGTCGAAGTCGGAGTCCAGCAGGCCGAAGGTGTAGCTGCCGTTCTCGGCGAGGAAGCTGGCCTCGGTGACGGCGAGCGCCGGGGTGGCCGAGCGCTGCGGGACGCTCATCCTGACCGGCTTGCCCCGTCGGGCGTCGAGGGTGATCCGCGTGTCCCCGCCGACCACCAGCTCCGGCTGGACGAGCTGGGTGGCCGCGGTGAACTCGTCGCCGTCCACCTCGAACACGTAGCTGATGAGCCCGTACCGGCCCTTGGGGACCCGCAGCTCGGCGGTGCCGTCCGGGTCGTACAGGTCATACGGGTTCAGCTCGGTTAGGGAAACCAGCGTGGTGCTGTGCTCGCCGGTGGGCACACCGGCACGGTTCAGGTGCCGGGCGGTCACCGTGTAGCTCTCCACCTCCCGGTGCACCGCGAGCGGGATGCCCGCCGGGAAGTTGTCGCCGCGGACCACGATCCGGCCGGTGTAGTGGCCGTCCGGGCCGTCGACGCGGGTGTCGGCGGTGACGGTGGTGCTCGCCGTGCCGCCGGCCGGCACGCTGATCCGGGTCGCGCCGAGAGTGAACATGCCTGCCGGGGCCGGCCTGCCGTCCGGGCCGGTCGCCTCGACGGCCAGCTCCAGGTCGGTCGCGGTCCCGCTGTCGTTGCGCCAGGTCACCGTGCGGGTGACCAGGGCGTCGTCGCCGTGCGGCCAGAGCGTCCGCCCGAACGACACGCTCGGCGGGTCGTTGGTCAGCGACTGCCAGGTCGCCTTGGCCAGGTCGACCCGCCCGGCTCCCTGCTCGTATGCGGTCAGCTCGGGATCCGGCTTCGCCGAGGACATCAGGAGTGCCTTGATCTCGCCGGCCTTCGAGCCGGGCCGCATCTGGGCCATCAGCGCCGCCGCGCCGCTGACGTGCGGGGCCGCCATCGAGGTGCCCGACATCGCCACGTACCCGGTCCCGGCCGGGTCGCCGATCACCCCGTCGCGGCTGCGCGCCGCCACGATCCCCACTCCCGGGGCGGTGATGTCCGGCTTCAGCGCGTCGTCACCGGTGCGGGGACCACGGCTGGAGAAGTCGGCGAGGCTGTCGTCCCGGTCGACGGCGCCCACCGAGAGGGCGGCGTCGGCCGTGCTGGGGGAACTGACCGGCGCGAACCGGCCGGAGTTGCCGGCGCTGATCACGAACAGGGCGCCGGTCTGCGCGGTGAGCGTGTTGACGGCCGCCTCCAGCGGGTCGACCTCCGGGGTGTCGAAGCCGCCGAGACTGAGGTTGATCACGTGGGCCCGCTGCTCGACCGCGGCCCACTGCATGCCGGCGAGGATCGCCGACTCCGGGCAGCCGTACGTCTCGCAGACCTTGCCGTCGAGAAGGGTCGCGTCCGGGGCCACACCGCTGTGGCGGCCACCGGAGGCGGCGCCGCTGCCGGCGATGGTCGAGGCGACGTGGGTGCCGTGCCCGACGACGTCGCCCGGCGCGGACTCCTCGGTGAAGTTGCGCACCTGCGCCACCCGGCCGGCCAGGTCCGGGTGGGTCGCGTCGATCCCCGTGTCCAGCACGGCGACCCGGATGCCCCGGCCGGTCCAGCCGTTCCGGTGCGCCTCCGGCGCGCCGATCTGCGGCACGCTGCGGTCGAGCGTGAGCTGCCGCCGGCCGTCGAGCCAGATCCGGTCGGCGCCCCCTGCCGCGCCGACCCTCGCACCGGCGGCGGTGACCGCCGCCCAGACCTCGGCGGCCCGCCGCTTGCTCGCCGTGGCGGCGAGCCCGCCGGCGGCGGGCAGCTCACGGGTGACCGTCACCCCGGCGGGCACGGCGGAGCGCCGGGCCGCGCCGGCGCTGCCGGTGATCAGCAGGGGCAGGTCGTCGCGCCGGGCGTCGTCGTAGCCGGCGGCGACCAGTTCGGTGACGTCGAACAGCCGCCGGTCGATCCGCCCGTCCCGGATGGGCGCCACGGCGTCCTCGGGTACGACGGAGACGTGCCCCCGCTCCCGTCGGGTCAGGAAGCGGACGTCCTCGCGCCCGGGTGCGGGTCGCACACTGGCCCGGGTCCCGCTGACGGTGACCCGGTCGCCGGTGAGCAGGGTGACGGTGACCGGGCGGCTGGCGTCACCCACCCGGGACGGCGGGGTCGCGTCGGGACGGACGGTCGGTTCGGCGGGCTTCTGGGCAACGGCCATGCCGGGGGTGCCGAGCACCATGCCGAGCATCAGACCGAGACCGACCAGTTTTCTTCTTCGCTGCAACGGATCCTCCTCGTCGGGCGTTACTACCTGTAGGGAGAGACGCATTGACAGTCATTAGACTTGCATACCGAGTATGCAAAATGAAGTCACAAAATTGACGGACCAGCCAACGAACGGGCCTGATCAGCGGAGATGATCGACCGGTGACATCCATGAAGGAACGCATGCTGGCCGGCGAGCCGTACATCGCCGACGATCCGGAGATCGCCGCCGACCTGGACCGGGCCACGCGGCTGATGGAAGCCTTCAACACCAGTCCGGCCGCCGACCCCGAGGCCCGGCTCGCGGCCCTGCGCGCCCTGCTCGGCGAGGTCGGCGAGGGGACCTACGTCCGACCGCCGCTCTACGTCGACTACGGCTGGCAGGTCCGGATCGGGCCGCGCAGCTTCGTCAACTTCAACGCGGTCCTCCTCGACGTCGCCCCGATCACCATCGGCGCCGACGTCCAGATCGGACCGAACGTGCAGCTGCTCACCCCCACCCATCCCGTCGAACCCGGGCCCCGCCGCGACAAGTGGGAGGGGGCCAAGCCGATCACCATCGGCGACAACGTCTGGCTCGGCGGCGGGGCCATCGTGCTCGCCGGCGTCACCGTCGGGGAGAACACGGTCGTCGGCGCAGGCGCCGTGGTGACGAAGGACCTGCCGGCGAACGTGGTCGCCGTGGGCAACCCGGCCCGCGTCGTACGCCAGCTCGACTGACAGCGTCAGTCCGCCGCGCACCCTCCCGCCGGCCGACCCGTCAGGGCAGCGGCGGCTCGGCGAGCCGGACGACCAGGTCGGCGCGGTGCGCGGTGCCGGCCACCAGGGCGGCGTTGGCCTCGTCGCTGCCCGTCGCCCACGCCCGGGCCTGTTCCGCCGACCGCCCGTACGACTCGTGCCGGGCGGTCAGCCGGCGCAGCCGCAGCTCGGCATCCAGGTCGAGGAACCACGCCTCGTGCAGCAGCGGCCGTATCTCGTCCCAGGGCGTCCCGGTCAGCAGCAGGTAGTTGCCCTCGGTGACCACCAGCCGCACCGACGGCGGCACCTCGATCGAGCCGGCCACCGGCTCCTCCAGGTCCCGGCGGAACGCCGGCGCGTAGACCGCCGTCGGCTCCAGCCGGCGCAGGCGGCGCAGCAGCGAGACGTAGCCGTTGGCGTCGAAGGTGTCCACGGCGCCCTTACGCTCCGCGCGGCCCAACCGGCGCAGCTCGGCCTGCGCGAGGTGGAAGCCGTCCATCGGCACCAGCCGGGCGGTGGGGCCGACCGCCTCGACGATCAGCTCCGCCAGCGTCGACTTGCCCGCGCCGGGCGGCCCGGCGATGCCGAGCAGCTGCCGCGGGCCGGCCCCGGCGAGGGCCCGCGCCCGCGCCACCAGCTCGTCGGTGCCGACGACCCGGGCGCCGGCCATCAGCCGAGTACCGGCTCGCTGATCGCGAACCGCGCCTGCACCGCGGCGTGCACGGTCTGCGGCTGCGGGTCGAGTTCCAGCTCCGGCGGGCCGCTCTCCGCGCCGTCGCCCATCGCGTACGCCATCCGGCTCATCATCGGCTGCTCTGCCGCGCCCGCGTCGGCCAGCTCGATCAGGGCGGTCACGCGGGCGCCGAGGGCCTCCGCGTACTCGCGAGCGCGCAGCAGGGCGTCGGCGAGCGCGGCGTGCCGGGCCTCGCGGTGGGCCGGGCTGTCCGGCCG
Source organism: Micromonospora sp. DT62 (assembly GCF_049847285.1). Taxonomy (NCBI): domain Bacteria; kingdom Bacillati; phylum Actinomycetota; class Actinomycetes; order Micromonosporales; family Micromonosporaceae; genus Micromonospora; species Micromonospora sp. DT62. The sequence goes on from NZ_JBNCOB010000002.1 coordinate 449,921, forward strand.
CAGCGACCACCACGGCCCGGCCACCTCGATCTGGTCCTGGTCGGCGAGGCGCAGCATCAGCTCGCCGAGCGCGGTGAAGTCGCTGACCGTCACGGTGGTGGTCACGCTGCCGCTGTACGCCACCACCCGCTCGCCGGAACGCCGGGTCTCCGGCCTGACCTGAAGCTCGCCGGTCTCCCGCCGGTCGATGCCGGGGCCCTCGCCGTCGAGCAGCACCCGGACGGCGGCGGCCCGCTCGGCCAGCCGCGTCAGGGTGGCCTCGCGGTCCCGGTCGCGTGCCCTGGCCGTCACCGCGAACCGGGCGAGCTCCGGAGCCACCTCCCGGTACGCCTCGCCGCGCACCGCCACCACCGGCCCGTCCACCATGCCCTCACCCTAACCGCGCGCCCGTCGGCCCGCCCGCCGTCCGACCGCACGTCGACCGGGTGCGGTCGGCGGTCCCGGTCGCGCACGCCCCGGCCGGTCCGGCTCAGGCCGAGTGGGCCGTCGCCGGGAGGTGGCCCGTGTAGCCGACCCGGTCGCCGTCGACCCGGCACTCGGTGAGGTAACCGCCGGCGGCCCCCAGCTCCATCAGGAACTCCACCTCGGCGCGGTGGTCGCCGTCGGCGGGGAACTCCTGCCGGTGGGCGAGCAGGTCACGGTCGAACAGGACGGTACGCAGGTCCCGCGCCCCCTCGAAGTGACCGACCAGGGCGTCGATGTCCTGGTCGCGCAACGCGGCGGCGAGCCCGTCGAGGAACGCAGCGACCTGGCCGAGCTGTCGCACCACCTGCTCGCGGTTGTCGAAGAGCATGTCGGCCGTACGCCGGGCCGGGGTGCCGGCGACCCGGGTGCCGTCCCGGAAGCTGCCCGCGGCGAGGCCCAGCACGGCGTCCCGGAGGTCCGACTTCGCCACCGCGCCGGCGAGGCTGTTGGCGAGCAGGTGGGGGATGTGCGAGGAGAGCGCCACCACCGAGTCGTGTACCGCCGGCGACATCGGCACCACCCGGGCGGCGAAGACGTCCACGATGAGGCCGGACAGCATGCGGAACGACCGGATCCCCTCGGCCGCCGGGCAGAGCACCCACGCGGCCCCCTCGAACAGCGCCGGCACGGCGGCGGCGAGCCCGGAGCGTTCGGTGCCCGCCATCGGATGGCCCGGTACGAACCGGTCGGTCAACCCGTTGGCCGCGGCGAAGGCGGCCACCGCGCCCTTCGTGCTGCCCACGTCGGTGAGGACGCAGCCGCCCCCGGTGTGCTTCGCGACGGTGAGCAGGGTCTCCGGCAGCCTCGGCAGGGGGCCGCAGAGGAACACGACGTCACGGTCGCGGACGGCCCCGCCCAGGTCGTCGGGGAAGGTGATCCCGCGTTCGCGCCCGGTCGCCCGGGTGGCCCGGTCCGGGTCCCAGCCGGCGACGTCCAGCCCCGCCTCGTGCAGCCGCAGCAGGACCGAACCGCCGATGAGGCCGGTGCCCACCACGGCGACCCGGGGTCGCCCTCGCGAACTCTCCACCATCACGCGCCTCGGCGGTCGCTCAGGCGCGCAGCCGGCCGGCGACCGCCGCCACGTGCTCGTCGGACTCGGTCAGCGCCACCCGGACGTGCTGCCGGCCGCCCGGGCCGTAGAAGACGCCCGCAGCCGCGAGGATGCCCCGCCGGGCCAGCCAGTCGATCGTCTCCCAGCAGTCCTCGCCCCGGGTCAGCCAGAGGTAGAGGCCGGCCTCGGAGTGCTCGACGGTGAAGCCGGCGTCGGTGAACGCGGCGTGCAGGATGTCCCGCCGGGCCCGGTAGCGCTCCCGCTGCTCGTCGGCGTGCCGCTCGTCGCGCAGCGCGGCCACCATCGCCGCCTGCACCGGCGCCGGCACGATCATCCCGGCGTGCTTGCGGACCTTGAGCAGCTCCGCCACCAGTGCCGGGTCGCCCGCCACGAATCCCGCCCGGTAGCCGGCCAGGTTGGACCGCTTGGAGAGCGAGTGGACGGCCAGCACCCCGTCGTACGACCCGCCGCAGACCTCGGGCGAGAGCACCGAGACGGGCTCGGCGGCCCAGCCCAGCGGCAGGTAGCACTCGTCGCTGGCGACCACCGCGCCGCGCTCCCGGGCCCAGTCGACCACCTTGCGCAGGTGGGCCGCCGGCAGCACCCGGCCGGTCGGGTTGCCGGGCGAGTTGACCCAGACCAGGCGCACCCGGGGGGTGGGGCCGACGGCGGTCAGCGAGTCGGCGCGCACGACGGTGGCGCCGGCGAGCCGGACCCCGTCCTCGTACGTCGGGTAGGCGATCGACGGCACCACGACGACGTCGCCGGGACCGATCCCGAGCAGGGTCGGCAGCCAGGCGACGAGTTCCTTGGAGCCGATCGTCGGCAGCACGCCGAGGCCGTCGACACCGGCGCCGCAGGCCCGTGCCACCCAGGCCGCGATCGTCTCGCGCAGCAGCGGCGTGCCAGCGGTCAGCGGATAGCCCGGCGCGTTGGACGCGTCGGCCAGCGCCCTCCGGATCACCTCGGGCACCGGGTCGACCGGCGTACCCATGGAGAGGTTGATCAGGCCCTCAGGATGCGCCGCGGCCAGTGCGGCCGCGGCGTCCAGGGTGTCCCAGGTGAACTCCGGCAGCCGTGACGAGACCGGCGCGGGCCGGTTCAGTGGCCCTCGCCGCGCGGCGGCTGCGCGGCGACGAAGGTCGCGTCCTTCTCCACCTTGCCGATCTTCGAGGCGCCGCCGGGCGAGCCCAGCTCCTCGAAGAACTCGTAGTTGGCGCCGGTGTAGTCCTTCCACTGCTCCGGGACGTCGTCCTCGTAGAAGATCGCCTCGACCGGGCAGACCGGCTCACAGGCCCCACAGTCGACGCACTCGTCGGGGTGGATGTAGAGCATCCGGTTGCCCTCGTAAATGCAGTCGACCGGGCATTCCTCGATGCAAGCCTTGTCGAGCACATCCACGCACGGCTCGGCGATGATGTAGGTCACCGGTCTTCTCCTCCGCAAGACACGCCGCGATCACCCGCGACGGTTAGAGCCTAGTATCTCGCCGGGGAGGGGGTCGATCGTGCTCCGACAGCAGGATGTGGGACACCGGATCGTGGTTCGCCGAATCGTGGGGATTCGCGAAGGTCGGCCGCTCTTCTCGGACGCCCTCGGCGAACTGGTCGAGCTGAGCGAAACCCATCTCACACTCGCCACCGCGCAGGGCCGGCTCCGGGTCCCCGTGGCCGAGGTGCACCGGGCAAAGCGGGTGCCGCCGGCCCGCCGCCCCACCGCGGCGGCCGTGGTCGAGCTGGAACTGGCCGCCGACGAGGCGTGGCCCGCCGCCGTGCGGGGACGGCTCGGCGACTGGCGGCTGCGCGCCGCCGACGGCTGGACCGGCCGGGCCAACTCGGCGCTGCCCGTGGGCGACCCGGACCGGCCCCTGCCCGCCGCGCTCGACGCGGTGGAACGCTGGTACGCCGACCTCGGCCGACCGCCGATGGTCAACACCCCGCTGCCGCTCGCCGCCCCGGTCGGCGCGGAGCTGGACGCCCGGGGCTGGGTCGGCAGGCCGCCCGTGCTGGTGCAGACCGTGCCGCTGGCGGGGCTGCCGCCGGCCGCGCCGGAGCCCGCCGGAGCGCCGCCGGTCGAGCTGACCGCCGAGCCGTCGGACGACTGGCTCGCCGTCGCCGCCGGCCGCAAGGGCGGCCTGCCGGACGCCGCCCGGCACGTGCTCACCGCCGTGGACCAGGTCCGCTTCGCCCACGTGTACGCCGACGGCACGCTGCTCGCCATCGGCCGGGGCACGGTCACCGGGCAGGGGCGCTGGCTCGGGCTCAGCCTCGTCGAGGTGCTGCCCGAGGCGAGGCGACAGGGCCTGGCCGGCCGGATCATCCGCGCGCTGGCCGACTGGGGCGCCGCGACCGGCGCCTCGCGCGCCTTCCTCCAGGTCGAGCAGCACAAAACCCCGGCGGTGACCCTCTACCGCGCCCTGGGCTTCACCACCCACCACACCTACCTGACCCGCACCCCACCCCCCTGACCGCCCGCCCCCTGACCGCCCTCCCGCCGTCCGCCCCCGCCACGCGGCGCCGTCGTCCGCCGCAGCGTTGATCATGAAGTTGTTGCCAGCGGAAAGCGCTTACAGTGGCAATAACTTCATGATCAACGGGGTCAGGGGGTGGGGTGGGGGGTGGGGGGTGGGTGGGGGGTGGGGGGTGGGGGGTGGGTCAGCGGCGGACTACGCGGCGGGGCTTGGTGGCCCTCAGCTCGGCGTAGCGCTTGAGGGACTGCGAGCGGTGGTCCAGGCCCAGCGCCGTGAGGAGGAGGTAGCCGAGCAGCACGCCCACGCCGGCCGCCGCGAGGTAGAGCCAGATCTGGGCGAAGAAGGTGCCCGCGCCCCCGCCGAACGGGTCGTCGCCGACCAGCAGCGGCCCGACCAGCACCGTCAGCAGCAGCGCGATCCCGACCGCGGCGGCCAGGTCCGCGCCCCAGGCCGAGACGGGGCGACGCCTGCCCCACACGAAGGCGACCGCCGCCAGGACCAGCCCGATCACCACGAACATCCCCAGCGACACCCGGTCGGCGGCGGCCGTGTCGTCGCCGTCGAAGCCGAACCGGGTGACCAGCCGGGCGACCACGTTGACCGCGAACAGCGCGACCGCGAGGATCCCGATCGCGCGCCACCGCTCACTCATCGCACGCCTCCCGCCGTACCGCCCGCTCCAGCGGCGGGCCTCCTGGCAGGAATGTCTACCACCGGAACCTGTGCGCGTCAGTCCCCCGACCGGACCGGTGGCGGTGCCAGGATCTGCCGGAAACCCATCACCGCGAAGGTCATCGCGCCGGCCACGATCATCGCCAGGCCGACCCAGTTGTCGCCGGTGACGAGCAGGTCCCCCTCCGCGGTGCGGACCGCCGCCACGGACATCAGGACGAACCAGGGCGTCGCGGGCAGCGCCACGGCCCACCGGCGACCGACGGCCTCGTGCGCGAACCAGCTCAGCGCGATGTTCGCGCCGATGGCCACGAGCACCGAGACGCCGATCAGGTGCCCGCCGACCCGGACCGTGGCCAGCAGCAGCTCCAGCACCGCGGTGAGCGTCCCAGCGAGGACGGCGACCAGCCCGCCGGCCACCCGCAGGGCGAGGTCGAGCAGCCGCCGGGACCGCCCGGACGGTGGCGGGGCGGTCTCCTGCGGGGCGGTCGACATCGACGCGACGGGCAGGGTCACCGGTTACCGGCCGCCGAGACCGGGGACCGGTCCGGACCGTCGGCGACGTCCAGCCCGGCGAAGAGGTCGTCCTCCCAGCCGTACGGGCCGCTGCCCGGGCCCCGCCCGCCCACCGCGAGGGTGTAGTACTCCACGCCCATGAACTCGCTGCCGAAGTTGCCGGCGATGGAGTAGAGCCAGGAGGCGTCGGGGATCTGGGTGGCGTGCGCGCGCATGGCCGCCTCCTTGGCGGCGTGCTGGTCCGTGGCGTCGATCCGGGCGGCGATCTGCGCGTCCGGGGTGCCGAAGGGCAGCTCCGAGATGTCCTGGATGCCGGCGAAGGGGTTGTCCGCCGACTCGGCGAAGTGGGTCAGGCCGGCCTCCAGCACGCTGAGCGGCATCGCCGTCCAGTAGACCTTCGCCGGGGCGAAGCCCTCCGCGCCGGCCAGCTCGTACGCGCGCATCGCCACCCGGTGCGCCTGGATGTGGTCCGGGTGCCCGTAGAAGCCGTTGTCGTCGTACGTGACCATGACCTGCGGGCGTACCTCCCGCATGATCTCCACCAGGTGCCCGGCGGCCTCGTCGAGGTCGGCCTGCCAGAAGGCGCGGGGGTGCTCGTTGGTGGCGAGGCCCATCATGCCGGAGTCGCGGTAACGGCCGGCGCCGCCGAGGAAGCGGTGGTCGGTGACGCCGAGCGCGGCGCAGGCGGCGTTCAGCTCGGCGATCCGCCAGCCGCCGAGCTGGTCGGCCTCGGCCGCGGCGAGCTGGGCGAGCGCCGGCACGTGGATCTCGCCCTCCTCGCCGAGGGTGCAGGTCACCAGGGTGACGTGAGCGCCGGCGGCGGCGTAGTGCGCCATCGTCGAGCCGGTGCCGATGGACTCGTCGTCGGGGTGCGCGTGGACCAGCAGGAGGCGGCGGTCAGGCAGCGTCGTCACGCCGGTCACTCTATCCGGCGGTTCTCCTCCGCCGACCCCGACGCGTCCGCGCAGGTCGGCCACATCACCCCCGGTCCCCGCTCTACGATCTGGACTGTGGACTTTCCGGAGCTGGCCGCCCGCACCCGCCGGTTCAGCCGCGGAGCGCCGCGGGCGGTCACCGTGGCCGACGACGGCTCCCGGGTGGTCTTCCTGCGGTCGGCCGGCCCGGAGGACCCGGCCGACGCGCTCTGGCAGCTCGACGTGGCGACCGGCGAGGAACGGCTCGTCGCCGACCCGGCGGCGTTGCTCGGGGCCGACGCCGACGCCGGCGCGCTGAGCCCGGGCGAGCGCGCCCTGCGCGAGCGGCTGCGGCTGAGCGCCTCCGGCATCGGTTCCTACACGCTGGACGGCGCCGGCCGGGTGGCGGTCTTCGCGCTGGCCGGGCGGCTGTTCCGGGCCGACCTGGTGCACGGCGACGTGGTCGAGGTCGCCACCGTCGGGCCGGTGCTCGACCCCCGGCCCGATCCCACGGGGCAGCGCCTGGCGTACGTCACCGACGCCGCCGAGGGGGTCCGGCGGGGGCAGCTGCGGGTGGTCGAGCACGACGGCACGGACACCCTGCTGGCCGGCGAGGACTCCGGGGTGACCTGGGGGCTGGCCGAGCACATCGCGGCCGAGGAGTTCGACCGGTTCCGCGGCTACTGGTGGGCGCCGGACGGTCGTGCGGTGCTGGCCGCCCGGGTGGACGAGTCCCGCGTGGAGCGCTGGCACCTGCACGACCCGGCCGACCCGGCGACCCCGCCGACCACCGTCGCGTACCCCCGGGCGGGCACCGCGAACGCCGAGGTCAGCCTGCACCTGCTGGATCTCGACGACGGCTGGGTCGACGTGCACTGGGACCGGGAGACCTACCCGTACCTGACGGCCGTGCACTGGGCCGACGGGGGCCCGCTGATCACCGTGCTGCGCCGGTCCCAGCAGCACGGCCTGGTGCTCGCCGTGGACCCGCGCACCGGCGAGACCCAGGTGCACGCCGAGCTGGCCGACCCGCGCTGGGTGGAGCCGATCCCGGGCACCCCGGCGCACCTGCCGGACGGCCGGGTGCTCGTCGGCGGCGAACTCGCCCACGACGGGTACGACGCCCGCTGCCTCTTCGCCGACGGCACCCTGCTCACCCCTCCCTCGCTCTACGTGCGGCGGGTGGTGGGGCGGCTGCCCGGCGGCAGCGGCCCGGCCGACCTGCTGGTGGAGGCGAGCGACGGCGAGCCGAGCGAACGGCACCTGTTCCGGGTGCGCACGACGATCGGCGGCGGCGTGGACGCCCGCCGGATCACCACCGACCCGGGCTGGCACACCGCCGCCGTGGGCGGGGACGTGCTGGTGGTGGGCACCGCCTCGCTCGACCACGCGGGCGTCCGGTGGACGGTGCGGCGGGGCGAGCAGGAGGTGGCCGTGCTGCGCTCGCTCGCCGCCACCCCGCCGTACGCGCCGCTGCCGCTGCTGGAGCGGGTCACCGACCGGCGGCTGCCGACGGCCGTGCTCTACCCGGACAACTACGTCACCGGCCGGCGGCTGCCGGTGCTGCTGGACGTCTACGGCGGGCCGGGGCACCAGGAGGTGCTCGCGGCCCGCGCGGCGTGGCTGGAGCGGCAGTGGTGGGCCGACGCCGGCTTCGCGGTCGTCACCATCGACAACCGGGGTACGCCGGGGGTGGCCCCCTCCTTCGAGAAGGCGATCCACCGGCGGGTGGCCGACGTCGTCCTGCTCGACCAGGTGGACGCGCTCACCGCCCTGGCCGGCAAGCACCCGGACCTGGACCTGGAGCGGGTGGCGGTGCGCGGCTGGTCGTTCGGCGGCTGGCTGGCAGGCCTGGCGGTGCTGCGGCACCCGGAGCTGTTCCGGTGCGGCATCGTCGGGGCGCCGGTCACCGACTGGGCGCTGTACGACACGGCCTACACGGAGCGCTACCTGGGCCTGCCGGACGACGGCACGGACATCTACGCGCACCACTCGCTGGTGGAGCTGGCCGGCGAGCCCGTGCCGGCCGGGGAGGCGGCCCGGCCGCTGCTGCTGGTGCACGGCCTGGTCGACGACAACGTGGTGGCCGCGCACACGCTGCGGCTGTCGGCGGCGCTGCTGGCGACCGGCCGGCCACACTCCGTGCTCCCGCTGACCGGGGCCACCCACATGGCCGCCGGCGGCATCGCCGAGCGTCTGCTCAGGCTGGAACTCGACTTCGTCCGCCGGCACCTCTAGCCGCGCCCCGGCGCGGCCGTCCCCGCCGCCGTGGGCCGCCCGGGTGGAGGGCCCGCCGAGCAGTCGCGGGTCGGCCGGGCGGTGGCGCCGCCGAGCAGTCGCCGGCAGCCCACCGACACGGCGACCCCCGGCCGACGACGTTGTCGACCGGGGGTCGGTCCGTGCGGTGTCACCGCGCGGGTGTCACCGCCTCACGGGCGTTGTCACTGCTTGACGTACGCGTCCACGAAGCTCGGCCAGCCGAAGATGCTGCCGATGAAGATGCCGCCGGCCTTCTCGCCGTGCGCGATGGAGACCACCTCGACGTAGAGCGGCACCGCCGGCGCCGTCTCCTTCATGAGCCGCTCGTCGATCTTGCTCCACTCGTCGGCCTGCTTGGCCGGGTCGAGCGCGAGGATGCGGTCGAACTCCCCGTTGAGCGCCTCGTTGTTGAGCTGCGAGGTGTTGCTGTTGCCCTCGGCCTTGATGCCACGGCCGTCGAAGAGCACCGGCAGGATAGACGCGCCGCTGGGCCAGTCGGCCGCCCACGAGTCGACCCAGATGTCGTACGGGTTGTCCTTCTTCTTCACCGTGTCGAGGTAGCCGTCCTCGGGGATCGTCTTGATCGTGACGGTGAAGCCGGCCTTCTCCAGCGCGTTCTTGATCTGGGTGGCCCGCTCCTGGGAGCTGGTCACGTCGGAGGTGAGCAGCACCAGGTTCTGCGTCTTGCCGGCGAGCAGCTCCTTGGCCTTCTCCGGGTTGCCGCCCTCGCCGGCCGGGTACGCGTCGAACTGCTTGTAGCCGAGCGTGGTGGGCGGCAGCAGCGTGGTCATCGGCACGGCGCCGTAGGGGCCGCCGAGGTTCTTGGTGATGCTGGTGCGGTCGATCGCGTGGTTGATCGCCTGCCGCACCGACAGGTCGGTGACCCGGGCGGTGTTGATGCTCAGGCGGTACGCGTTCGGCGTGGCCGCGACGATCATCCGCTCCTTGAGCTTGGGGTCGCCGGTGACCTTGGCGAGCAGCTCCGACGGGACACCGCCGGTGGCGACCGCCGCGGCGTCGTTGCCGGTGCCGGCGAGCACCCGGTTGGTCTGGGCGGCCTGGTCCGCGCCCAGCGACCAGATGAACTTGTCCGGGTACTGGTGGCGCACGGCGTCGGTGGCCGGGTCCCAGTGCTCGTTGCGCTCGAGCACGATCTCGACGCCCGGGGTGTGCTTGGTGAACTTGTACGGGCCCGACGAGAACGGCTGGTTGTCCAGGTTCACGCCGGTGTCCTTGTCGGCCGGCAGCGGCGCGGTGGCCGGCAGCGAGACGGCGAACGGCAGGTCACAGCGGGGCTTGTTGAACTCGAAGCGCAGGGTCTTCTCGTCCGGCGTGGTGAGCCCCGGCGGCAGCGAGGTCTTGTTGGCCTTGAAGTCCCACTTGGTGTCGTACTGCGGGCTGTCGACCAGCCACTCCTGGAGGTAGGTCGGGCCGCCGGTGAGGTCCGGGTCGAAGGACCGGGCGATGCCGTACGCGATCTCCTTGCTGGTGATCGGCCGGCCGTCCTCGAACTTCACCCCCTGCTTGACCTTGAACTCCCAGACCTTGCAGTCGTTGTTGACGTTGGTGCCGGGGGTCTCGGCCAGGTCGCCGACCAGGGTGACGTTGCCCTTGCCGTCGTCCTTGAAGGTGGTGAGGAAGCGGGCGTAGAGCTGGCTCCCCATCAGGCCGGCGAACGAGTAGATCCGCTGGGGGTCCATGTGGGAGATCTTGTTCTCCCGCAGGATGTAGAACGTGCCGCCCTTGGCCGCGCCGGGCACCTCCGGCGCCGGGCCGAGAGAGTCCTTGGGGTCGGTCGCGATGGCACCGGTGCGCGGCTTGGTGGTGTCCACCCCGCCGGTGTCGTCACCGGTGTTCTCGCTGCACGCACCGAGGGAAACCATCAGTGCGATCGCACCGCCCAGGGCGGTGACGCGTCTTGCTCGCATACTCACTCCTCCGGATCGCCGATGAAGGAAAGCTTCGCTTAGCCTTCAATGACGGTAAATTTCGAGCAGATAACGGGGCTACAACGATCGGCACCCGGCACGCCTCGGGTCAGCCGAGGCGCACCCGGGGGTCGATGAACGCATAGAGCAGGTCGACGAGCATGTTGGCGACGACCACGAACAGCGCGGCGATCAGCACCGTCCCCATGATGGTCGGCAGGTCCCCCTGGCTGACCGCCTCCACCGCCGTACGCCCCAGCCCCTGGATGCCGAAGGTGGTCTCGGTGATCACCGTGCCGCCGAGCGCCGTGCCCACGTCGAGACCGGCGATGGTGACGATCGGCGTGATCGCCGCCCGCAGCGCGTGCTTGCCGTACACCTGCCGCTTCGGCATGCCCTTGGCCCGGGCGGTACGGACGTAGTCCTCGGAGAGCGTCTCCAGCATCTGGGCCCGGGACAGCCGGGCGTAGATCGCGGAGAAGAGCAGCGCCAGGGTCACCCAGGCCAGCACCAGCCCCCGCGCCCACTCCACGGGATTCTCGAACAGCGACGTGTACCGCGGTGTGGGCAGGATCTTCAGCGTGTAGACGAAGATCAGCAACAGGACCGCGCCGACGAAGTAGAGCTGGAGCGAGGCGAAGGTCAGGGTGAGGCCGATCGAGATCCGGTCCAGCAGCGAGCCGCGCCGCAGGGCCGAGACCATGCCGAGCCCGACCCCGATGGCGAGCCACAGCACCGCCGCGGGCAGGACGATGCTCAACGTCACCGGCAGCACCCGGGCGAAGGTGTCGGTGACCGCCTCGCTGTTGACGTACGAGTAGCCGAGGCAGGGCGCCGCGCACTCGCCACCCTGCGCGCTGCCCAGGTCGCGGCCGACGAAGATGCCCTTCATGTAGTCGGCGTACTGCTGCACCTTCGGCTCGTTGAGCCCCAACTCCGTCCGCACCCGCTCCAGACGCTCGGCGTTGCAGTTCTTCGGGCACATGCCGGTCACCGGGTCGGCGGGCAGCGCGAAGAACAGCAGGAAGCTGACCACACTCACCGCGAACAGCACCGAGATCGCCAGCAGCACCCGCTTCACCAGGAAGCGCACCATGCGCAGTACCCCTTACCGTGACGACTTCGGGTCGAGCGCGTCACGCAACGCGTCGCCGAAGAGGTTGAACGCCAGCACGAGCGCGAAGATCGTGATGCCGGGGAAGAAGACGTAGGCCGGGTCGGTCTGCAGGTAGTCGATGCTCCGGTAGATCATCCGGCCGAAGCTGGGCACCGACTCGGGCAGCCCGACGCCGAGGAAGGACAGCGCCGCCTCGCTGGTCACGTACGACGGCACCAGCAGCGAGAACGACACCAGGATCGGGGCCCAGATGTTCGGCAGCAGCTGCCGGAAGAGCATGTGCCCCAGCCCCGCACCGCTGGCCTTGGCCGCCTCCACGAACTCGCGTTCGCGCAGCGACACCACCTGACCGCGAACCAGCCGCGCGGTGCTGGTCCAGCCGAACGCGGTGAAGACCACGATCAGCGTGGTGACCGCGAACCAGGTCGGCACCTCGTCGCGCGGACCGTAGAAGCGCAGCGAGAACGTCGGCACCACGGCCAGCGCGAAGATCAGGAACGGCATCGCCAGCGCCACGTCGGTGACCCAACTGATCACCGCGTCCACCACCCCGCCGAGGTAGCCGGCGATGATCCCGAGGACCACGCCGATCGTGGTGGTGATCAGGGCCGCGCCGAGCGCGATCAGCAGCGAGGTGCGGATGCCGTAGATCATCCGCATGAAGATGTCCCGGCCCAGGCCGGGCTCCAGACCGAACCAGTGGTCGCCGCTGATCCCGCCGACGTATCCCAGCGGCATCCCGGTGCTGTCCAGCAGCTCGCCGAACTGCTCGTTCGGCGTCACCCCGTAGAGCCGCTGGACCAGGGGCGCACCCACCGCCAACAGCACGAAGAAGACCAGCACCACGCCGCTCACCAGGGCCGTACGGTCGCTGCGCAGCCGGCTGCGGACGAGCTGGCCCGGCGAGCGGCCGATCAGCGTCTTCCCCTCGCCGGCGTCGCCGCCGGATTCGATCTCGGCCAGCGCCGTGCCCTCGACCGGGGACAAGCTCATTTCGCCACCTCCTCGGCGGTCGTGCCGACCCCGGCCGTCCCGGGGTCCACCGGCCGCGCGTCGTCACCGGCCGGTCCCGTGGTGGCGCCGACCGGCCCCGTCTCCGGGAAGTGGCAGGCGGTGGCCTGGTCGCCGCCGTCGCGCGGCACCAGCGCCGGCTCCTCGGTGGCGCAGCGCTCCTGCGCCTTCCAGCACCGGGTGCGGAAGCGGCAACCCGACGGCGGGTCCAGCGGCGTCGGGACGTCCCCGGAGAGCCGGATCCGGCCCGCCGCGCCGAGCTGGGTGACGTCGGGGATGGCCGAGAGCAGGGCCCGGGTGTACGGGTGCTGCGGCCGTTCGTAGATGTCGTCCCGGTCGCCGATCTCGACGACCTTGCCGAGGTACATGACGGCGACCCGCTGGCAGAAGTGCCGCACCACGGCCAGGTCGTGGGCGATGAAGACGAACGCCAGGCCGAGGTCGCGTTGCAGGTCGCGCAGCAGGTTGACCACCTGCGCCTGGATCGACACGTCCAGGGCGGAGACCGGCTCGTCGGCGACGATCAGCTTGGGTTGCAGGGCGAGCGCGCGGGCGATGCCGATGCGCTGCCGCTGGCCGCCGGAGAACTCGTGCGGGTAGCGGTTGTAGTGCTCCGGGTTCAGCCCGACCAGTTCCAGCAGCTCCTGGACCCGCTTCTTCACCCCGCCCGGCGGGGTGATCCCGTTGACCTGCAACGGCATCGCCACGATCCGGCCCACGGTGTGCCGGGGGTTCAGCGACGCGTACGGGTCCTGGAAGATGATCTGGAGGTCCTGCCGCAGCGCCCGCAGCTCGCGGCGGCCCGCGTGGGTGATGTCCCGCCCGGCGAACTCGATGCTGCCCGCCGTGGGCTCCAGCAGGCGCACCAGCATCCGACCGGTGGTCGTCTTGCCGCAGCCGGACTCGCCCACCAGGCCGAGCGTCTCGCCCGGGCGCACGTCGAAGTCCAGCCCGTCCACGGCCCGGACCAGGCCGGTACGCCGCAGCCCGTTGCGCACCGGGAAGTGCTTGGCCAGCCCGCGCACCCGCAGCAGCGGCTCCACCGGCTCCTTGATCTCCACGTTCATCGGAGCCAACCTCCGTTCGCGACTGCGGGACTCCGCTGCGCTGCGTTCCTCGCGCTCACCGGGGCCCACCTTCCGTTCGCGACTGCGGGACTCCGCTGCGCTGCGTTCCTCGCGCTCACCGGGCCACTCCCACCTGGGCGATGTCCTCCGCGTACAGCCGGGTCCGGTCGTCGGCGGAGAGGTGGCAGGCCACCAGGTGGCCGGGCGCGCCCGCCGGGCGCAGCTCCGGGACCTCGGTGCGGGACCGGTCGGCGTTGCGGTCGGCGTAGCGGCAGCGCGGGTGGAAGGCGCAGCCGGACGGCAGGTTGATCAGGCTCGGCGGGTTGCCCTTGATCGGCACCAGGTCCGCGTCCGCGTCGCCGCGCAACGAGGGCACGCTGGAGAGCAGACCCCAGGTGTACGGGTGCTGCGGCCGGCGGAGCACCTGCTCGACGCTGCCGTGCTCGACGGCCCGCCCGCCGTACATGACCAGCACCTCGTCCGCGACCTGGCTGACCACGCCCAGGTCGTGGGTGATCAGGATGATCGCGGAGTGGAACTCGGCCTGGAGGTCGGCCAGCAGGTCGAGGATCTGCGCCTGCACCGTCACGTCCAGGGCGGTGGTCGGCTCGTCGGCGATCAGCAGGTCCGGGTCGTTGACCAGCGCCATGGCGATCATCGCCCGCTGCCGCATGCCCCCGGAGAACTCGTGCGGGTACTGGTCGAAGCGGCGGGCCGGCTGCGGGATGCCGACCCGGCCCAGCATGTCCACCGCGCGCTGGCGGGCCTCGCGCCTGCCGGACTTCGGGTGGTGCACCCGGTACGCCTCGGCGATCTGCCGGCCCACCGTGTAGTACGGGTGCAGCGCGGACAGCGGATCCTGGAAGATCATCGCCATGTCCCGGCCGCGCAGCCGGCGTACCTCCTCGTCCGGCAGGCCGACGAGCTGACGGCCGCCGACGGAGATCTCCCCGGTGATGCTGGTCCGCTTGGCGCCGTGCAGCCCGAGGATGGCCAGCGAGGTGACGCTCTTGCCCGAGCCGGACTCACCGACGATGCCGAGGGTGCGTCCCCGCGCCACCTCGAACGACACCCCGTCGACGGCGCGCACCACGCCGTCCTCGGTGTCGAACCGGACCCGCAGATCGCTCACCCGCAGGTAGGGGTCCTGACCGGAGCGCTGCTCCGGCACGTTGGGGCGGTCCGGTTTCCCGGACGGCGCCGACTCCGGCCTGTCCACGACCGCCTCCCTCAGCGACGAAGAGAACTTACAGGAAAGCACTGAGGGTGAAAATAAGCTACATAACCGGAGCTGTCAGCGGGCCACAGCGTAACGACTCTGCAACGGGCGTGAACAGCCCTCACCTCGGCATTCACCGGCGTTGACCTCCCGCACCCGGACAGCGGGTGCGACGATGGGCGCGGCAGTCCCGCAAGGATGTCCCCCGGCACGAGGTGGAGGTGACGATGACCGCGGCGGTGTTCGACCACGACGGCCCGTGGAGCGAAGAGGAGTACCTCGCCCTCGGCGAGACGCAGCAGCGCGTCGAACTCTTCGACGGGAGCCTTCACGTGACCCCAGCCCCCACGCCCCGCCACCAGCGCCTCTCACGCAGGCTGGGCAACATCCTCGAACCCGCTGCCGAAGCCCTCGGGCTGGAGCTGCTGGAAGCGGTGAACGTCCGGCTCCGGCCGGGGCGCATCCCCATCCCGGACCTCGTCGTCACGGGCCCGATCGACCTCGACGACCCCTGGATCGAGGCAGCCGACGTGAGGCTGGTCTGCGAGATCATCTCGCCGGGCAACGCGGCCACCGACAAGGTGCTCAAGATGCACTACTACGCGGCGGCCGGCATCGAGTGGTATCTCCTGGTGGAGCAGGAGACACTGAGCGTGCACGTCTACCAGCGGCAGGGCGCCCACTACGTCGAGCGGTCGGTGACCAAGGCCGGCGAGACGCTGGAGCTGACCGAGCCGGTCCGGGCCACGATCCGGCCGGCGGACCTGCTCGCCTGACGGGCCACCGCGTCGGGACGCGCTCCGGGTGAACCGCTCCGGTACGCCGGACAGGCGCCGGGTGAGGTTCTTAACATCCGGACATCGATCACCGTGCGGGGCTTTCCACCGGCCGGGACACACGGGACACTGCCTTGCGCGGACGGCTCGCGAAGATCGGCGTAACGTGTGTCACTTAGCTGCGCCGTATCGCCGGCGCGGTCGTTGGTGTGCGCATGACGTGGCAAGCGGGTGCGGGTCTGCCGGTCCGCGTTGCCGACCGGAACTTGATCCGCCCGTGAGGGTCCTGTCAGGGAGACGACTCTAATGACATCAACGGCAACGAGGCCGCGGGGAGCGCGGGCGCGCGCCGCCATCGCGGCGAAGACGTTGCGAACCGACCGCTGGTGGCTCGCCCCGCTGATCACCGTGATCGGGCTCAGCGCGTGGGTGGCGTACGCGACGGTCCGGGTCTTCATGCACAAGTGGTACTGGGTCGAGGACTTCCACTACCTGACCCCGTTCTACTCGCCCTGCGTGACCGAGCGGTGCGTGGAGGGCGCCTCCCACTTCGGACGGTTCCTGCCCGGCTGGTGGATCATCCCGGACGCGGCACTGACGCTGCCGTTCCTGCTGCTGTTCCGGCTCACCTGCTACTACTACCGCAAGGCCTACTACCGGTCGTTCTGGCTGTCGCCGCCCGCCTGCGCGGTCCCCGACGGGCACAAGTCCTACGGCGGCGAGACCCGGTTCCCGCTGCTGGGCCAGAACCTGCACCGCTACTTCTTCTACGCCGCCGCGATCATCTCGCTGATCAACACCTGGGACGCGGTCCTGGCCTTCCACTCCCCCAAGGGCTTCGGGTTCGGGCTGGGCAACATCGTCCTGCTCGCCAACGTGGTGATGCTCTGGGCGTACACGATCTCCTGCCACTCGTGCCGGCACATCATCGGCGGGCGGCTCAAGCACTTCTCCAAGCACCCGGTGCGCTACCGGGCCTGGAGCTTCGTCTCCGCCCTGAACGTCCGGCACATGCAGCTCGCCTGGATCACCCTCGGCACGCTGGCCCTGACGGACTTCTACGTCATGGCGATCGCGGCCGGGTGGTTCAACGACCTGCGGTTCATCAACTAGAGGGCCCCTGACATGACCAACACAACGCGAATCGAACGACACCACTACGACGTCGTCGTGATCGGGGCCGGCGGCGCCGGCCTGCGCGCCGCGATCGAGGCCCGCCTCGCCGGCAAGAAGACCGCGATCATCTCCAAGTCGCTCTTCGGCAAGGCACACACGGTGATGGCCGAGGGCGGCGCCGCCGCCGCGATGGGGAACGTGAACAGCCGGGACAACTGGCAGGTGCACTTCCGCGACACGATGCGCGGCGGCAAGTTCCTCAACAACTTCCGGATGGCCGAGCTGCACGCGAAGGAGTCGCCGCAGCGGATCTGGGAGCTGGAGACGTACGGTGCGCTCTTCGACCGCACCAAGGACGGGAAGATCTCGCAGCGCAACTTCGGTGGCCACGAGTACCCCCGCCTGGCGCACGTCGGCGACCGGACCGGCCTGGAGCTGATCCGCACCCTCCAGCAGAAGATCGTGTCGCTCCAGCAGGAGGACAAGCGCGACCACGGCTCGTACGACGCCCGGATCAAGGTCTTCTCCGAGACCACGATCACCGAGCTGCTGCTCGACGGCGACCGGGTCGCCGGCGCGTTCGGCTACTACCGGGAGTCCGGCGACTTCGTCCTCTTCGAGGCGCCCGCGGTGGTGCTGGCGACCGGCGGCGTCGGCCGCTCCTACAAGGTCACCTCGAACTCCTGGGAGTACACGGGTGACGGGCACGCGCTCGCGCTGCGGGCCGGCGCGACGCTGATCAACATGGAGTTCCTCCAGTTCCACCCGACCGGCATGGTCTGGCCGCCCTCGGTGAAGGGCATCCTGGTCACCGAGTCGGTGCGCGGCGACGGCGGCGTGCTGAAGAACTCCGACGGCAAGCGGTTCATGTTCGACTACGTCCCCGACGTCTTCCGCAAGCAGTACGCGGAGACCGAGGAGGAGGCGGACCGCTGGTACACCGACCCGGACAACAACCGGCGCCCGCCGGAGCTGCTGCCGCGTGACGAGGTGGCCCGGGCGATCAACAGCGAGGTCAAGGCCGGGCGGGGCACGCCGGCGGGCGGCGTCTACCTGGACATCGCCTCCCGCAAGCCGGCGGAGGAGATCCGCCGCCGCCTGCCGTCGATGTACCACCAGTTCAAGGAGCTGGCCGACGTCGACATCACGAAGGAGCCGATGGAGGTCGGGCCCACCTGTCACTACGTGATGGGCGGCGTCGAGGTCGACCCGGACAGCGGGGCCGCGTTCGGCCACGTGCGGGGGCTCTTCGCCGCGGGCGAGGTGTCCGGCGGCATGCACGGCTCCAACCGGCTCGGCGGCAACTCCCTGTCCGACCTGCTGGTGTTCGGCAAGCGCGCGGGCGGCCACGCCGCCACGTACGCCGACAGCCTCCCCGCGCGCCCGAAGGTGGGCGTCGCCGCCGTGGAGGCCGCGGTGGAGACGGCCCTGGCCCCGTTGCAGCGGGACACCGGCGAGAGCCCGTACACCCTCCAGCAGGACCTCCAGGCGGTGATGGGCGACCTGGTCGGCATCATCCGGCGCGAGGGCGAGCTGGTCGACGCGCTGGGCAGGCTGGCGGAGCTGCGGGAGCGGGTGGCGAAGGTCAGCGCGAGCGGCGGCCGGCGCTACAACCCGGGCTGGCACCTGGCGCTCGACCTGCGCAACATGCTGGTGGTCTCGGAGTGCACCGCGAAGGCGGCGCTGGAGCGGCGGGAGTCGCGCGGCGGGCACACCCGGGAGGACCACCCGGCGATGGATCCGGCGTGGCGTCGGGTCAACCTGGTCTGCTCCCTCGACGGCGACACGGTGCGCCTGGAGCGCAAGCCGCTGCCGAGGATGCGCCCGGAGCTGATCGGCCTCTTCGACCGCGCGGAGCTGGCCAAGTACCTCACGGACGAGGAACTCGCCGAGTTCGACGCCCAGGTCGCCGACGTCGAGACCGAGAAGGAGCGCTGACGCATGGGTAACCAGAACCCCCAGGGGCCCGGGAAGCCGGGCGCGAAGCGCCAGTTCCGCATCTGGCGCGGCGACGAGAACGGCGGCGACCTCCAGGACTACATGGTGGAGGTGAACGAGGGCGAGGTGGTCCTCGACGTCATCCACCGGCTCCAGGCGACCGACGCCCCCGACCTGGCCTGCCGCTGGAACTGCAAGGCCGGCAAGTGCGGCTCCTGCTCGATGGAGATCAACGGCAAGCCGCGGCTGAGCTGCATGACCCGGATGTCCACCTTCACGGAGGACGAGACGGTCACGGTCACCCCGCTGCGCACCTTCCCGGTGATCCGGGACCTGGTCACCGACGTCTCGTTCAACTACGAGAAGGCGCGGGAGACGCCGGCGTTCGCGCCGCCGGCCGACCTGGCGCCCGGCGAGTACCGGATGCAGCAGGTCGACGTGGAGCGCTCGCAGGAGTTCCGCAAGTGCATCGAGTGCTTCCTGTGCCAGACCGTCTGCCACGTGATCCGGGACCACGAGGAGAACAAGCAGGCGTTCTCGGGGCCGCGGTACTTCATCCGGGCGGCCGAGCTGGACATGCACCCGCTGGACGCGAAGAGCGACCGCAAGGAGTACGCGCAGGCCGAGCAGGGCCTCGGATTCTGCAACATCACCAAGTGCTGCACCGAGGTCTGCCCCGAGCACATCAAGATCACCGACAACGGGATCATCCCCATGAAGGAACGGGTCGTCGACCGCAGGTACGATCCCCTCGTGTGGCTTGGTAGCAAGATCTTCCGGAGGGGTCAGGTGCCTCAGACCATCGTGACCAGCGAACACGCCAGCGGCGCGGTACGCGGCAGCGCGGCCCACGGGGGCGTGCACTCGCACGCGGGCGGCTCCCACGACCCGCGGGCCGAGGTGCAGGCGCAGCGCGGCGTCAACTGGGACCGCGAGGTGCCGAGGCCGACCGCGCCAGCCGTCGACGACCACGGCAGGCTGCCGCTGACGGAGCTCACCTTCGACCGGGCGGCGGCGCCGTCGCCGTTCGGCGACGACGTGACCTTCCCGCTGCCGCCGGAGCACCTCAACTTCGCCCACCCGGAGCAGGACAAGCACTGACCTGCGCTGACGATGACGGGGGCCACGGCTGATGCCGCCGGCCCCCGTCCTCTTTCGGCTCGGATGTCCGCTTCCGCTCAGGCGGCCAGGATGGGCCGGAGGGCCGCGACGATGGGCGCGTCGGCCGGGAGCCAGGTGACGCTGTCCAACTCGTCGGCGGAGAGCCAGCGCAGCGCCGAGTGTTCGAGGGCCTGCGGCTGGTCGTCGTGCAGCAGGCGGGCCGCGTACACCTTGAGCACCGAGCGGCCGTGGGCCATCCGGACGTTGCGGCCCACCCGGTCGCCGATCTCCACGCGTACGGCCAGCTCCTCGGCGCACTCGCGGGCGAGCGCGGCGGTCTCGCTCTCGCCCGGCTCCACCTTGCCGCCGGGGAACTCCCACATGCCCGCCACCTCAGGCGGGGCGGAGCGGGCGCAGGCGAGCACCCGGCCGTCCCTGATGATCGCCGCCCCGACGATCACCCTGAGGTCCCGTCGCTCGGCCTGCCCGCCGCCATTCGCCCGTTCGGTCCGCACGGGCGTCCAGCGTGCCAGATCAATCGGCGGTTTGGGTAGCGTGGCCGACCGTCAGGGCAGGAGAACCCGGAAGTGTGGGCGTGGACACACCCAGCATGCGAGGACAGACTAGAGGGCACCGACAAGACACGGGACGGCGACGATTTGGCCACAAGCCGGCAACGGCGCCTGGGAGGTGCGGTGATGCGCGCGCTGTTCAGCAGTCGATCCAAGCACGACTACCTCGACGACGCTCTCACCCTGCTCCCCGGCTGGATCCGCGAGGGTGAGCAGATCCGACGCACCCTCGTCATCGACGACTCGCAGCACGCCGCGCTCACCGAGCGGGTGAAGGTGGTCGCCGACGCGCTGCACCTGCGGCCGGAGATCAACCGTCGGGCCGACCAGACCCGGATCCGGGTGGGGCACGGCAACGCGCCGCTGACCGAGGGGGAGGTCCTGCTGGCCGCCCGCATCGAGGACGCCTACCGCGCGGTCACCCAGCCCTGACCCCGTTCCATCCGTCGCCCCGGCCCGGGCCGTCGGCCGCTCAGGGGGCGTCCTGGGGATACCAGCGCAGCTCGACGGAGTTGCCGTCCGGATCCCGCACGTAGAGCGAGGTGGCGCTGCCCCGCGCGCCGAACCGACCCACCGGCCCCTCGATCACCGTGAAGGCACCCGACGCGACGACCTCCGCCCAGTCCAGCGGCTCCACCACCAGACAGAAGTGGTCGACGTTCGATTCGCCCCGGTCCCGGCGGACCAGGTCGATGATGGTCCCCGCGTCGACCCGTACCGAGGGGAACGGGACCGCGCCGGCCCGCCACTGGTCGACCCGCACCGGGGCCAGGCCGAGCAGCCCGCAGTAGAAGTCCAGCGCGCGCTCCACGTCGGTCACGTTGAGCACCAGGTGGTCGAAGCCCGTGACCCGTACCGCGCTCACCTGACCTCCAGCGCGTGGGCCTGGCGCAGCCAGTCGGTGACTGTCGTCGTTTTCATGCCCCTCACGATCCGCTGGCTGGCGGCGTCGACCAAGACGCGATCGCAATACCATCGTTGAGCCAAATTCAACGATGGGGCGGGACGTGCTGGAACGACACGAGCTGGAGACCTTCCTGACCCTCGCCGAGGAGTTGCACTTCGGCCGGACGGCGGAGCGCCTGCGGGTGACCACCGGGCGGATCAGCCAGGTGGTCAAGAAGTTGGAACGCCACGTCGGCGCCCCGCTCTTCACCCGTACCAGCCGGGTCGTCCAGCTCACCCCGGTCGGGCGGCAACTCGCCGAGGACCTGGCGCCGCTGGTCGCCGGCATCGACGACGCCGTACGCCGGGCCGTCGACGCGGGACGGGGCGTGACCGGGCGGCTACGGGTCGCCTTCCTCGGCGAGTGGACCGCCCCGACGCTGCTCAAGGCCGTCGCCCTGTTCTCGCAACGCCACCCTGACTGCCAGGTCGAGGTGCGGGAGGTGCAGCTCTTCAACTCCCGGCAGAGCCTGCTCGACGGTTCCGTCGACGTCCTGATGGCCGCGTACCCCTTCGACGGGATGGCCTGCGGGCCGGCGCTGGTGGAGGAGCGACGGTTGCTCGCGGTGAGCGCCGGGCACCCGTTGACCCGGGAGGCGTCGGTCTCCCTGGAGACGCTCGGCGACCACCCGGTGGTGCAGTACCCGGCCGTGACCTCGGCGGAGTTCAAGCGCGACCGCACCCCCGAGCAGACCCCGTCGGGACGGCCGGTGCCGAAGGGGCCGGCGGGCAACACGTTCTCGGAGATGCTGACGCTGGTCGCGATGGGGCGGGGGGTGCTGCCGGTGGGCGAGCACACGCGCCGCTACTACCCGCGCCCCGACGTGGCGTACGTGCCGATCCGTGACGCGCCACCGATCCGGCGGGGCCTGGTCTGGCGGGAGAGCAACGGCACGGCCCGGGTGCAGGAGTTCGTGCGGGCCGCGACCGACGCGAACACGACCTGACGGGTCCCGCACCGGGGGTGATCTTCGGTTGGCGCGCGCGGCCTACCGTGGGGGCATGGCGAACGCGACGTACGACCGCAAGGAGCAGTTCCAGCAGATCCAGAGCGGCCTGCTCCACGGAGAACAGATCATCGCCGTCTACGACGCCGTCGGCACCGGCACCGGCTTCATCGGCCTGACCGATCGGCGCGTCATCATCCAGGACCGCTCCTTCGTCGGTAAGCGGTACGCCATCACCAGCATCCCGTACTCGAAGATCACCAGCGTCAGCGTGGTCAGCAACAAGTCGTGGGGCGGCTCGTTCTTCTCCACCGGGGCCATCGCGATCCACGTCGGCACGCACACCTACGAGGTGGAGTTCCGGGGCGCCGACAAGAGCCACCACGTGCACAACGTGATCCTGCACCACATCAGCTGAGCTGGTCGGCGCGATCCAGCAGGGCGCGGCGCTCCGCCCCGCCGTGAGCGTCGGCGGCCCGTCGGAACAGCGCGGCGGCCCGCTCGCGGTCGCCCTGCCGGGCGGTCAGCTCCGCCTCGGCGGCGACGGCGAGCGGGTAGCCGTCCAGCGCCCCGCCGGCCCGGGCGGCGGCCAGCAGCGCCAGCCCCGCCGCCGGCCCGTACGCGTAACCGTGCGCGACTGCGCGGTTCAGCTCGACCACCGGCGACGGCTGCCACCCGGCGAGCCGGTCGTACGCCTCGGCGATCGCGACCCAGTCGGTGGCCTCGGCGGATGCGGCGGTGGCGTGACAGGCGGCGATCCGGGCCTGGAGGGCGTACGGGCCGTCCGCCGGGACCCGCGCGAGGATGCCGACGCCCTCGGCGATCGCGGCGTGGTCCCAGCGGGCGCGGTCCTGCCGGTCGAGGGTGAGCAGGTTGCCGTCGCGGTCGCGGCGGGCGTCGCGCCGGGAGTGCTGGAGGAGGAAGAGGGCCAGCAGGGCGGCCACCTCGGGCTGGCCCGGCATCAGCCGGTCGAGCAGCCGGGCCAGGCGGATCGCCTCGTCGGCGAAGGCGGGCTCGCCGTCGGCGTCGTAGCCCCGGGTGAAGAGCAGGTACAGCACGGCCAGGACGCCGGGGAGCCGCTCCGCGAGCCTCGGGCCGGTCGGCACCCGGTACGGGATGCCGGCGGCGGCGATCTTCGCCTTGGCCCGGGTGAGCCGCCGGGTCATGGTCGACTCGGTGACCAGGAAGGCCCGCGCGATGTCGGCGGTCGACACCCCACAGACCGTACGCAGCGTCAGGGCGACCCGCGCCTCCAGCGCCAGGGCCGGGTGGCAGCAGGTGAAGACGAGCCGCAGCCGGTCGTCCACGATCTCCCCCTCCCCCGCCGTTCCCGGCTCGGGCTCCGGTCCGATCAGCGTGAGGACTGCCAGCTCACGCAGCTTGCGCCGCTCGACCGAGGATCGCCGGAGCACGTCGATCGCGCGGTTGCGGGCCACCGTCATCAGCCAGCCGCCCGGGTTGGCGGGCACGCCCTCCGCGGGCCAGCGGGCCAGCGCGAGCGCCGACGCCTCCTGGGCGCAGTCCTCGGCCAGGGTCCAGTCGCCGGTCACCCGGATCAGCGTCGCGACGATCCGGGCGTACGACCCGGTGCTCGCGGTGGCGACGGCGTCGGCCACCGCGAGCCGGTCGGTGGGGCCGTCAGCCACCCAGGCTGACGATCGGGCGTAGTTCGAGCCGGCCATCGCGGGCCATCGGGTGGGCGCGCGCCACCTCGATCGCCTCGTCCAGGTCGGCGCACTCCAGCAGGTCGAAGCCCACGATGACCTCCTTCGTCTCGGCGAACGGACCGTCGGAGACCAGCAACTCCCCGTTACGGACGCGGACCGTGGTGGCCGCCGTCGTCTCCGCGAGCGCGTCGCCCGTCAGCCGCCGGCCCCGGGCGTCGTTCTCCGCCACCCACGCCTCGATGTCCGGCCAGTCGGCCCGGTCGGTGTCCGGCTCGCTGTCGGTGCAGACGAACATCAGGTATTTCATGTCGCTCCTCGATGTCGGGTACTCACCAGGGTGACGAACAGGCGACCCGGTTCCGGACGACGTGCGACCGGCGATCTCAGAATCTCGCGGGGCGGCGGGTGCACGGACCGTCGTGGTCGGCCCGCAGCAGGCAGCGCCGGCCCTCAGGCAGCAGCGTGTCACAGAAGACCCGGTGCCGCAGGTGCTGCGCGTCCTCGGCGGAGACCGTGGTCTCGCCGGGGTCGGTCTGCGCGAGCACGCTCGCCCACCGCGCCACGACCCGCGCCAGGCGTACGGCGGAGAGCAGGTCCCTCGTGACGACCGGCAGGTGGATGACGAAACGCTCCCGGGCAACTCTCATCAGTGTTGACCTCCGGCGAGTAGGACGGGACGTCGGCGGGACGACCGCAGGTGGCGGAGGATTTCCGCCCGAGCACCCAGCGTCACTGGGACTATACGCACAGGGGCCCAGGGGCACAACCAGACCTGCCGACAGGGGAACAAGGCTGAAGCGCCATGACGATCGATCCGCGCTCGCACACCCCGGTCTACGTGCAGCTCGCCGACCTGCTCCGGCAGCGCATCGAGTCGGGCGAGTTCGGTCCTGGCACGACCTTGCCGAGCGAGACGCGACTGACGCAGGAGTATGGGATCGGCCGCGAAGCCGTGCGCATGGCAACCTCGTTGCTCCGGTCCGAGGGACTGGTCAGCACGGTGCGGGGCCACGGCACCCACGTGCGAGAGACGCCGGTGCGCCGGCCGGTCGAAGTGCCTCCCGGCGCGACGGTGGTCGCGCGGATGCCCACGGGCGAGGAGCGGCGGAGCATGCAACTCGACGAGGGCGTACCGGTGCTGGAGGTTCGCCACCCGGAGGGCACCACGGAGGTGCTGGCCGGCGACCAGGTCAAACTGACCCGCCCCACCGGCTGACCACCCCCAACGCGCGACCGCGCGTCCCGCTGCACCGGCCGGGACGTCCCGCAGCGCCGCGACGCCGAGCAACGAGTGGAACACCACGTGCGTCAAAGCGCCTGTTTGACACCCGTGGCGTTCCACTCGTCCCGGCGGCGTTGGGCTACCGGGGCGGTCGGGCAACGTCGTGGGCGTTGGCTCGGGCACCGGCCGAACCCGACCGGCACCTGGCGACGCGGAGCGGTCGGTGGCGGCAGCGGTCACTGCTGGTCTAGCAGGAACGGGGTGTCCGGGCAGCTCAGGCAGACGAAGATGCGCAGCGCGCCGTGTCGGCCGACGACGACCCCGGTCGGCTCGTACGGGTCATGGTCGGGCTGGCCGTCCGTCCGCATCGGCTGCCACCGGCCGGTGCCCCGCTCGGAGGAGGCGACGACGAGGGCCAGCGTGGTGGGGCCGGCGCAGCGGGGGCACGGCGTCGGACGCAGGTCGGTGAGGCTCCAGTCGGCGTGGCCGCCGACCTTCCAGCCGGGCGCCATGACCGTGTCGACGTAGTTGTCGTCGTCGTACTCGCCCTCCTCGTCCTGCTCGTCGACCAGCGTCCGCAGGGCCTCCGGCAGTTCCTGCGGGTACGGGTACTCGACGACCTGCTCCGGGTGCAGCCGGCACGGCCGGGGCACGTACTCGTCGTTCCCGATCTCGCCGCGCGGCGGCTGGCCGAGGAGATCGGTCAGGTCCGCCTCCCGCCGCCAGCGCAGCTCCACCGTCGGCCCCCACGGGCCCTCGGCGTGCTCGAACGGGCACCACAACACCTGCAACAGGTCCGCCCCGCCGGGGCGCGGCAGGTCGGGGACGTCCTGCGCGCGCAGTTGCGCCAGTGGGACCATCGGGTTCGGCACGGGGTGCGGTCGTGGCACGTATCGGTGGCCGACGACCGGGCCGCCGTCGCGCGAGCCCCAGCCGGTGAAGCCCGGGCCGACCAGGTTGGCGATCTCCCGGTGCAGCTCGACCTCGCCCTCGGCCAGGACGTGCGACTGCGTGCGCCCGCGCTCCGCCGCCCGCATCCGGTCCACCAGATCGGCCGGGACCGGCACCTCCTCGTGCACCATGTGCGGCGCCTCGCAGGTGGGCCAGGGCTCGTCGGCCGGCCAGCGCAGCGGCCCGCCCACGTGGCTCATGGCGGCCGTGACCGCCCCGGGGCGCGGGTGCAGGCGGGTCGCCGTGCGCCCCAGTTTCTCCAGGCCGGGGTAGCGGGCGAGCACGTCGGGCGGGAGGGGCGGGGTGATCATGGCGAGATCGTAGGCGGTCGACGCCTGCCCAGCCGCCAGCCCGTCGCCGTCCAGCACGACCCCCAGAGCAGGAAGAACGGCGACCACAGCAGCAGGTCCCACCACGCCAGGTCGCGGGCCAGGGCGGCGTGCCCGACCGGCGGTGGCCGGACGCCGGTCAGCAGCAGCGCGTCACCGATGAGGCCGTGCCCCAGCACCCCGACCGACCGGGCGATCATGAGGATGCCGAGCGTCCAGGTGACCGCCAGCAGCAGCCGGCGCGGAAGGGCCGCCCGCCAGGGGCGCAACGTGGCCAACGCGACCACGACACCGACCACCGCGGCGGCGGCCAGCGCCCAGTGGCTCGCCACGAACAGCGGGTCGCGGGCGAGCAGCCGTTCGCGCAGCTCCGGCGGGAGCGGATCCTTGTCGGCCAGCGCGTTGGCCCCCAGCGCCTGCGCGAGCTTCATCGCCCCGTAGGCCGAGGCGCACGCCGCCGCGCCGTACGCGCCCACCCGCGCCCGGTCAGTGCGCGACACGTCTCGTCGCCACCACGTAGGACCGGATCGTCGCCACGAGCAGCCCGATCACGACGAGTCCGAGGACCCCGTGGTACCACTGCCAGCCCACGCCGAGGCCCACGAACCCGTCCACCACCATGATCGTCGCGCCGGCCCCGACGGCCAGCAGCATGCCCGCCAGCGCCAGCAGCATCAGGGGCCTCGGCACCCGCCGCCCCGGCGCCGTGACCGTGGCGAGGGCGAGGCAGGCGCCCGCCACCCCCGACGCGGTGGCCGACCACTGCGCGGTCGCCACGCCCATCACGTCGCGGGCGTAGCGTTCGTGCTCGGCGGCCGGGACGACCGGGCCGCCCGGGAAACCGAGCCGGGATTCGAGGGCGAAGGCGGCCTTGCCCACGGCGTACGCGAGGAAGAGCACCGCCACCGCGTAGGCCGGCCATCGCCGCGCACCGGGAGAAGCATCCATGCTCCCGACGCTAGGCCCGGCGGACCCCGCGCCGACTCCCGAGCGCGAGGGGACACCCTCCCCCGTGGGAGGGAGCGCGGTGCGACAGGCCGTGCTCGGCGGGGGCCGGCCCGTTCACGGCCCGCATCTCGCGCCCCTCCGGAGGGCTACCGTCGAGACATGGACATTCATGGCTCTGCGGCGGAGGCCGCCTGGGTGCCGGACGCGTGCACGCTGCCGACGGCCGCGCGGCCGCTGCGGCTCGCCGAGTTCGATCGGTTCTTCCGTGACGCGGTACGCGACGTCACCCGGCTCTCCGCGCGGCACCTGCGGTTGCGGCTCACCGGCACCGCGCAGGCGGAGCAGACGGCACGGGACCTGACGGCGCGCGAGTCGGCGTGCTGCTCGTTCTTCACGTTCGACCTGTCCCGATCCGGTCCGAACGCGCTGACGTTGGACATCCGGGTACCGGCGGCACACGTCGCCGTGCTCGACGGCCTCACCGAGCAGGCGGCGACAGCGGCGGGCGGGCGGTGACCGGGTCGGCCGTTCTGCCACGGCGGCGGTGACGACAGGGGCGGCGGTGACGACAGGGGCGGCGGTGACGGCAGGGGCTGGCCGGTGGCACGTGCGGGCGCGCCCCTACCGGTGATCATCGTGCACTCGATCTTCTGAAACAACCTCTCCCCCGACGGCGGCGACCGCCCGGACGGCGAGCTGGCCGCCGCCCGGCGCTTCGACGCCGCGCGCGCCGCCGGCAACCCGCTGACCGTGACGCCCTGATCCGGCCGACCGCTGGCCGGGTCGTGCTCCCGCTACCGTTCCCACCATGACGGTGGTGCGCTCGATCCTGCTGTTCCTGCTCGCGGCGCTCGCCGAGATCGGCGGGGCCTGGCTCGTGTGGCAGGGCTGGCGCGAGCACCGGGGGCTGCTGTGGGTGGCGGCGGGGGTCGTCGCCCTCGGCCTCTACGGCTTCGTCGCCACCTTCCAGCCCGACCCGAACTTCGGCCGGATCCTGGCCGCCTACGGCGGCGTCTTCGTCGCCGGCTCCCTCGCCTGGGGCATGGTCGTCGACAAGTTCCGCCCCGACCGCTACGACGTCGTCGGCGCGGCCATCTGCCTGGTCGGGGTCGCCATCATCATGTACGCCCCACGCAGCGGCTGAGATGAGGCGACTGCCACCTTCGGCGACGCGCCAGCCACATGCGTGACGGCGGTCGCGGGAACGTCGGGCTCACCTCAGTCCGGTGACCGGGTCTCCGGAACCCGGGGAGGGCAGTCGACGGTCACCGGGGCGATCTCGCGGGGCCCGCTGCTCTCCCGGGTGACGTCGAACCGGACGCAGATGTTGTAGTGCGTCTCCTCGCCGAGCCAGGTGTCCGAGGCGGCGCCCACCATCGCCACCTCCACCCTGGCCAGTAGGCCCACGCCGTGATCGTCAGGATCGTGGACCGACGAGGTTAGCTGCTCGCCCCCGGTCAGGGCGACGAGCCGGTCGAGCACCGACTCGTTGCTCGCCCAGCCGCTCAGGCTGTGCGAGTCGGTCGCCCACGCCCCGGTCTCGTGGGCGATCTGCCCGGCCCTCTCCAGGACGCGGTCCCGGGCCGCGTCGTGGCCCGAGCGGGCGCAGCCGGCGCAGGACAGCGCGACGAGGCAGGCCAGCAGACCACCGCGCCCGACGTTGCCTGCCGCCCGCCGCAGGGCCGAACCGGACGCCTGTCGACCACCGCTGTGCCGTGACATGACGTAAGCAGATCAGCGATCCCGTCGTCAGGCATCCGTCCGGGTACTCAGAAGAGGCAGCGCCCCGCCATGCGCCTGAGGTTCGGCCGGCCCGGCGGCAACGGCGTGCGCGCCGTCAGTACGGCTGGCCGCACACCTTCCAGGCCCCGTCCTCCTTGACGAGCATGAACGTGTGCTGGTCGGTGGCGCCGCCGTCCCGCGTCAGGACCATGTTCACCGTCGCCGACGTGCGGCCGTTGACGCTCGACACGTTGACGCCGTTGGCCTTGTGACCGTGGATCTTCGGCTGCCTGGCGACGACCTGGGCGAACGCCTCCCTGGTGTACCCGCCGCGCGTGTCGCCGCACAACAGCTCGTACGCGGCGTCCGGATCGCCGGCCTCCAGGTGGCTGACGAACGACTCGGCGGCCTGCCGCGCCGGATCCGTCGCGCCCTTGACCCCCTTGTACAGGAAGAAGCCGCCGACGCCGGCGCCACCGCAGCACAGCACGACGACCACACCGACGACGATCAGCACTGTGCGCAGCGTGCGCCGCTTCGGCGGTTGGGGCACCTGGTACGGGTGAGTCATGGGTAGTGAGGGTAGGCGATGCGAGAAGTCCTCGGACACGGCCTCGCGGCAGTCCCGAGAATGGGGCCGCCAGCAGCGGAAAGGCTGGGCGCAGCAGGCCGGGAGCCGCGATTACCGAGTGCTACGGTGACGGAATGACTGCGGTGCCTGACTGGATGCGGCCGCCTCGCCCGGAGGGGTGGTATGCCGACGATCTTGACAAGCTCGCCGAAGCACCGCGCCACACCGAACTCATCGATGGAGCACTCGTCTTCATGATGTCTCCCCAGCGGGTCTGGCACGCCCGGATGGTCACCGCGCTGGTGAACCGCCTGACGGACCAGGCACCGCCTGGCATCGAGGTCGACAGGGAGATCACGATTCGACTCGACAGGTGGAATCGTCCCGAGCCCGATCTCCTGGCCACGAGGGCACCTTACGATCCGTCCCGCACCTTCTACACGCCTGAGGAGACCCTTCTGGTCGTGGAGGTGGTCTCTCCGGAGTCGGCCCACCGCGATCGGACGGTCAAGCTGCGCAAGTACGCGGAAGCCGGCATCGCCAACTACTGGCGCATCGAGGAGGAGGATGGATCACCGGTGGTCCACGCCTACGAACTCGACGGGCCCACTCGGTCCTATGTGCCGACCGCAATCCATCGACACGAGCTGCGCACCACGACGCCGTTCACGATCGAGCTCGATCTGGATGGGCTGGTGCCCGGCCGCAAGAGCTGAGCCGGGCGCCGACTCCGTCAGAGGTTGAACCGGATCGTCACTACACGTTGAAGCGGAACTCCACGACGTCGCCGTCCTGCATGACGTACTCCTTGCCTTCGATCCGGACCTTGCCGGCGGCCTTGGCCGCCGCCATCGAACCGGCCGCGACCAGGTCGCCGAAGGAGACCACCTCGGCCTTGATGAAGCCGCGCTGGAAGTCGGAGTGGATGACCCCCGCGGCCTCCGGGGCGGTCGCGCCGACCGGGATGGTCCAGGCGCGCGCCTCCTTGGGGCCGGCGGTGAGGTACGTCTGGAGCCCGAGCGTGCGGAACCCGACGCGGACGAGCTGGTCCAGGCCCGGCTCGTTCTGCCCGATCGACTCCAGCAGCTCGCGGGCCTCCTCGTCGGGCAGGTCCACCAGCTCGGACTCGATCTTGGCGTCCATGAAGACGGCCTCGGCCGGGGCGACCAGGGCGCGCAGCTCGTCGAGGAACTCGGCGTTGCCCAGCTCGGCCTCGTCGACGTTGAAGACGTACAGGAAGGGCTTGGTGGTGAGCAGGTGCAGCTCGCGCAGGTGCTCCAGCTCGATGCCCGCGTCCTTGGCGCCCGTGTAGAGGGTGACGCCGGTGTCGAGCAGCTCGACGGCCTGCTTGGCGGCGGTGACGGCGGCGGCCCGGTCCTTGCGGAGCTTGGCCTCCTTCTCCAGCCGGGGCAGGGCCTTCTCCAGGGTCTGGAGGTCGGCGAGGATCAGCTCGGTGTTGATCGTCTCGATGTCGTCGGCCGGGGAGACCTTGCCGTCGACGTGCACCACGTTCGGGTCGGAGAAGGCCCGGACGACCTGGCAGATCGCCGAGGCGTCGCGGATGTTCGCCAGGAACGCGTTGCCCCGGCCCTGCCCCTTGGAGGCGCCGCGCACCAGGCCGGCGATGTCGACGAACGACACCGGGGCGGGCAGCACCTTCTGCGAGCTGAAGATCTCGGCGAGCGTGTGCAGCCGCTCGTCCGGCAGCCCGACGACGCCGACGTTGGGCTCGATGGTGGCGAACGGGTAGTTCGCCGCGAGCACGTCGTTCTTGGTCAGCGCGTTGAACAGGGTGCTCTTGCCGACGTTGGGCAGGCCGACGATCCCGATGGTGAGACTCACGACGAGCCAGCTTACGCCGATGCCCCACACCCCGGTTCAGGCAGGCCGGTGCACCGGCCTCACGCCCGACCGATCTTGGTACGAGACGGCCCTTCCAGGGGCGCTCCCGTACCAAGATCGGCCAGGGTTCGAGCGGCTCGGGCCGGTCAGGCGAGCAGGCGGGGGGTGATCCGGGTTTCCCGGGCGGTGCCGTCGTCGGCGCGGCTGACCTCGTACGCCGAGGGACCCTCGCGGTCCGCGACCGCCTCGACCAGCCGGGTGCCCCGGTAGAGCAGGCCGGTGCCGTCGTCGGTGCAGTGCGCGGTCGGCAGCACGCCGTCGGCGACCAGCTTGTGCATCAGCGGCCGGCGCTGCTCCTCGCTGTCGTAGTGCACGCCGTTGCCGTAGGGCAGCCAGCCCAACCCGTCGGTGAAGCCGCGCAGGGTGGTGCCGAAGCTGTCGGTGGCCCCGCCGGCGTGCCAGCAGATCGAGCCGGCGGAGACGCCGCCGAGCACCACGCCGGCCTCCCAGCACTCGCGCAGGATCTCGCCGAGGCCGTGCACCCGCCAGACCGCACAGAGGTTGGCGACGCTGCCGCCGCCGACCCAGATCACGTCCTGGGCGAGCAGGTGGGCGCGGACGTCGTCGACGTTCGGCATCGGGAAGAGCGCCAGGTGCGTCATCCGGAACCGGCTGCCGGCGAATGCCTCGTAGACCCTGGCGAGCGTGGTCGGCTGGTCCCCCTCGGCCTGGTTGAGGAAGCAGATCCTCGGCTCCGGCCCGGCCTCGGCCAACTCGGCGGCGAGGTCGAAGACGGGGTTGACCCGCCGGGGCCCGCCATCGTGGTGGGGCGCGTAGATGCCCATGCTGGTGGCGAGGATGGTCGGTTCACTGGCGGGCACGGTCGTCCTTCCGTCGGGGTCGACGGTGCCCATCCTGCCCGAGGCCGCTCCCCTGCCGCTCAGCGCCCGCCACGCGGGCCCGCCCGGGACGGTCGCCGGCCCGGGGCTGCCGCCAGGGTCCGCGCCGCCGGTCACCGCTAGAGGCTGCACCGCCGGCCCGGGGCTGCCGCCCGTCGCCGCCAGGGTCCGCGCCGCCGGCCGCCGGCCCGGGGCTGCCGTCCGCGCCGCCAGGGTCCGTGCCGCCGGTCAGCGTCCGCCGCCGGTGACCGCGCCCAGCAGCGTACGCAGCAGGTCGGCGAGGTGCCGCTGGTCCTCGGCGGGCAGCGCGTCGAGCAGCCGGCGCTGGACGGCCAGCCCCGCCTCGGCGGCCTCCTCCACCAGTTCGAGGCCGGCCGGGGTGAGCGTGACCTGGAGCCCGCGCCGGTCCGCCGGGTCGGGTGCGCGGCGGAGCAGTCCGGCGCGTTCCAGCCGGTCGAGTCGGCCGGTCATCCCGCCGGAGGTGAGCATCAGCGAGGCGGTGAGCGCCTTCGGCGCCAGCGTGTAGGGGGTGCCGGCGCGGCGCAGGGCGGCGAGCACGTCGAACTCGCCCCGGCTGATCGACCAGCGGGCGTAGGTGCGCTCCTGCTCGTCGCCGACGAGCCGGGCCAGCCGGTAGATCCGGCCGAAGACCGCCATCGGCTCGGGGCGCATTCCGGGCCGCTCGCGCTGCCACTGCTCGACGATGCCGTCCACGTCGTCCCGCTCGGTCACCCCCGGATTGTGCCGCACCTCGCACTCCCGCTTTAACTCGCCACGAAGTAGCTTAGTAGCAAGATACTTAGCAACAAGAATTAGCGAGGAACCGTGGACCGACGCCGGCTCGACATCCTGCTCACCGCCGCCGCGCCGACCGCGTGGGGCACGACGTACCTGGTCACCAGCGAACTGCTGCCGCCCGACCGGCCGCTCTGGTCCGGCGTGATCCGGGCCCTCCCCGCCGGCCTGCTGCTGCTCGCGCTGACCCGGCACCGCCCGCGCGGGGCCTGGTGGTGGCGCGCGGCCGTGCTCGGCGCGCTGAACATCGGGGCGTTCTTCCCGCTGCTCTTCTTCGCCGCCTACCACCTGCCCGGCGGCGCCGCCGCGGTGCTCGGCGCCACCCAGCCGCTGCTGGTGGCGGGGCTGACGGTGCTCGTGCTGCACGAACGGCCCCACCCCCGGACGCTGGCCGCCGCACTCGCGGCGCTCGCCGGGGTCACCCTGGTCGTGCTGCGCCCCGACGCGGGCCTCGACCCGACGGCCGTCGCCGCCGGGCTGACCGCCACCGCCGCGATGGCCACGGGCCTGGTGCTGACCCGTCGCTGGGGTCGCCCGCCGGGCGTCGGCACGCTCACCGCCACCGGCTGGCAGCTCACCGCCGGCGGACTGATGGTGGTGCCGGCGGCCCTGCTGGTCGAGGGGGCGCCGCCCGTGCCCGACCCGCCGGCACTGGCCGGCTACGCGTGGCTGACGCTGGTCGGGACGGCGCTGGCGTACGCGCTGTGGTTCCGGGGCGCGGCCCGGCTGCCGGTCACCCAGGTGTCGCTGCTCGGGGCGCTCAGCCCGTTGACGGCCGCCGCGCTCGGCTGGGCCGCGCTCGGGCAGGCGATGACCGGCTGGCAGCTCGCCGGCTTCGCCGTGGCGGTCGGCGCCACGGTGGCCGGGCAGCTCCCGACCCGCCGGCACGGACCGGTGGGCACCGCGCCCGGCGGGCCGGTCTGGCGTCGGCCACGGGGACCGGCGGGTCAGTCGGCCGGACCGGTGGGTCAGTCGCGGGGCCCGGCCTGGCGGGGCACCACGGCCTCGATCGGCAGGGCGCCGGGAGCCAGCTCCCCGGCGGCGGCCAGCGGCAGGGTGAAGCGGGCCTCGGCGGCGGGACCGGCGGCGTACGACTCGCGGAGCATCCAGCGCACCTCGTCGGCCGTCCAGCCCAGCCCGGCGCGGCCGGCGATCTCCCGGACCAGGCGCAGCGCCACCCGGGTGTCGTCGTCGTAGAACCGCATGCACCAGTGGTGCACCCACATGCCCAGCGCGCGGAGGCCGTCGGCGTCGAGCGAGCGCACCAGCCGGCCGCAGGCGGTGTCGCCGAACGCCCGCCCCGGGTCGCCGGCCCGGTCCCGTTCGATCGCGCCGACGGCGGCCGGGGCGACCGCGCGCATCCGCTCGTAGAAGCGCTGCACCACCGCGCCGTCCAGCGGAGGGTGCCCGTCCCGTGTCGACGCCGCCCGCCGACCCGCCACGCTCGCCATCGCCGCACCCCTTCTTGAGTTGGTGGCCGGACGGTACCGACCACAACCGACACTTTCGGCGCCGGGCGTCCGGTTCAGGCCCGCACGGCCACGTCCGATTCCCGCGAGCCAGGGGCGCCGGGCAGGGGCATCATCGGTGACGTGGAGTTGGACTTCGAGCGGTGCTACCGGGCGGTCGACAGCCGCGACCAGCGGTTCGACGGCTGGTTCTACACGGGCGTCACGTCGACCGGGATCTACTGCCGGCCGTCCTGCCCGGCGATGACGCCGAAGCGGCAGAACGTCCGGTTCTTCCCCTCGGCCGCCGCCGCCCAGACGGCGGGGCTGCGCGCCTGCCGGCGCTGCCGGCCGGACGCCGCCCCGGGCTCCCCCCAGTGGGACGTACGGGCCGACGTCGTCGGTCGGGCCATGCGGCTGATCGCCGACGGGGTGGTGGACCGCGACGGCATCCCGGGGCTGGCCGCCCGGCTCGGCTACACGGAACGGCACCTGCACCGGATGCTGCGGGCCGAGATGGGCGCCGGCCCGCTGGCCCTGGCCCGGGCGCAACGCGCGCAGACCGCCCGCACCCTGATCGAGACCACCGGGCTGGGCATGGCGGAGGTCGCGTTCGCCGCCGGGTTCGGCAGCGTGCGGCAGTTCAACGACACGGTCCGGGAGGTGTTCGGGGCGGCCCCGTCCGAGCTGCGTACCGCCCGCCGCCGGTGTCCCGCGCCGGGCGGGGCGGGCACGATCACGCTGCGGCTCGCGTACCGCCCGCCGCTGCACGCGGAGGCGCTGCTGGACTTCCTCGCGCTGCGCGCGCTGCCCGGCGTCGAGGAGGTGCGTGACGGGACGTACCGGCGGGGGCTGCGGCTGCCGCACGGCGCGGGTGAGGCGGCCCTGGCCCCGGCGGAGGGGCACGTGACGGCGACGCTGCGGCTGACCGACATGCGCGACCTCGCCCCCGCCGTGGCCCGCTGCCGTCGCCTGCTCGACCTTGACGCCGATCCGACCGCCGTCGACGGCACGCTCGCCACCGACCCGGCGCTGGCCGGGGTGGTCGCCGCCGAGCCGGGCGTCCGGCTCCCCCGCTCGGTCGACGGCTTCGAAATGGCCGTGCGCGCGATCGTCGGCCAACAGGTCTCCGTCCGCTCGGCCCGCACCACCCTCACCCGCCTCCTGACCCACCTCCGCCCGCCCGCCCCCGGCCCCGGCCCCGCCGGTGTTGATCAAGAGGTTTCGACAGCCGGGGAGCGCTCTCGGGAGCCGAAACCTCTTGATCAACTAGCCGAGGGGGCGGGGAGGGCGTGGCTGTCCGGTTTCCCCACCGCCGAGGAGGTGCTCGGGGTGCCGGACGAGGTGTTCGGGATGCCGGTTGGCAGGCGGGAGACGATTCGCGGGCTGGCCCGCGCCGTCGCCGACGGGTCGCTGGACCTGGCGCCGGGCGGGGACCGCGAGGAGACCGTCCGGCGGCTGCTGGCGCTGCCCGGGATCGGCCCCTGGACGGCGGGCTACGTGGCGATGCGCGCGCTCGGCGACCCGGACGTCCTGCTCCCCACCGACCTCGCCGTACGCCGGGGCGCCGCGGCCCTCGGCCTCCCCGACGCCCCCACGACCCTCGACCCGTACGCCGACCGCTGGCGCCCCTGGCGCTCGTACGCGGTGATCCGACTCTGGAGAGCAGCATGAGCATGAACGACAGCACTGTCATCGACACCCCCGCCGGGCCGCTCAGCATCGTGGCCGGCCCCGACGGCGCGGTCCGGGCGGCGGGCTTCACCGGCGATCCGGAGAGCCTGCTCCCCCTGGTGCACCCGGCTTTGCGGGCGCCGCTGCGGCACCGGGCCGACCTCGGCCCGGTCAGCGTCGCCGTGGCGTCCTACCTGGACGGCGAGCTGGCCGCGATCGACGCCGTGCCGGTCCAGCA
Source organism: Micromonospora sp. DT62 (assembly GCF_049847285.1). Taxonomy (NCBI): domain Bacteria; kingdom Bacillati; phylum Actinomycetota; class Actinomycetes; order Micromonosporales; family Micromonosporaceae; genus Micromonospora; species Micromonospora sp. DT62. The sequence goes on from NZ_JBNCOB010000002.1 coordinate 486,311, forward strand.
GCACACGGGGGGCGCGTTCATGGCGCACGCCTGGCAGGTGCTGCGCGAGGTGAAACCGGGAGACCCGGTGACCTACACCGGTTTCGCCGGGCTGGCCGGCCGCCCCGCCGCCGTACGGGCCGCCGCGGCGGCCTGCGCCCGTAACGCCGCCGCCCTGTTCGTCCCCTGCCACCGGGTGCTGCGTACCGACGGGACGCTCGGGGGCTACCGCTGGGGGCTGGACGTGAAGAAGTGGCTTCTCGGGCACGAGCGGCGATGACGGGAAGCCGACACCTGCGCCGACCCTGTTTGAGGCTACCGTCGGGTAGTGCCTGACGGTGACGGCAACCCGGCCTCCCGGGTCGAGGCCGGCCGGCACCCGCTGCACAGCCTCTGGCGGCTGCGCCACTACCTGCGCCCGCACGCGGCCGAGTTCGGCTGGCTGCTGCTCGCCGGCCTCGCCGCCACCGGGGCCGGCATCGCCGTACCGCTGGTCGCGCAGCGGGTGGTGGACGGCCCGGTGGCCCGGCAGGACCCGGCCGGGCTGTTCCGGCTGGCCGGGCTGGCGCTGCTGCTCGGCCTGGTCGAGGCACTGTTGATCTTCATCCGGCGCTGGGTGCAGTCGTCGTCCTCGATGCGGATCGAGGCGGCCATCCGCGAGGACGTCTACGCCCACCTGCAACGGCTGCCGACCAGCTTCCACGACCGCTGGCAGTCCGGCCAACTGCTCTCCCGGGTCACCAGCGACCTGTCGGTGCTGCGCCGGTTCCTCTCCTTCGGCCTCTTCTTCCTGATCCTCAACCTGGTGACCTACCTGGCCGTGGTGACGCTGCTGATCCGGCTGCACCCCGCGCTGGGGCTGCTGGTGGCGGCGAGCGCGGTGCCGCTGTTCCTGATCAGCCGCCGCTTCGCGCGGCACTACCACGCGGCCTCGCGGCGGATGCAGGACCAGCAGGGCGACCTGGCCACGCTGGTCGAGGAGACCGCGCAGGGGCTGCGCACGATGAAGGCGTACGGGCGGGGGCCGGAACTCGCCGCCCGCTTCGCGACCGGCGCGCGGGCGCTGCACGACACGGGGGTCGGCAAGGGCCGGCTGCTGGCCCGCACCTCCGCCCTGCTCGACCTGGTGCCCAACCTGACCCTCGGCGTGGTGCTGGTCGCCGGCGCGGCGGCCGCCGCGGGTGGGGTGCTGACCATCGGCGAACTGGTCGCCTTCGTCAGCCTCCAGCTGATGCTGATCTGGCCGGTGCAGTCGCTGGGCTGGATCATCGCCAACGGGCAGGAGGCCGCCACCGCCGCCGACCGGGTGCGCGAGGTGCTGGACACCCCGCCGGCCATCGTGGACGCCCCGCACGCGCTCGCCCTGCGCCGCGCCGACGTACGTGGGCGGCTCCGCTTCGAGCGGGTCTCGTTCCGTTACCCGGGCACCGCCGCGCCGGTGCTGCGGGAGATCGACCTGACCGTCGAGCCGGGCGAGACCGTGGCCCTGGTCGGGGCGACCGGCTGCGGCAAGAGCACCCTGCTCTCCCTGGTGCCCCGGCTGCACGAGGTGACCGGCGGGCGGATCACGCTGGACGGGCACGACCTGCGCGAGCTGCGGCTGTCCGCCCTGCGTCGACTGGTCGGGGTCGCCTTCGAGGAGCCGACGCTGTTCTCCATGTCGGTGTGGGAGAACCTCACGCTCGGCCGGCCGGAGGCCGGCGAGGACGAGGTCCGCGCCGCGCTCGCCCTCGCCCAGGCCGACTTCGCGTACGAGCTGCCGTGGGGGTTGGCCACCCGGGTGGGCGAGCAGGGGCTGTCGCTCTCCGGCGGGCAGCGGCAGCGGCTGGCGCTGGCCCGGGCGGTGCTCAGCCGACCCGCGCTGCTCGTGCTGGACGACCCGCTGTCGGCCCTGGACGTGCACACCGAGGCGCTGGTCGAGACCGCGCTGAAGCGGGTGCTCCGCACCACCACCGCCCTGCTGGTCGTGCACCGGCCCTCGACGATCGCCCTCGCCGACCGGGTGGCGCTGCTGGAGGAGGGCCGGATCACGGCCGTCGGGCGGCACTCGGAGCTGCTCGCCGCCGTGCCGGCGTACCGCGCGGTGCTCTCCGCCGAGCCCACCCCCGTGCCACCCGGCGACCGTGGCCTGGTGCGTTCGTGACCGGCGACACCGCCGGCCCCGCGGGCGGGGCGGACCTCGCCCGGTGGCGCGGCGTCGCCACCGACCCGGACGCGGACCGCAGCCGCGCCGAGGACACCGACCCCGAGGCGGTGGCCCGGCTCCGGGCCCGCAGCCGGGTGCTGCTGCGCGACCTGCTGCGCCCGCACCGGCGCCGCCTCGCGCTGGCCGTCGCGCTGCTGCTCGGCCAGAACGCCGCCGCGATGGCCGGGCCGTACCTGGTGATGCTCGGCATCGACCGGGCGATCGCGCCGCTGCGGGCCGGCCATGCCGGCCCACTGCTGGTCGTCGCCGCCGGGTTCGCCGCGGCCACCGCCGTCGAGTACACCGCCCGCCGGGGTTTCCTCACCCTCTCCGCGCGGATCGGCCAGGCCGTCCTGCTCGACCTCCGTCAGCGGGTGTACGCGCACTTCCTGCGCCTGTCGGTGGCGTTCCACGAGCGGTACACCTCCGGCCGGATGGTCTCCCGCCTCACCAGCGACCTGGACTCGATCGGCGAACTGGTCGGCGGCGGCATCGACGGCCTGGTGCTGGCCGTGCTGTCGATCCTGTCGGTCGCCGGCATCCTGCTCTGGCTGGACGTGCCGCTGGCCGCGGTGACGCTGCTCGCGTTCCCGTTCCTGATCCTGCTGAGCCGCTGGTTCGCGCGGGCGTCGGCGGACGCGTGGCGGCGCACCCGGGAGACGGTGGCGCTGGTCATCGTCCACTTCGTCGAGTCGATGCGCGGCATCCGGGCGGTGCAGGCGTTCCGGCGGGAGCCGCGCAACCAGCAGATCTTCGGGGCGGTCAGCGACGACTACCGGCGGGCCAGCCGGGACGCGTTCCGGCTGATCGCGACGTACTCGCCGGGCATCAAGGTGATCGGCAACGTCACCGTGGCGGTGGTGCTCTGCTATGGCGGCTGGCGGGTGCTGGGCGGGGCGACCGGGATCGGCGTGCTGGCGGCGTTCCTGCTCTACCTGCGGCGGTTCTTCGAGCCGATGCAGGAACTGAGCCAGTTCTACAACTCGCTCCAGTCGGCCACGGCGGCGCTGGAGAAGCTCGCCGGGGTGCTCGACGAACGGCCGTCGGTGGCCGAGCCGGCGCGGCCCGTGCCGCTGCCCGCCGGGCCGGGGCGCGGGGCGGTCGCCTTCCGGGCGGTCACCTTCGGCTACCGGCCGGACGCACCGATCGTCGCCGGGCTGGACCTCGCCGTCCCGGCCGGCCAGACCGTGGCGCTGGTCGGGGCGACCGGCGCCGGCAAGTCGACCGTCGCCAAGCTGCTCGCCCGGTTCCACGACCCGTTCTCGGGCGCGGTCACCCTCGACGGGGTCGACCTGCGCGAGGTCGCCGACGCGGAGCTGCGGCGGGCCGTGGTGCTGGTGACCCAGGAGACCCACCTGTTCGGCGGCACGGTCGCGGAGAACATCCGGTTCGGCCGTCCCGGCGCGGACGACGCCGCCGTGGAGGCCGCCGCGCGGGAGATCGGCGCACACGACTTCATCGCCGCCCTCCCCGACGGGTACGCCACCGACGTGCAGCGGCGCGGCGGCCGGCTCTCCGCCGGGCAGCGGCAACTGGTCGCGTTCGCCCGGGCGTTCCTGGCCGACCCGACGGTGCTGATCCTGGACGAGGCCACCTCGTCGCTGGACGTGCCCACCGAGCGGCTGGTGCAGCACGCCCTCGGCACCATCCTGGCCGACCGCACCGCGCTGGTGATCGCGCACCGGCTCTCCACCGTGGAGACGGCCGACCGGGTGCTGGTGCTCGACGACGGGCGGATCGTCGAGGACGGCCCGCCCGGCCGGCTCGTCGTCGCCGGTGGCCGGTACGCCGCCCTGCACCGGCAGTGGCGCGACTCCCTGCTCTGAGCGCGCCGGCGGGAGGCGTCCGGGCGCGGGGCGAAACCACGTGGTCCGGCCCCCGGCCACTGCCTACCATCGACGGATGACCGACACGGAGAGGACGGCCCGCGCCGGCGTCCCCGAACGTCCGAGCCTGGACGGCATCGAGGAGACCTGGGCGCGCCGCTGGCAGGAGGACGGCACGTACGCGTTCGACCGCGCGAAGGGGCGCGCCGACGTGTACGCGATCGACACCCCGCCGCCGACCGTATCGGGCGAGCTGCACATGGGGCACGTCTTCTCGTACACGCACACCGACGTGGTGGCCCGGTTCCAGCGGATGCGCGGGCGCACGGTCTTCTACCCGATGGGCTGGGACGACAACGGCCTGCCCACCGAGCGCCGGGTGCAGAACGTGTACGGCGTGCGCTGCGATCCGGCGCTGCCGTACGAGCCGGACCGGCAGGCCCCCGAGGCACCGGTGAGCGAGGCCGCCCGCAAGGACCCGACCCCGGTCTCCCGGCGGAACTTCATCGAGCTGTGCGAGCGGCTGACCGTGGCCGACGAGCAGGTCTTCGAGGCGCTCTGGCGGCGGCTCGGGCTCTCCGTTGACTGGTCGTTGACGTACACGACGATCGGCTCGGCGGCCCGGGCGGCCTCGCAGCGGGCGTTCCTGCGCAACCTGGCCCGGGGCGAGGCGTACCAGGCGGAGGCGCCGACGCTCTGGGACGTCGGCTTCGCCACCGCTGTCGCCCAGGCGGAGCTGGAGGACCGGGAGCGGCCCGGGGCGTACCACCGGCTGCGGTTCGCCGGGCCGGGCGGGCGGGAGGTGCTCATCGACACCACCCGACCGGAGCTGCTGCCGGCCTGCGTGGCGCTGGTCTGCCACCCCGACGACGAGCGGTACGCCGACCTGGTCGGCGGCACCGCGCGTACGCCGGTCTTCGGGGTGGACGTGCCGGTGCGGGCGCACCCGCTGGCGGACCCGGCCAAGGGCACGGGCATCGCGATGGTCTGCACCTTCGGCGACCTGACCGACGTGACCTGGTGGCGGGAGCTGCGGCTGGACACCCGCGTGGTGATCGGCCGCGACGGCCGGCTGCTGCCCGAGCCGCCGGCCGGCGTGCCGGGGCAGCCGTACGCGGCGCTGGCCGGGCAGAGCGTCAACGGCGCCCGGCGGACGCTGGTGGAGCTGCTGGCCGACGCCGGCGACCTGGTCGGCGAGCCGCGACCCGTCACCCACCCGGTGAAGTTCTACGAGCGCGGCGACCGGCCGCTGGAGATCGTCTCGACCCGGCAGTGGTACCTGCGCAACGGCGGACGCGACGCGGGCCTGCGCGACGAGCTGCTGGCCCGGGGCGGGGAGCTGCGCTGGGTGCCGGAGCACATGCGGCACCGCTACGCGCACTGGGTGGGCGGTTTGACCGGCGACTGGCTGGTCAGCCGGCAACGCTTCTTCGGCGTGCCGGTGCCGGTGTGGTACCGGCTCGACGACGCTGGCGAGCCGGACTGGTCCCAGCCTCTCACGCCGGCGGAAGCCGCGCTGCCGATCGATCCGTCCATCGACGCCCCGTCGGGGTTCGAGGAGTCGCAGCGGGGCCGCCCGGGCGGCTTCGTCGGCGACCCGGACGTGCTCGACACGTGGGCCACCTCGTCGCTCACCCCGCAGATCGCCGGCGGGTGGGAGACCGACCCGGACCTGTTCGCCCGGGTCTTCCCGATGGACCTGCGCCCGCAGGGTCAGGAGATCATCCGCACCTGGCTCTTCTCCACCGTGGTCCGCGCCCACCTGGAGCACGGGGTGCTGCCCTGGCGGGACACGGTGCTCTCCGGCTGGATCCTCGACCCCGACCGGAAGAAGATGTCCAAGTCCAAGGGGAACGTGGTCACCCCGATGGCGCTGCTGGAGCAGCACGGCTCCGACGCGGTGCGGTACTGGGCGGCGAACGGCAAGCCGGGCATGGACCTCGCCTTCGACCCGGCCCAGATCAAGGTCGGCCGGCGGCTGGCGACCAAGCTGCTGAACGCGTCGAAGTTCGCCCTCGGGCTGGGCGCCGCCGACGCGCTGCGGGCGCCGGCCACCGAGCCGCTGGACCGCGCCATGCTCGCCGAACTCTCCGGCGTGGTCGCCGCCGCGACGTCGGCGCTGGAGGCGTACGACCACACGGCCGCGTTGCAGGTCGCCGAGGGCTTCTTCTGGCGGTTCTGCGACGACTACATCGAGTTGGTCAAGGAGCGCGCCTACGGCTCCGGGCCGGGGGCGGACTCCGCCCGGGCGGCGCTGGCCACCGCGCTCTCGGTGCAGCTGCGGCTCTTCGCCCCGGTGCTGCCGTACGCGACCGAGGAGGTGTGGTCGTGGTGGCGCTACGGCTCGGTGCACCGCGCGACCTGGCCCACCACGTACGAGGTGGACCGGGCGATCCAGGGCACCGGCCAACCTGAGCTGCTGCGGCTGGCCGCCGACGCGCTCGGCCAGGTGCGCCGGGCCAAGTCGGAGCGGAAACTGTCGATGAAGGCGGAGGTGCCGCTGGCCGAGGCGCTCGGCCCGGCGGCCCTGCTGGAACAGCTGACCGTGATCGCCGGCGACGTCCGGGCCGCCGGCCGCATCGCCAAGCTGGACCTGCTCCCCGACCGCACCCCGGAACTCGTCATCGCCTGCGCGTTCTGACCGGCCGGCCCCGTCGCGCTCTCACCGGGCGCGGCGGGGCTGCTCACCCGGCGCGGCGGGGCTCACCAGCCGCGCAGGAGGCGCAGGCCGAGCAGGAAGGCGACGACGGCGGGGCCGACCAGCAGGGTGATCGCCTGGAGGCGGTACGGCATCCGGTGCCGGGTCAGCTCCACCGCGTTGCCCAGCACGATCACCCCCACCAGCATCAGGAACGCGCCCCACATCGGCGCGGCATCGACGCCGACCAGGTCGACGTGGGTCAGTTGCAGCGTCCCGCCGAGCAGCACGGCGCCGGCCAGCGCCAGCAGGGAGACCGCCCGGTGCAGCCCCCGGGCCAACGGATGGACCAGCCGCCAGCGGTAGGTGCCGGCGACCGCCAGGCACGGCAGGATGACCATCAGGGGCCAGCCCCGCCCGAACACGCCGAACATCAGCAGCGCCCCGACCGCGAACACCAGCGCGCCGAGGCAGGCGACCACGTAGCCGGCGAAGGCCCGCCCGCCGCCCCTGGCCAGCAGCGGCCCGCCGGTGGCGGCGATCAGCGCGCCGGGGATCAGCACGAACCCCGCCCACCAGTGGAAGTGCCCGGTGGCCTGCGCGGCCGTGGTGGTCGCCGCCGCCGCCAGCCCGGCCACCGCCAGGCTGACCATCCAGTGCCGGCCGGCACCCGGATAGGACTCCCGCGACATCACCAGTCCCGTCTGCGCGCTCACGCCGCCAGCCTCGCCCAGCCGCCCGGCCCGGTCCATCCGGGCAGCCCTACCATCGCCGGGTCGGGCTGCCCGGAGGCCGTCAGGTCGCGTCCCGGATCCCGGCGGGGCGGCCCGGACCGTCGGGGATCAGCTCGTCTCGCCGGCCACGCTGAAGGAGCGGAGCCGGTCGATGGCGAGCAGCGTGAAGCCCGCGCTGATCAACGCGGCCATCACCGCCGCCACCGGCACCGAGACGCCGGCCTCCAGCAGCCCGGTGGGGGCCATCCGGTCGGCGAGGGCGATCACGTACTGCTGGATGGAGAGCACCTTGGTGCCGCTGACGACGTTGCCGAGCAGCCCCTCCCAGATCAGCACGTAGACCAGGCCGAGCAGCACCGGCCGCCGGGTGAGCAGGCTGAGCGCCACGAACAGCGCCGAGTACGCCAGCGCGCCGACCGCCGACGCGGCGGCGAGCGCCAGGCCGAGTCGTACGGAGTGGGCCAGCACGCCCGCCACGTAGATCGGCACGGCGACGGTGACCGCGGTGACGCCGGCGGCCACCGCCAGCTTGGGCAGCACGATCTGCCAGCGCGGCAACGGCTTGGTCAGGATGTGCACGACGGTGCCGTCGTCGATCTCGGCCCCCAGCACGCCGGTGCCGACGATCAGGGCAACCACCGGGAGCACCACGGCCAGGCCGAGGCCGACCAGCACCGGCGGGCCCCACTCGCCCGGGTCCACCCCGAGCGCACGGGAGAGCACGGCGAGCAGCACCAGCACGACGGGCAGCGGCAGCAGCAGAAGGAACCGGCGACGCCCGAACAGCCCCCGCACGGTGATCCAGGAAACGGTAGACATGGGTTCAGGCCTCCACGAGGTAGGAGAAGACGCTCTCCAGGGATTCGTCCTCGGGCACCAACTGCCGCACCCGGATGCCCTCCGCCAGGGCGATCTTCGGCAGGACGCGGGTGAACGCGCCGTAGTCGCCGGCCCGCACGGTCAACCCGGCGCGGCCCAGCTCGACCCCCGTCACCGACGCCTCGGCCATCAGCGCGACGGCGAGCGCCCGGTCGTCGGTGGAGTGCACGGCGAAGACGTGCGGCCGGTTGGTCATCAGCCGGCGGATGGTGCGGAAGTCGCCGGAGGCGGCCAGCCGGCCGGCGACCATCACCTGGACGGTGCCGGAGACCTGCTCGACCTCCTCCAGGATGTGCGAGCTGAACAGGATGGTGCGGCCGGCGTCGCCGAGGCGGTGCAGCAGCTCCATCATGTGCAGCCGCTGGCGCGGGTCCATCCCGTTGAACGGCTCGTCGAGCAGCAGCACCTGCGGCTCGTGCACCAGCGCCGCGGCCACCCGGGCACGCTGCCGCATGCCCTTCGAGTACGTGCCGATCCGGCGGTCCTGCGCGCCCTCCATCTCCACCAGGGCGATCGCCCGGCGGGCCGCCTCCGCCGGGTCCGGCAGCCGGTGCAGCTTCGCGCTGGCCAGCACGAACTCGTACGCGGTGAGGAAGGTGTGCACCGCCTCGCGCTCGCTGACCAGGCCGAGCCGACGGTAGACCTCCGGGTTGCGCCAGGTGGGCCGGCCGTCCAGGCTCACCGCCCCGCGCGACGGGGCCAGGAAGCCCGCCATCATGTGCAGCAGGGTGGTCTTGCCCGCGCCGTTCGGGCCGAGCAGCCCGGTGACGCCGGGGCCGAGGCTCATGCTGACGTCGTTGACGGCCACCACGTTGCCGTACCAGCGGGAGACGCCGGCGAGGTCGAGGGTGCTGGCGGCGGTCGGCGTCCCCGCCGCCTGGTCGACGCTGATCGTGGTCATCGGGCGGCCACCTTCCGGTATCGCAGCATCAGCAGGGCGACGCAGCCGGCCACGAGCAGCACGGCGGCGACCGCGTAGACCGGGCCGAAGTCGCCGATCGGCACCCCGCCCTCCCCCTCGAACAGCAGCAGGTCGCCGAGTGCCCAGGTGCCCACTCCGCCCACCAACGTCGAGGGCGAGGCGAGGAAGGCCAGCTCGTTGACCGCCTGGGAGGGCATGATCGACAAGGTGCCGACGATCGGGGTGGTCATCAGGAACACGGCCACGATCCCGCCGGCTGCGAACGCCCGCTTGCCGGTGGACGAGGCGACCAGCAGCCCGACCGAGGCGAAGACCGCCGCCCAGAGCCCGGCGTAGAGCAGGCTGGGCAGCAGGTCGAGCAGCTCGTTCCAGACCCCGCGCATGCCGTCGCCGGTGGTGAACGCGGCGCCCAGGAACATCACCAGCTGCGGCCCGCCGAGCAGCAGCCAGAGCGCGGTGGCCAGCGCCAGCAGCTTGGCCAGCGGGTAGTCCGACCTCGGCAGCGGCCGGGAGAAGTAGAGCGGCAGCACCCCGCTGCGCAGGTCCCGCGAGACCAGCTCGGGGGCGACCGCCGCGACGAAGAAGATGACCAGCCAGCTCATGTTGTCGGCGAACTGGGCGTACGTCATCACCGACTCGCCGACCTGGCTGCGTACGGCCGCGAGGCCGGCGGCCACCACGGTGACGATGGCGACCACCAGCCAGGGGAAGATCTTGGCCTTCGCGCTGCGGCCCAGCCCGAACGCCGTACGCAGGCCGTGCAGGTAGAGCGCGCCGAAGACGGCCCGGCGGCCCAGCCGGGGACCGGTGTAGCGCTGGTAGCCGATGTCGTGGATGACGCCGGTCGGCTCAGGCATGGCTGGGCTCCCTCGTGGCGAAGAGTTCGGCCACCCGGTGCCGGCGCTGGTCCAGCCGGTGCAGCGGCAGGTCCAGCTCGGCGACCGCGCCGATGATCAGGTCGTAGGTGGCGTCGTCGGCGAGCTCGACGAGCAGCAGCCGGCCGTCCCGGCGTACCGGCAGGTCGAGCGCGGCCAGCCGGGCGGCCAGCTCGTCGGTGCCCTCGCTGACCTCGACGGCGAGCACGTCGGTGGCCGAGGTCATGGCGGAGATGTGGTCGGCGCGCAGCAGCCGCCCGCCGTCGATGGCGACCAGGGTGTCGCAGATCCGCTCGACCTCGCCCAGCAGGTGCGAGCAGACCAGCACGGAGATGCCGAACTCGGTGCCGATGCGGTGCACCAGCGCCAGCATGGCGTCACGGCCGGCCGGGTCGAGCCCGTTGGTCGGCTCGTCGAGCAGCAGCAGGTCGGGGTCGTGCACCAGGGCCTGGGCGAGCTTGACCCGCTGCTTCATGCCGGTGGAGTAGCCGCCGACCGGGCGGTAGCGCTCCTCGTAGAGCCCGACGTGCCGCAGCGCCTCGGAGGCCCGTTCCCGGGCGACCGTACGCGGCAGGCCGCTGACCCGGCCGAGGTGGGTGACCAGCTCGGCGGCGGAGAGGTCCGGCGGCAGGGCGTCGTGCTCGGGCATGTAGCCGACCCGGGCGCGGACCTGGGCGGAGTCGGTGGTCGGGTCGAGGCCGAGGACCCGGACCTGACCGCTGGTCGGGGCGAGGAGGCCGAGCAGGATCTTGATCAGGGTGGACTTGCCGGCGCCGTTCGCGCCGACCAACCCGATGATCCCCGGCTCGACCGCGACGGTCAGGTCGGCCAGCGCGGTGACCCCACCCCCGTACGTCTTGGTCAGCGAGTCGGTCGCGATGAGTGTCACGTCGTACAGCGTAGGAGGCGGAGACCCCTGTGGGCAGCGGCTCGCCCCCGGGCGCTCCCCTGATCCTGGCGGCCCACGTCCCCTAGGGTCCCCGGCGGCGACGGGCGCCCTCGCGGAGGTCCCGTGCGCGCCCGGCCGCGTCGGCCGCCACCCCCTACCGTCGGGTGCGGGGTGGAGTGGCGCTCTCGACCGATCGCCGGGCGGCTGAGAAACTGTGTGCCGGTCAGTGTCGTTTGGGGGATGGATGAGCAACAGCTGGGTGCTGCCCGACGAGGTGCTCCGGGACGCGCCGGCGTACACGCCGCGCCCCGGCGAGCTGGCTGACCTGGAGCTGCTGCTGATCGGGGCGTACGCCCCGCTGCCCGGCTTCATGACCCGCGCCGACCTGGTCTCGGTGAGTCGGCGGAGCCGGCTCGCCGACGGTTCACCGTGGCCGGTGCCGGTGACCCTCCAGGTGCCGACGGCGCTCGCCCAGGGTCTCGACCCGCGCGACGAGGCACGCCGCACCCTGGTGCTCACCGACGGGGAGGGCGCGCCGGTCGCGGCGCTGGACGTCGCCGACGCGTGGCAGGTCCGCGACGGGGTGGCCGGCGTCGGGGGCACGGTCCGCCGGCTCGGCGACGGCGGTCACGGCCCCTTCCAGCGGCTGCGCCGCACCCCGGAGGAGGTACGCCCGCTGCTGCCGTCCGGTCGGGTGCTCGGGGTGATCGCCGACCGCCCGCTGCACCGGCCGCAGCTCGCCCAGATCGCCCACGCGGTCCGCACGCTCGGCGCCCACCTGCTGGTGATGATCCCGGTCGGCGAGGACGGCCTCAGTGGGTTGCCGCCGGAGGCGCTCGTACGCAGCGTCTTCGCCGCCCGCGACCGGATGCCGCCGGCCACGCTCGTCGCCGTCCCGTTGTCCCGCCGGCGCGACGAGATCAGCGACGCGCTGCTGCGGGCCCGGGTGTCGGCGGCGTACGGCGTCACGCACCTGCTCTCCACCGGTGAGATGCTCTCCGGCGCCGGCCTGCGGGTGCTGGTGCCGCGCGAGCTGGCCTACGACAACCGCGACGGGCAGTGGCGCTGGCGGGAGGACATCCCGCCCCGCAACCGGCGCCTGGCGCTGACCCAGCCGGAGATCGACGACCTGCTGGACCGGGGGTTCCCGCTGCCCGAGTGGCACACCCCGCCCGCGGTGGCGAAGGAGCTGGCCCGGGCCCGGCCGCCGCGGCGGCACCGGGGCCTCGTGGTCTTCCTGACCGGGCTCTCGGGCTCCGGCAAGTCGACGATCGCCCGGGGCCTGGCCGACGTGCTGCGCGAGCAGGGCGACCGGAGCATCACGCTGCTCGACGGCGACGTGGTGCGCCGCGAACTCTCCGCCGGGCTGGGCTTCAGCAAGGCCGACCGGGACCTCAACGTGCGACGGATCGGCTGGGTGGCGGCGGAGATCGCCCGGCACCACGGCGTCGGCATCTGCTGCCCGATCGCCCCGTACGCCCAGGCCCGCGCGACCGCCCGGGAGATGGCGCTGGCCGCCGGGGCGGGTTTCGTGCTGGTGCACGTGGCGACCCCGCTGGAGGTCTGCGAGCAGCGCGATCGCAAGGGCCTCTACGCCCGGGCCCGGGCCGGCCTGCTCACCGGCATGACGGGCATCGACGACCCCTACGAGGAGCCGACCGACGCGGACCTGGTGGTCGACACCAGCGACATGACGATCGACGAGGCGGTCGAGGCCGTCCTGCACCACCTGAACGAGACGGGTTGGGTCGAACCCCGGCTCCAGTCCATCTGATCGCGCCCTCCGCCTACCGGTGGTCCCTCCTTCGCGCTAATGTTCATCTTTGTTCGAACACGTTCGACCGCGTGCGCGCGGCTGGCACGGAGGTGCGGCGGATGCTCGCTCAGCAACGGCAGGCGGCCATCCTGGACCGGGTCCGCGCCACCGGCGGCGTGCGGGTCACCGAGCTGGCCGCCGAGTACGGCGTCTCGGACATGACCATCCGCCGCGACCTGGAGGCGCTGCACGAGCGCGGCCTGCTGGCCAAGGTGCACGGCGGCGCCACGGTGGCCGGCCCCGGCTCGACCGACGAACCGGGCTTCCGGGCCAAGTCGGTGCGGCAGCTGGCGGAGAAGGCGGCCATCGCGGGCCGCGCCGCCGAGCTGGTCCGCCCCGGGGCGGCGGTCGCCCTCTCCGCCGGCACCACCACCGCCGAGCTGGCCCGTCGACTGGTCGACGTGCCGGGCCTGACCGTCGTCACCAACTCGCTGCCGGTGGCCGAGATCCTGCACGCCGGCGGCCGGTCCGACCAGACCGTGGTGCTCACCGGCGGGGTGCGTACGCCGTCGGACGCGCTGGTCGGGCCGCTGGCCGTCGCCGCCATCCGGTCGCTGCACCTGGACCTGCTCTTCCTCGGCGTGCACGGGATCACGGAGCGGGCCGGGTTCACCACGCCGAACCTGATGGAGGCGGAGACCGACCGCGCCCTGGTGGCCGCCGCCGACCGGCTGGTCGTGCTCGCCGACCACACCAAGTGGGGCACCGTCGGCATCTCCTCGATCGTTGAGCTTTCCGCCGCCCACGTGCTGGTCACCGACGACCGGCTGCCCCCCGACGCGCAGCGGGCGCTCGACGACCGGGTGGGCGAACTGGTGGTCGTGCCCCCCGGCACGGGCGCGGGGCGGACGGCCACGACGACAGATGAGGGGATGGCGAGGTGAAGCGCACCGCGATCGCGCTGGCCGACGGCCGGGAGCTGGTCTACTTCGACGAACGGGACGACGCCGTCCGCGACCAGCCGGACCGGCGCGAGCTGCCCCCGCCACCGCCCGCGTCGCAGCTGCGCCTGGACCCGCTCACCGACGAGTGGGTGGCCGTCGCCGTGCACCGGCAGACGCGCACCTTCCTCCCGCCGGCCGACCAGTGCCCGCTCTGCCCCAGCACCGGCGGTCGGCAGAGCGAGATCCCGGCGCCCGACTACGACGTCGCCGTCTTCGAGAACCGGTTCCCCTCCCTGAGCGGCCGGGTGGCCGAGGAGCCCGCCGAGATCACCCCGTTCACCCCGGTCCGCCCGGGTCGGGGCCGCTGCGAGGTGGTCTGCTTCACCGACGACCACAACGCGTCCTTCGGGTCCCTCCCGCCACGCCGGGTGCGTACCGTCCTCGACGCGCTCGCCGACCGCACGTCGGCGCTCGCGGAGCTGCCGGGGGTGGAGCAGGTGTTCTGCTTCGAGAACCGGGGCGTGGAGATCGGCGTGACCCTGCACCATCCGCACGGCCAGATCTACGCGTACCCCTTCGTGACCCCGCGGACCCGGGCGCTGCTGGCCGCCGCCCGCCGGCACGCGGACCGCACCGGCGGGCGCAACCTCTACGCCGACGTGCTCGCCGCCGAGCGGGCCGCCGGCGACCGGGTGGTCGCCGCCAACGAGCACTGGACGGCGTACGTCCCGGCGGCGGCCCGCTGGCCGTTCGAGGTGCACGTGACCCCGCACCGGCCGGTGCCGGACATCCCCGCGCTCGACGACGCCGAGCGGGACGCCTTCGGGCCGCTCTACCTGGACCTGCTGCGTCGCTTCGACGGGCTGTTCGACGTGCCGATGCCCTACATCGCCGCCTGGCACCAGGCGCCGGTACGCGTCGACCGCGAGCTGGGCCACCTGCACCTGCAGCTGTTCAGCATCCGGCGCGCGAAGGACAAGCTGAAGTACCTGGCGGGCTCGGAGTCCGCGATGGGCGTCTTCATCAACGACATCGCCCCGGAGCGCGCCGCCGAACTCCTCCGCGCCGCCTGAGCCGACGGCACCGCGCCCAGTGGGGGCGAGACGGCGACCGGCGTGCCCCCGCCGATTCGACCGGCGCTGCCAGGTGGAGTGGTACCGGTGCGGGCGGTCGGGCCGGCGCGCGGTGGCGGGGCGGAGACAGGGCGCGGGGGGCCCGGGACAGGGCCCCCCGCAGGGAAGGGACGGCTGGCTGTGCGCGACAGCCGGGAAGGCTGGCTGATCGGCACGCTTACCGCGAGGCGACCGCGGTCAACCTTCCTGGACGCGACTGGCATCTCGTCCACCCAGGTCAACGAGGCGCGCCGACGCAGGTGACGCCGAACGGCGCGTCACCGACCGACACGCCGCCAGCCGACCCGCGGGCGTCGCCGGGTCCGGGCAAGCCGAGCAGATCTTGGTAGGAACAGGCCCCTGGAGGGGCCGTTTCTCACCAAGATCTCAGGCGCTCGCCTGGCGACCACCGCCAGAGTCCACGTACCGAGACGGCGGGACGGCGTCAGCGGGTCGAACGGCGGGAGCCCGCCGGCGGGTGCCGGCGGGCTCCTGGTGATGCGGCGGCAGCACCGTCAGGTGCCGCCGGAAGGCGCGGAGAGGATCAGGCGGAGAGCTTGCGCGCCAGGTTCTCGTCGAGCGCGTTCATGAACTCGTCGGTGGTCAGCCACGGGGCGTCCCGCGAGATGAGCAGCGAGAGGTCCTTGGTCATCTGGCCGCCCTCGACGGTGTCGACGATGACCTGCTCCAGGGTGTTGGCGAACTCGGTGACCGCCGGGGTGCCGTCCAGCTTGCCCCGGTGGGCCAGGCCCCGGGTCCAGGCGTAGATCGACGCGATCGGGTTGGTCGAGGTCTTCTCGCCCTTCTGCCACTGCCGGTAGTGCCGGGTGACCGTGCCGTGCGCGGCCTCGGCCTCGACCGTACGGCCGTCCGGGGAGAGCAGCACCGAGGTCATCAGGCCCAGCGAGCCGAAGCCCTGCGCGACGGTGTCGGACTGCACGTCGCCGTCGTAGTTCTTGCAGGCCCAGACATAGCCGCCCTCCCACTTGAGCGCGGCGGCGACCATGTCGTCGATGAGCCGGTGCTCGTAGGTGATGCCGGCGGCGTCGAACTCGGCCTTGAACTCGTTCTCGAACACCTCGGCGAAGATGTCCTTGAACCGGCCGTCGTACGCCTTGAGGATGGTGTTCTTGGTGGACAGGTAGACCGGGTAGTTGCGGTCCAGGCCGTACCGGAACGAGGCGCGGGCGAAGTCCCGGATCGACTCGTCGTAGTTGTACATGCCCATGGCGATGCCGCCGCCGGGGAAGTTGGCGACCTCCATCTCCATGGGGGCGCCGCCGTCGGCCGGGGTGTAGGTGACGGTCACCTTGCCCGGGCCCGGGACGACGAAGTCGGTGGCCTTGTACTGGTCACCGTGGGCGTGCCGGCCGATGATGATCGGCTTGGTCCAGCCGGGGACCAGCCGCGGCACGTTGGACATGATGATCGGCTCGCGGAAGACGACGCCGCCGAGGATGTTGCGGATCGTGCCGTTCGGCGACCGCCACATCTTCTTCAGGCCGAACTCCTCCACCCGGGCCTCGTCCGGGGTGATGGTCGCGCACTTGACGCCGACGCCGTGCTCCTTGATGGCGTTGGCGGCGTCGACGGTGACCTGGTCGTCGGTCTCGTCGCGGTGCTGGATCGACAGGTCGTAGTAGTGCAGGTCGACGTCGAGGTAGGGCAGGATCAGCTGCTCCCGGATCTGCTTCCAGATGATCCGGGTCATCTCGTCGCCGTCGAGCTCAACGACCGGGTTGTTTACCTTGATCTTCGCCATCGGCCGGCGCTCCTCTCGGGGGACTCGTGCTCAAGCAGTACGAGCGTACTGGAAACTGATCGGCAGTCCCCAGCCGGCCTCGGTCGGCCGGAACAAACGACGTGCACGGCGCACGGGGCCGCTGGCATGATCGCCGGATGCCACCGAGCCGCATCCTCGGGTCTATCACGGTCACCGCGCTCACTGACGGCGAGGGGCCGTTCTTCCAGCCCCGCGCGGAGGCGTTCCCGGACGCCACGCCGGAGCACTGGCGCGCGGCCGACCGGCGGGATCCGGCCGCGGTGACCGCCGACGGGCGGTGGTGGCTGCCGTTCCGCAGCTTCGCCATTCGCGCCGGGAACGGCCCGGTGACCCTGGTCGACGCGGGGATCGGCCCGGCCGGCTCGCCCGCCGCGAGCTGGGCGCCGGTGCCCGGCCGGCTGCCGGCCGAACTCGCCGCCGCCGGCATCGACCCGGCCGACGTACGCACGGTGGTGCTCACCCACCTGCACAGCGACCACGTCGGCTGGGCGGTCACCGGCTCACCGGGAACGCCGTACTTCCCGAACGCCGACTACCTGCTCCAGCGGGCCGAGCTGGCCGCCGTGGGGCAGCTCGCCCCGGGGCTGTCAGCCGGCCTGGTCGCGCCGTTGCGCGCCGCCGGCCAGCTCCGGGTCGTCGACGGCGAGGAGAGGCTCAGTTCGACGGTACGGCTGCTGCCGACGCCGGGGCACACGCCCGGGCACCAGTCGGTGCTGCTGGAGGTGGGCGACGAGCGCCTGCTGCTCACCGGCGACCTGCTGGTGCACGCCGTGCAACTGGTCGACCCCGAGCTGGCGTACGCCCACGAGGAGGACGCCGCCGCGGCGCGTGCCTCGCGGGTGGGGCTGCTGCGCGACCTGGCCGCGCGCGGGCCCGCGGTGCTCGCCACCCCGCACCTGGGCGAGGCGTTCGTGACGCTGCAGGGCGGAACGACGAGGGGGCACGCCGGCGGACCGGCGTGCCCCCTCGACGGGTGATGGGTCACATGGAGGCGACGTCGCCCTGCTTGGCGCGGACCGCCTCGGCGGCCTCCTTCAGGCTGGCCAGCTCGTCGGCGTCCAGGTCGGTCTCGACGACCCGCTTGACGCCCTCGGCGCCGATCGCGGCCTCGACACCCAGGTAGACGCCGGAGATGCCGTACTCGCCGTCGACCCAGGCGCAGACCGGCATGACCTCGCCGGAGTCCTCCGCGACGGCCTTGGCCATCCGGGCGGCGGCGGCCGACGGCGCGTAGTACGCCGAGCCGGTCTTGAGCAGCGCGACCACCTCGGCGCCGCCGTTGCGGGTCTTGACGACCAGCTCCTCGATCTGCTCGGCCGGCATGGCCTCACGCAGCGGCTTGCCGTCGACCGTGCTCTGCGACGGCACCGGCACCATCGTGTCGCCGTGCGAGCCGAGGGTCAGCGTCTTCACCGACTTCACCGGTACGCCCAGCGCCTCGGCCACGAAGTTGGTGAACCGGGCGGTGTCCAGCATGCCGGCCTGGCCGAGCACCCGGTTCTTCGGGAACTGGGTGGCGAGCTGAGCCAGCGCGGTCATCTCGTCGAGCGGGTTGGACACGACGATGACGACGGCGTTCGGGGCGTACTTGGCGACGTTCTCGGAGACCTGGCGGACGATCTTCGCGTTCGTCTCGAGCAGGTCCATGCGGCTCATGCCCGGCTTGCGCGGCAGGCCGGCGGTGATCACCACGACGTCCGAGCCCTCGATCGCCTCGTAGCCCTCGCCGTTCGGGCCGGTGGTCGCGCCGACCAGCTTGGTCTCGAAGCCCTCGATGGCGCGCGACTGGTTGAGGTCCAGGGCGAGACCTGCGGGCTTGCCCTCCACGATGTCGGTGATCACGACGGTGTCGAAGACGTCGTACTCGGCCAGGCGCTGTGCGGTGGTGGAGCCGTAGAAGCCGGCCCCGACGACAGTGACCTTCTTACCCATGGTCGTCCCACTCCCTGCTACCAGTCGGTTTTCCGGACCGTATCAGTCATCCTGGCACCGATCAGGTCAGGGGAGGCGACCATCGCCGGGATGGGGCGAACGTCACGGCCGTCCGGCTCCGGGCGGGCCCGGCGGGCGCTCAGTCGCGCTCGGCCCGCTCCACGACGTTGGTCAACAGCATCGCGCGGGTCATCGGGCCGACGCCGCCCGGCATGGGCACCAGCTTGCCGGCCACCTCCGCCGCGTCGCCGGCGACGTCGCCGGTGTAGCGGCCCTTGCCGTCCGGGCCGATGACCCGGGTGATGCCGACGTCGACCACGACCGCGCCCGGCGTGAGCATGTCGGCGGTGAGCAGGCCCGGTACGCCGGCGGCCACGATGACGATGTCGGCGGCCCGGGTGCGCGAGGCCAGGTCGAGGGTGCCGGTGTGGCAGAGGGTCACGGTGGCGTTCTCGCTGCGGCGGGTGAGCAGCAGGCCGAGCGGACGGCCGACGGTGTTGCCGCGGCCGACCACGGCGACCTTGGCGCCGCGCAGCGGCACGTCGTGCCGGCGGAGCAGCTCGACGATGCCGCGCGGGGTGCAGGGCAGCGGGGCGTCGTAGCCCAGGACGAGCCGGCCGAGGTTGACCGGGTGCAGGCCGTCGGCGTCCTTGTCGGGGTCGATCAGCTCCAGCACCCGCTGGGTGTCGAGGTGGCCCGGCAGCGGCAGCTGGACGATGTAGCCGTGGCAGGCCGGGTCGGCGTTCAGCTCGGCGAGCACGGCGTCGACCTGCGCCTGGGTCGCGTCGGCCGGCAGCTCGCGGCGGATCGAGGCGACCCCCACCTCGGCGCAGTCGCGGTGCTTGCCGTTGACGTACGCCTGGGAGCCGGGGTCCGCACCCACCAGGACGGTGCCGAGCCCGGGGGTGATGCCGCGTTCCGCCAGTGCCTTGACCCGTGTCCGCAGCTCGTCCTTGATCTCGGCCGCGGTCGCCTTGCCGTCCAGAAGCGTCGCCGTCACGCCCAGATCGTCTCACGGTCGGCGGCCGGCGATCCGACGACCTGCGCCAAGCCCGCAATGTGACCACTGAGAGTGACGTGCGGTTAATCACTCTGAGTGACACACCGGCCGCCGGGGCCCGCCTGGAACCGGACGCACGGGCGATCGGGGCGGCGAAGGGACACGGTCGGGCCGCGACGGCGCGATCGGGCGGACCGGCCGCGACGGGCACCGACCGCGTCGAGAGTCCCCGCTGCTCAGCGCCGCATTCGCGGGCCACACGGCATTAGCAGACCCGGCCCGCCACGACAAGGCCCCGGCGGTGACTCCGTTATCGGTTCGCAACCCGCCCGTTGTCGATCGCCGGCCGGCGACCTACCGTTGCCCAACGTTGCGCAGCGTAAACCCAGCGCCGGG
Source organism: Micromonospora sp. DT62 (assembly GCF_049847285.1). Lineage (NCBI taxonomy): Bacteria > Bacillati > Actinomycetota > Actinomycetes > Micromonosporales > Micromonosporaceae > Micromonospora > Micromonospora sp. DT62. The sequence continues at coordinate 506,161 of NZ_JBNCOB010000002.1, forward strand.
CCTGACTGCGCAGCGTGAGGAGATGAGGAGGCTACATGCGTGTTCGTAGGCTCGCTGCCTGGACCGCCCTCCCGCTCGCGGTGACCCTGGGCCTGGTGGCCTGCGGCTCGGGCGGCGACGGTGGATCCGGCGAGAGCAACCCCGACGCGGCCGTGCGGATCGAGATCGCCGAGCCGCAGCACCTGGTGCCGACCAACACCAACGAGACGAGCGGTTCGCAGGTGCTCGCCGCCCTGTTCAGCCCGCTGGTCGACTACGACGAGGCCAACAAGCCCCACGAGGTGGCGGCCGAGTCGGTGACGTCCGAGGACAACACGACCTGGACGGTCAAGCTGAAGGACGGCTACACCTTCCACAACGGCGAGAAGGTCACCGCCGACAACTACGTCGACGCCTGGAACTACGGCGCCTACGCCCCGAACGGCCAGAACTCCAGCTACTTCTTCGAGAAGATCGCCGGCTACGAGGACATGCAGGGCGAGACCCCGAAGGCCAAGACGCTCAGCGGGCTGAAGAAGGTCGACGACCTGACCTTCACCGTGACGCTGTCGGAGCCGTACAGCGAGTTCAAGTCCGTGCTCGGCTACACCGCCTTCTACCCGATGCCGAAGGCCGCGTTCTCCGCGCCCGGCGTACTTGCCGAGGGCTACGAGCAGGCGCCGGTCGGTCAGGGCCCGTTCAAGATGAAGGGCACCTGGCAGCACGACGCCAAGGTCGAGGTCGAGAAGTACGACGCCTTCCCCGGCGAGAAGCCGAAGGTGGCCGGCGTCGAGTTCCGGATCTACCAGCAGCCGACCGCCGCGTACGCGGACGTGCTCTCGGACAACCTGGACGTCATCAAGACCATCCCGACCGAGAACCTCTCGACGGCCGGCACCGACCTCGGTGACCGGTTCAAGCAGAGCTCCGCCTCGTCGCTGCAGGTGCTGGCCTTCCCGACGTTCCAGAAGGAGTTCAGCAACCCGGACGTGCGCAAGGCCATCTCGATGGCGATCGACCGGGACGAGATCACCAAGTCGATCTTCAAGGACTCGCAGCAGCCGGCCCGCTCGTTCGTCTCGCCGGTCGTCGCGGGCTACCGCGACAACACCATCGGCGGGGCCGGCGAGTTCGACCCGGCCAAGGCCAAGAGCCTCTACCAGGCCGCGGGCGGCCCGGCGAGGATCGAGCTGTCCTACAACGGCGACGGCGGCCACAAGGACTGGATCGACGCGACCTGCAACCAACTCAAGGCCAACCTGGGCGTGGACTGCGTGGGCACCGCCGAGCCGAAGTTCGCGGACCTGCTGACCAAGGTGAAGGCCAAGCAGCCGGTCGGCCTGTTCCGGATGGGCTGGGTCATGGACTACCCGTCCATGGAGAACTACCTGGGCCCGCTGTACAGCAGCAACGGCTCGTCGAACTACTACGGCTACAGCAACCCCGAGTTCGACAAGCTGCTCGCCGAGGGCGCCAGCGCCGCGAACGAGGACGAGGCGATCAAGAAGTACCAGGCGGCTGAGGACCTGCTGGCGGAGGACCTGCCGGTGATCCCGCTGCGGTACGGCCAGAACAACTTCGGCCACTCCACCAAGGTGACGAACGTGGAGATGGATCTCTTCGACCGGATCGACCTCGTGAAGATCGAGGCCGTCAAGTAACAACCACGGCAGGACGGGTCGGGCCATCGGCGGACGGTGGCCCGACCCGCCTTCCTCTTCGCACTTTTTCCGCCAGACTGCCAAGTATGTTCCGCTTCATCCTGCGGCGTCTGCTCCAGATGGTCCTCGCGTTCTTCGGGACCACGCTGATCGTCTACGCGCTGATGTTCGCCGGCCAGGGCGATCCCATCCAGGCGCTCGCCGGTGAACGCCCGGTCACGGCGGCGCAGCGGGCATACCTGACGGAGAAGTTCCACCTCGACCGGACCGGGGTCGGCGGCTTCTTCTACCGCTACTTCGACTACCTCAAGAACCTGCTCCAGGGTGACCTCGGACAGTCCCTCACCGGGCGCTCGATCGGCGACATCCTGGCCGCCGCCTGGCCCGTCACAGTCAAGCTGGCGCTGATCGCCATGGCGGTCACCATCCTCTTCGGGGTCACCGCGGGCGTGCTCGCCGGCATCCGGCGGGCCAGCATCTTCGACAACTCGACCCTGCTGCTGACCCTGCTGGTGCTCGGCATCCCGACGATCGTGCTCGCGCCGCTGGCGCAGTACCTCCTCGGCGTCAGGTGGCAGCTCTTCCCGGCCACCGCCGGCGCCGACCCGGACCTGTACGCGCTCCTGCTGCCGGGCATCGTGCTCGGCTCGCTCTCCCTGGCCACCGCGCTGCGGCTGACCCGGACGTCCGTGGCCGAGAACCTGCGCGCCGACTACGTCCGCACCGCCCGGTCGAAGGGACTCGTCAAGCGGCGGATCGTCAGCGTCCACGTGCTGCGCAACTCGCTCATCCCGGTGGTCACCTTCCTCGGCGTCGAGCTGGGCAACCTGATGAGCGGCGCGATCATCACCGAGGGCGTGTTCAACATCCCCGGCGTCGGCTTCAACCTCTTCCGCGGCATCCGCACCGAGGACGGTCCGCTGGTGGTAGGCATCGTCAGCGTGCTCGTCGTGGTCTACCTCGTCTCCAACCTGGTGGTGGACGTCCTGTACGCCGTACTCGACCCGAGGATCCGCTATGAGTGAGCGCAGCGAACGAATCGGCAGCGCAGTGTTCGTGCCGGCGCCGAGCGCAGCGAGGTGCGGGCATGAGTGAGCGCAGCGAGGTGCGGGCATGAGTGACTTCGAGACCGTCGCGGCGAGCGAGAACCAGGCCGCGCGGCGGGGGCCGTCGGGTGAGCCCGGCGCGCCGAACCAGGTCGGCGTACCGCAGAAGCCCCGCAGCCTGGCCGGCGACGCCTGGCGCGACCTGCGCCGCAAGCCGATCTTCTGGATCAGCCTCGCCCTGGTGGTGCTGGTCGCCGCCATGGCCGCCGCGCCCGGGCTGTTCACCGCGAACGACCCGCGCGACTGCGTGCTGGCCCGCCAGCACGCCGGGCCGTCCGGCGGGGCGATCTTCGGGTACGACTTCCAGGGCTGCGACACGTACGCCCGGGCGGTCTACGGCGCCCGCGCGTCGCTGCTGGTCGGCGCGCTCTCCGCGCTGCTCACCGGCCTGATCGCGCTCACCGTGGGGATGCTGGCCGGCTACTTCGGCCGCTGGGTCGACGCGGTGCTCTCCCGGGTGATCGACGTCGTCCTCGGCATCCCGCTCCTGCTCGCCGCGATCGTGCTGCTCAAGCGGGTCAACAGCGACAGCTCGGCGGTCCGGATCGGCGCCGTCATCTTCGTGCTGGCGATCCTCGGCTGGACCACCGCCGCCCGCGTCGTCCGCTCCTCGGTGATCACCGCCAAGGAGCAGGACTACGTCGCGGCGGCCCGGATGCTCGGCGCCGGCGACGGCCGGATCATGCTGCGGCACATCCTGCCCAACGCGCTCGCCCCGGCGATCGTGGTGCTGACGATCGCCCTCGGCTCGTTCATCGCCGCCGAGGCGACGCTGAGTTTCCTCGGCATCGGGCTCAGGGCGCCGACCATCTCCTGGGGCATCGACATCGACGCCGGCCGGGTGCACATGCGGGAGTCGGTCACCCCGCTGCTGGTCCCCTCGACGTTCCTGGCGCTGACCGTGCTGGCGTTCATCATGCTCGGCGACGCGATCCGCGACGCCTTCGACCCGAAGTTGAGATGAGGAGCCCCGTGCGCCCCGTCGTCGCGAGCGAGAGGCATGAACCATGCGAGCGCGAGGAGTGAGCGCAGCGAGCCCCGCAGTCGCGAGCGAAAGGCGTGAACCGTGAGTCAGTCCGCCGTCCGGCCCACGCCGGCCTCACCCACGCCCGAGGGCGGGCACCTGCTGGACGTACGGGACCTGCACGTCGAGTTCCGCACCGGCGAGGGCGTCGCCAGGGTGATCAACGGGGTCTCGTACCACCTCGATCCCGGCGAGACGCTCGCCGTGCTCGGCGAGTCGGGCTCCGGCAAGTCGGTCACCGCCCAGGCGATCATGGGCATCCTCGACACTCCCCCGGCCGTGATCCGCTCCGGCGAGGTCCTCTACCAGGGGCGGGACCTGCTGAAGCTGCCGGAGGAGCAGCGCCGGCAGGTGCGCGGCAAGGAGATCGCGATGATCTTCCAGGACGCCCTCTCCGCGCTGAACCCCGTCTTCGGAGTGGGCTGGCAGATCGGCGAGACGCTGCGCCAGCGCGAGGGCATGTCGAAGGCGGACGCCCGTGCCCGGGTCGTCGAGCTGATGGACCTGGTACGGATCCCCGGCGCCGCCAGCCGGCTCGGCGACTACCCGCACCAGTTCTCCGGCGGCATGCGGCAGCGCGTCATGATCGCGATGGCGCTGGCCATGAACCCGAAGGTGCTGATCGCCGACGAGCCGACCACGGCCCTGGACGTCACCGTGCAGGCCCAGATCATGGACCTGCTGGCCGACCTGCGCCGCGACCTCGACATGGCGATGATCCTGATCACGCACGACCTCGGCGTGGTCGCCGGCGTCGCGGACCGGATCGCCGTCATGTACGCCGGCCGGATCGTCGAGCACGCCGACGTCCGCTCGCTGTACCGGTCGCCGGCCCACCCGTACACGAAGGGGTTGCTGGAGTCGATCCCGCGGCTGGACGTCCGGGGTCAGGAGCTCTCCACGATCAGGGGGCTGCCGCCCAACCTGATGCGGATCCCGTCCGGCTGCCCCTTCCACCCCCGGTGCCCGTACGTGCAGCAGGTCTGCGTCGACGTGGTGCCGCACGACCTGGTCCTGGGCGACGGCCGGACCAGCGCGTGCCACTTCGCCCAGGAGGTCCGCGATGACAGCGCCCGCTAGCCCGACCAAGGTGCGCGGCGAGACGATTCTCGCCGTCGACAACGTGGTCAAGCACTTCCCGATCCGGCAGGGCGTGCTCTTCCAGCGGCAGGTCGGCGCCGTCAAGGCCGTCGACGGGGTCAGCTTCGAGCTGCGCCGGGGCGAGACCCTCGGGGTGGTCGGCGAGTCCGGCTGCGGCAAGTCGACGCTGGCCCGGCTGCTGATGCGGCTGGAGACGCCGACCGCCGGCCGGGCCACCCTGGAGGGCCGGGACCTGTTCTCCGCCTCCGGTGCCGAGCTGCGCCGGCTGCGGCGCAACATGCAGATGGTGATGCAGGACCCGTACACCTCGCTGAACCCGCGGATGACGGTCGGCGACATCATCGGCGAGCCGTTCGAGATCCACCCGGACGCCGCGCCGAAGGGCAGCCGGCGGGGCCGGGTACGGGAGCTGCTCGACGTGGTCGGCCTGAACCCGGAGCACATCAACCGCTACCCGCACCAATTCTCGGGCGGTCAGCGGCAGCGCATCGGCATCGCCCGCGCGCTCGCCCTGCGGCCCGAGATCATCGTCTGCGACGAGCCGGTCAGCGCCCTGGACGTGTCGATCCAGGCCCAGGTGATCAACCTGCTGGAGAAGCTCCAGGACGAGTTCGGCCTGTCGTACGTCTTCATCGCGCACGACCTGTCGGTGGTCCGCCACATCTCGGACCGCGTCGCGGTCATGTACCTCGGCAAGATCGTGGAGATCGGCACCGAGGACGAGATCTACGAGCGCGCCACCCACCCGTACACCCAGGCGCTGCTCTCGGCCGTGCCGGTGCCGGACCCGGAGGCCCGCGACCGGCGCACCATGATCCGGCTCACCGGCGACGTGCCGAGCCCGGCCGACCCGCCGAGCGGCTGCCACTTCCGCACCCGCTGCTGGAAGGCCCAGGAGGTCTGCGCCACCCAGGAGCCCCACACGGTCCTCCGCGCGGCGGACCCGCACCCCTCGGCCTGCCACTTCGCCGAACTCCGCCCCTCCCCCTGACCCTCCCCGGGAGGTCAGTGGAAGAAGTGGCGGGTGGAGGTGAAGTACATGGTGATGCCGGCCTCCTTGGCGGCGGCGATCACCTCCTCGTCGCGGATCGAGCCGCCCGGCTGGACGATCGCGCGGACGCCGGCGTCGATGAGGATCTTCGGGCCGTCGGCGAAGGGGAAGAACGCGTCCGAGGCGCAGACCGCGCCACGGGCCCGGTCCGCTCCGGCCCGGCTGACCGCGAGGTGTGCCGAGTCGACCCGGTTGACCTGGCCCATCCCGACGCCGACCGTCGCGCCGTCCCGGGCCAGCAGGATCGCGTTGCTCTTCACCGCGCGTACCGCCCGCCAGGCGAAGGCCAGGTCGCGCAGGGTCGCCTCGTCCGCCGGCTCGCCGGAGGCCAGCCGCCAGTTGGCCGGGTCGTCGCCCTCGGCGTCGATCCGGTCGGCCATCTGCACCAGTACGCCGCCGGTGACCTGCCGCCACTCGGCCGGCAGCGGGTCGAAGGCCGGCGCGTGCAGCAGCCGGATGTTCTTCTTCGCCTGGAGGACCTCCACCGCGCCCTCGTCGAAGCCGGGCGCCACCAGCACCTCGGTGAAGATCTCCGAGACCTGCCGGGCCAGCTCGACCGAGACCGGACGGTTGACCGCGATCACCCCGCCGTACGCGGACACCGGGTCGCAGGCGTGCGCCTTGCGGTGCGCCTCGGCCACGTCGGCCCCGACCGCGATGCCGCACGGGTTGGCGTGCTTGATGATCGCCACCGCCGGCTGGTCGGCGAAGTCGTTGGCCGCCCGCCACGCCGCGTCCGCGTCGACGTAGTTGTTGTAGGACATCTCCTTGCCGTGCAGCTGCTCGGCCTGGGCGAGCCCGGCCGGGCTGGACGGGTCGACGTAGAGGGCCGCCGGCTGGTGCGGGTTCTCGCCGTAGCGCAGCACCGCCTGCCGGCGCAGCGACAGCCCGGCGAAGTCCGGCCAGCCGTCCTCCTCGGGCGCCAGCGTGGCGGCGCACCACTCGGCGACCGCCACGTCGTACTCGGCGATGACGGCGAAGGCCCGGGCGGCCAGCACGCGCCGCTGGGCCAGCGTGAAACCGCCCTCGCCAAGCGCGGCGAGCAGGGCCGGGTACGCGGCCGGGTCGGTCACCACGGCGACCGAGGCGTGGTTCTTGGCGGCCGCCCGGACCATGGCCGGGCCGCCGATGTCGATCTGCTCGACGCACTCCTCGACGCCGGCGCCGGAGGCGACCGTGGCCTGGAACGGGTAGAGGTTGGACACCAGCAGGTCGATGCCCGCGATGCCGTGCTCGCCGAGCTGGGCGACGTGGGAGTCCTTGCGCTGGTCGGCGAGGAGCCCGCCGTGCACCTTCGGGTGCAGGGTCTTGACCCGGCCGTCGAGGATCTCCGGGAAGCCCGTCACCGTCTCGACCGGGGTCACCGGCACCCCCGCGCCGGCGATGGCCGAGGCCGTGCTGCCGGTCGAGACGAGCTCCACCCCGGCCGTGTGCAGCGCCCGGGCCAGCTCGACCAGGCCGGTCTTGTCGTAGACGCTGACCAGCGCCCGCCTGATCGGGCGGCGTTCGTCCTGAGTGGAACTCACGGGACCGTGACCTTCCTTCCGGTGATCGTCCAACCTTCGCGGACCAGGCGGCCCACCTGCTCGACGAGCTGGCGCCGCTCGGCTTCCTTGATGCGCTCGGTGAGCGTCTCGACGTCGTCGTCGTCGTGCACCGGCACGGCGACCTGCGCGACGATCGGGCCGGTGTCCATGCCGGCGTCGACGAAGAAGAGCGTGGCGCCGGTGACCTTCACGCCGTAGGCGAGGGCGTCGCGCGGGCCGTGGATGCCGGGGAACGCCGGCAGCAGCGTGTTGTGCGTGTTCAGGTAGCGGTCGCCGAAGGCGGCCAGGAAGCGCGGGCCGACCAGCTTGAGGAAACCCGCGGAGACGACCAGGTCGGGCCGGTGCTCGGCGACGCGGGCGGCCAGCGCGGCGTCCCAGTCCTCGCGGCTGGGGTGGTCGGGGACCCGCTCGACGAAGGTCGGCACACCGGCCGCGGCGGCCCGGTCCAGACCCGCGATGCCGTCCCGGTCGGCGCCGACGGCCACCACCCGGGCCCCGTACGCCGGATCGGCGCTCGCATCGAGCAGTGCCTGGAGGTTGCTCCCGGAGCCGGAGACGAGGACGACGATGCGGGCGACGGGCGCGGGCTCGGTCACCGGGCCACCCTATCGGGCCTGCCGCAGCGTCCATCCGCTGGGCATTGCGACATTCACCGACGACGCGAATGGCCCGGACCAGGTACGCTGCCGGTCGCTCGGGCCCGGCGCGCGTCGGCCCGCACCCGTCAGTGATCCGACGCCCCGCGGGGGTGTCGAGTGGAATGAGGAGTACGCCGAAATGCAGCCCGGATACCAGCCGCAGCAGCCGCAGGTCAACAACAACATGACGATGTCGATCGTCGCCATCTTCCTCTTCTGGCCGCTGGCCATCCCGGCGATCATCAACGCCTCCAAGGTGAACCCGCTGCTCCAGCAGGGCGACTACGCCGGGGCCCAGGCCGCCGCCGCCGAGTCGAAGAAGTGGTCCAAGTGGGCGCTCATCGTCGGCATCAGCTGGTACGTGATCGTGCTGGTGTGCTGCCTGCTCGGTGGGCTCGCCGGTGTGATGGGCGGCGACACCTCCACCAGCAGCTACTGACAGATCGGACGAGGAGTCGCATGCAGCCCGGTTACCCCGGACAGGATCCGTACGGCCAGCAGCCGCACCAGGATCCGAACGCACCGCACCACGACCCGTACGCCCCGCCGCCGGCGGCGCCGTACGGTCAGCAGCCCGCCTCCGGGCAGCCGAACGACCCGTACGCCGCGCCGCAGGATCCGTACGGCCAGCAGAACCCGTACGGCCAGCAGGACCCCTACGGCCAGCCGCCGACCTCGGGCCAGCCCTACGGCCAGCCGCCCACTTCGGGTCAGCCGTACGGGCAGCCGCCCACCTCGGGTCAGCCGTACGGGCAGCAGCCGTACCAGGACCCGTACGGCCAGCAGGCGTACTCGCAGCCGCCCATGTACCCCAACGCGGGATTCGCCGCGAAGGGGCCGGGGCAGCAGCAGAACACCCTCGGTCTGGTGTCCATGATCCTCGGCATCGCCTCGATCCCGCTGGTCTGCTGCTACCTCGGCATCCCGCTGGGCATCGGTGCGCTGGTGACCGGGTGGATGGGCAAGCAGAAGGCCGCCCAGGGGTTGGCCGACAACAACGGTCAGGCCCTCGCCGGCCTGATCTGCGGCGCCATCGGCGTCGTGCTCGGCCTGCTCCAGATCGTCTTCCTGGGCTTCAGTCTGACGCTGCCCAACCAGCCCTGACCGTCATGCGACAGGGGCGTCCCGGCCCGTCCGGGGCGCCCCTTCGGCGTCTCCGGCCCCCTCAGCGGGGCGCGCGGGACAGCACCCGGGTCGCGGCGGCGCCGACCAGCGCCCCGACCGTGACGACCCCGGTCGCCACCGCCGCCACCTGCCAGGCGACGGGCCCCACCTGGGCCAGCCGGCCGCCGCCGAGCGATCCGGCGGAGGCCGCCGCGGCGGCGCCCAGCAGCAGACCGGCCACCGGGCCGGCGAGCGCCGCCGCCCCGAGCAGCGGCCCCCAGCGCAGCGGTGCCCGGTCGTCGGCGGCGAGCCGGAGCAGCCGGCGGGCCAGCAGCCAACCCGCGGCCATCCCGGCGAGGACCGGCACCGCGAGCAGCCCGGCGCCGAGCCCGTCGACCGGCCCACGCGGCAGCCCGGCCAGCAGCGGTACGGCCGGCAGCGCCCCCACGGAGACCTCGCTGGTGCGTACCGCCGTGTCGGTGCCGACGGCGAAACCCGGGCCGAGCAGGTAGCTGACCGACCAGACCGTGGCGTTGGGCGCGTAGGCGAGGCTGACCAGCGTGATCCCGGCCTGGCCGGCGACCCCGGTGCGGTAGGCCCCGATCAGGTCGGCGGCGTCCCCGCCCCCGGTGGCCACGGCGAGCCCCGCCGCGCCGGCCCCCGCGCCGAACAGCAGCAGCCCGGCGACGAGCCCGGTGCGGATCCCGTCGCGCAGCGCGTCCGGGGACCGCGCGGCGAGCAGGCCGGCCACGCGCGTGGTCCGGGCCGAGCCCACCAGGGCCCCGAGCGTGCCGAGCACCAGGAGGGTCAGCCCGGCGCGCACCGGTGACGCGCCGGCCAGCACCGCGCCGAGCACCCCGAGCAGCGCGTACGCGACGCCGACCGCGCCGGCGGCGAGGAGCGCCTGTCGGGGCGACCGGCCGCCCCGCGCGCCGATGGCCCGGCTGGCGTGCACGCCCGCCCGGGTCAGCCGCCAGACGACCAGGGCGGTCAGCGCCAGCGGGGCCAGCCCGAGCGGGCCGGCGGCGGTGTCCAGCGGCACGCCGTGCCCGAGCAGCCAGCCGGCCAGCGCGGCGCGCAGCGCGCCCGGCACGGAGGCGGCACCCTCGCTGAGCTGGAACAGCCAGAGCACGACCACGACCGGCAGCCAGGAGGTGAGCGCCGCCCACCCGGCGGCGACCCCGGCGGCGACGACGAGCGGGGCGCGACTGCGGCGCGGCTCGCCGGCGCGCTGCGCGGGCACCCGGCGGCTCCGCCCGACGGGCGCGGCCGGCCGGGCGCCGGGGCCGACGTCGGCGCCGGGACGGCTGGGCTGATCAGGGGTGACGGAGGACATCGCGTCTACTCTGGCATGCCGGGCCGGCGGTGGCAGTCCGATACCGCCCCGCAGCGGCGACGAGTTCCGTGATCCACCATCTCGGGCCCCCGATCAGGTCTAGCCTCGGGCGCAGGGACGCGACCGCAGGGTCGCGGCACCGACGTCCGGAGGAGAGCCGTGAACACTCCGTATCCGCCGCCCCCGCCGGCACCGTCCGCGGCCGGTCGCGACCGCACGACGCTGTGGGGCGTGCTCGGCATCATCCTCGGCCTGCTCTGCTGCGGCATCCTGGGGATCGTCTTCGGTTACCTGTCGATCCGGGACGCCAAGCGCTTCGGCCAGTCGCCCGTGCTCGGCTACCTGGCGATCGCGTTCGGCGTGCTCAACATCATCGGCAACGGCGTCCTCTGGGCCGGCGGCAACTACCCGCTCTACAACGACTGAGGCCGCCCGCGCCACGACGACCGGGGCCGCCGCGCCACGACGGCGGAGGGCCGACCGCGAACGGTCGGCCCTCCGGTCGTACGTCGGTCGGGCTCAGCCCGCGGACATGATCTCCCGCATGAGCTTGGCGGTCTCGGTCGGGGTCTTGCCGACCTTGACGCCGACCGCCTCCAGCGCGTCCTTCTTGGCCTCGGCGGTGCCCGCCGAGCCGGAGATGATCGCACCGGCGTGGCCCATGGTCTTGCCGGGCGGTGCGGTGAAGCCGGCGATGTAGCCGACCACCGGCTTGGTCACGTTCGCCTTGATGAACTCGGCGGCCCGCTCCTCGGCGTCGCCACCGATCTCACCGATCATGACGATCGCGTCGGTCTCCGGGTCGGCCTCGAACGCGGCGAGCGCGTCGATGTGGGTGGTGCCGATGATCGGGTCACCGCCGATGCCGACGCAGGTCGAGAAGCCGATGTCGCGCAGCTCGTACATCATCTGGTAGGTCAGCGTGCCGCTCTTGCTGACCAGGCCGATGCGGCCGGTGCCGGTGATGTCGGCCGGGATGATGCCGGCGTTGGAGGCGCCCGGCGAGGCGATGCCCGGGCAGTTCGGACCGATGATCCGGGTCCGCTCCCCCTTGGCGACGTTGTACGCCCAGAACGCGGCGGTGTCGTGCACCGGCACGCCCTCGGTGATCACCACGGCCAGGTCGATCCCGGCGTCGATCGCCTCGACGACCGCGCCCTTGGTGAACTGCGGCGGTACGAAGATCACAGTCACGTCCGCACCGGTCTGCGCCATCGCGTCCGCGACGCTGGCGAAGACCGGCAGCTCGGTGCCGTCGAAGTCGACCGTCTGGCCCGCCTTGCGCGGGTTGACGCCGCCGACGACGTTGGTGCCCGCGGCGAGCATCCGCCGGGTGTGCTTGGAACCCTCGGAACCGGTCATCCCCTGGACGATGACCTTCGAGTCCTTGGTCAGCCAGATAGCCATTGTCAGACCCCCGCAGCCGCCAGCTCGGCGGCCCGCTCGGCCGCGCCATCCATCGTGTCGACCCGCTGGACCAGCGGGTTGTTCGCGCCGTCGAGGATCGCCCGGCCGGCCTCGGCGTTGTTGCCGTCGAGGCGGACGACCAGCGGCTTGGTGACCTGCTCGCCGCGCTGCTCGAGCAGGGCCAGCGCCTGCACGATGCCGTTGGCGACCTCGTCGCAGGCGGTGATGCCGCCGAAGACGTTGACGAAGACGCTCCTCACCGACGGGTCGGAGAGGACGATCTCCAGCCCGTTCGCCATCACGGCGGCGCTCGCGCCACCGCCGATGTCGAGGAAGTTGGCCGGCTTGACGCCGCCGTGCCGCTCACCGGCGTACGCGACCACGTCGAGGGTCGACATGACCAGGCCGGCGCCGTTGCCGATGATCCCGACCTCGCCGTCGAGCTTGACGTAGTTGAGGTCCTTCTCCTTGGCGGCCTGCTCCAGCGGGTCCACCGCGGCCTGGTCGACCAGCGCCTCGTGGTCCGGGTGCCGGAACCCGGCGTTCTCGTCGAGGGTGACCTTGGCGTCGAGCAGCAGCAGCTTGCCCTCGCCGGTCTTGGCCAGCGGGTTCACCTCGACCAGCGTGGCGTCCTCGGCGACGAAGGCCTTCCACAGCCCCACGGCGGCCTCGACGACCTGGTCGGCGACCTCGGCCGGGAAGTTGGCGGCGGTGACGATCTCGCGCGCCTTCGCCTCGTCGACGCCGGTGTTGGCGTCGATCGGGGCCTTGACGACCTTCTCCGGGGTCTCGGCGGCGACCTGCTCGATGTCCATGCCGCCGGCGACGCTGGCGATGCAGAGGAAGGTGCGGTTCGCCCGGTCGAGCAGGTAGGAGAAGTAGTACTCCTCGGCCACGTCCGCGGTCACCGTGATCATGACCTTGTGGACGGTGTGGCCCTTGATGTCCATGCCCAGGATGTCGGTGGCGCGGGCCACCGTCTCCTCGGCGCCCTCGGCCAGCTTCACGCCGCCGGCCTTGCCTCGGCCACCGACCTTCACCTGCGCCTTGACGACCACCCGACCGCCGAGGCGTTCGGCGATCGCGCGGGCCTCCTCCGGGGTCGTGGCGACGCCGCCGGCGAGCACGGGCAAGCCGTGCCGTTCGAACAGGTCTCGCCCCTGGTACTCGTACAGGTCCACGTTTGCGCGTCCCGTCCCGTCTCCGCGGCGCGCCGTCGCGCCGCCACCAGCGTTATGGAAAACAGTTTGACGCCTGTCATCACTCGAAACAGGCCATTGGGCGCAGCCTAGCGAGGTGGACACCGCCGGCAACCGAGCGGGTGCACGTTGTGTGGTAATGCACAATCGGCGGCTTCCCGCGGCCTTTCCGCGACTTCGGCCCGATGTCAGCCGTCCGGGCGATGTTGCCGGGGGTGCGTAACCCGTCCGTGTGGGCGTCGTTGAGTCAGGTGTCGGAGCGCTGATGCAGCGCGACGACGGGAGCGGCCGATGCCCTGTCGGTCGAGGGGTGGCGGCGGGGCATCGTGCATAGAGGGGCCGGACGTGTGAGGGGTGCGTCCGGCCCCTCCCCCTGCCCGGATTCGGCCGCCGAGCGGTCCCGAGTCCGCGACCGCCGTCAGGCGACCGGCTGGGCGACGTTCTGCCGGACCCACTCGACGATCGACTGGGTCGTCGCGCCCGGCGTGAAGATCTTGGCGACCCCGAGCCGCTGGAGCTCCGGGATGTCGGCGTCGGGAATGATGCCGCCGCCGAACACGACGATGTCGCGGGCGTCGCGCTCACCGAGCAGCTCCACCACCCGCCGGAACAGCGTCATGTGCGCCCCGGACAGCACGGAGAGCCCGACCGCGTCGGCGTCCTCCTGGATCGCGGTCTCCACGATCTGTTCCGGGGTCTGGTGCAGGCCGGTGTAGATGACCTCCATGCCGGCATCCCGCAGGGCACGCGCCACGACCTTTGCGCCACGATCATGGCCGTCCAGGCCCGGCTTGGCGACGACGACCCGTACACGAGAGCTCATCAGCGCATCCCTTTCACCGGCTCCGCGGCTTCACTGAACGAACGGTAACCCGCCCGCCCCTGCCCGGGAAATCCGGGCGGCGAACCTCACGGCGCGCGAACCCGGCCGGACTCCCGCCGGCGCCGGCACGGCGGACGGCGACGGCCCCCGGCGTCAAGCCGGACGACTCCGCCGTTCGGTCACCCTGCGCGACGAACGGGCAGGTAAGGGGGCACCGTTCGAGGGGTACGACCCATGACAATCATGGACGGAAAGGGACAGAACGCGGTAGCAATTCGGCGCTTCGGCTTGTGAGGGGACTGGCGGTTGGCTAACGTGTCCACGGTTGTCATCAGGTCCACGGACGGGTGACGACGCGGCCAACCGGCGTTCACCCGAGCTTCACGGGCGTCGAGGAAGCCGCTTCGGATCCCCGACAACGGAGGGTGTGCGTGCGCCAGCGCCTGTCGTCTGAGCCCGATCGATATCGCGGTCGTCGCCGCGTACCCACCCCTCCGCGTAGCCGCTACGCAGCCGTGGTCACCACCGCGTTCGTCGGCGCCGGCATCGTCGCGATCGGCGCGGGCGCCCTGCCGGACGCCAAGAGCGTCAGCCCGTCGGTCCTCGACGAGCTCAAGGCCGCCTCGGCGGTCAACCAGGACGCCGCGGCCCGTGGCGACAACGCCAACCGCGCCAGCCGCGACAGCGACCGCGCCGAAGGCGCCGAGTCCGCCGAGCCCGAGGTCTGGCTGCTCCCCCTCCAGGGCTACGAGTTCAACTCGCCCTACGGCATGCGCTGGGGCAAGCTGCACACCGGCGTCGACCTGGTCGCCCCCGAGGGCACCCCCTACGTCGCCATCCACGGCGGCACCGTCACCAAGGCCGGCTGGTTCGGCGGCTACGGCCACACCGTGATCGTCCAGCACGCGGACGGCAGCGAGGCGATCTACGGCCACTCCTCCGCGCTGAGCGTCAAGGAGGGTCAGCAGGTGAAGGCGGGCGACCAGCTCGGCCTCGTGGGCAACACCGGCCACTCCTACGGCTCCCACCTGCACCTGGAGGTGCATGTCAAGGGCGAGCCGCTCGACCCGGTGCCGTGGCTCAAGGAGCGCGGAGTGGACATCAAGCTACAAGTCGAGGCGTACTACAGCGAGGTAGCCGCGTCCTGACGCTGCGCATCGCCCGTCGACCGCCCGGATCTGCCGATCCGGGCGGTTTTTCGTCTGCCACCGAATCAGAAGTGAGCCGGGTCACACGGTCAACTGTGACCGACGCCATCACCACACATGATCACTTTTACGGTCGAACAACCCCGAACGGGGACGCAACGGGCGGATGCGGCCGTCGCCGGTCCGCCCGTACTCCGTCCCACTACCCGTCACGCCGCGTGTCGACACCAGTATTTCGAGGTCAAGTGCCCCCTCGATCAGTGAAGGTCCGCCGTGCAGGAAGACATTCGGAACGAGAACACCCCCGACGCACCCGTCCGGCCCCGGAGGCGGATCGGCGGCCGCACGCGCGTGATCATCGCCGCGGCGGCCCTGACCGGCCTCGGCCTCGGCGGCGCCGCCTTCGCGGCCACCGGGAACGACGAGCCCTCCGTCCCGGCCGCCGCCCGGGACACGCAGGCCCGCGCGGAGGCCGCCGACCGCGCCGACCGCTCCGCCCGCGAGACGACCGCCCCGGCCACCCCCTCGGCGAGCCCGACGCCCAGCCCGACGAAGGCCAGCCCGTCGGCGAAGCCCAGCCCGAAGGCGACCGCCGCCAAGCCGAAGCCGAAGCCGAAGAAGACCAGCAAGCCGAAGCCCAGTTGGGTCATCCCGATGAAGGGAGCGGCGATCACCTCCTGCTACGGCCCGCGCTGGGGCACCCAGCACGCCGGCATCGACTTCGCGCTGCCCGCCGGCACCCCGGTCCGCGCGGCCTTCGGCGGCACCGTCACCAAGGCCGGCGACGTCGGCGACGGGTACGGCATCTCCGTCTTCGTCGACCACGGCAACGGCTACCTGACCCACTACGCCCACCTGAGCACCACCAAGGTGGGTGTGGGCGACAAGGTCGCCGCCGGGCAGACCATCGGCCTGGAGGGGTCCACCGGCGACTCCACCGGCCCGCACCTGCACTTCGAGGTGCACCAGGGTCAGATGTGGAACCAGATCGACCCCGCGCCGTTCCTGCGCGCCCGGGGCATCGACGTGGCCTGCTGAGCCGCACCGACCGGTACGGCCCGGTCCGGCGTGCTGCCGGGCCGGGCCGCGCCGCCGCTCAGAGCTTGTCGATCGGGGCGTGCCGGAGCACCAGCCACATCGTCTGGTCGCCGAAGTCGATCTGCGCCCGCGCCCCCGGGCCGTGCCCCTCGACGGCGAGCACCCGGCCCAGGCCGTAGCGCTGGTGGTTGACCCGGTCGCCCGCGGACACCTTCGGCCCCTGCGGCAGTTCGCTCGCCGTGGTCAGGCGACTGGCGTCGACCCCCAGCCGCTTCGCCAACTGCGCCGCCTTGGGCGTGCCGCCGTTGAAGGCCCCGCGCCCGCCGGACACCCGGTCCGCGCGGCCACCCACGCCGCCGCCCCCGCCGGCCCATGAGGTGTACGACCCCTCGGTGCGCTCCCAGCGGACCAGCTCCGGCGGCAGCTCCTCCAGGAACCGCGACGGCGGGTTGTAGGCCGGCTGCCCCCACGCCGAGCGGGTGACCGCCCGGGAGAGGTGGAGGCGCTGGCGGGCCCGGGTGATGCCGACGTACGCCAGCCGACGCTCCTCCTCCAGCTCCCGGCTGTCGCCCAGCGAGCGCAGGTGCGGGAAGACGCCGTCCTCCAGGCCGCTCAGGAAGACCACCGGGAACTCCAGGCCCTTCGCGGTGTGCAGCGTCATCAGGGTGACCACGCCCTGGTGGTCGGGGTCGTCCGTGGGCACCTGGTCGGCGTCGGCGACCAGCGCGACCTGCTCCAGGAAGCCGGCCAGGGTCGCCCGCTCCCCCTCCTCGCCGACCGCCTCGATCCGCTCGGTGTACTCCCGGGCGACGCTGACCAGCTCCTGGAGGTTGTCGACGCGCCCCGCGTCCTGCGGGTCGAGGCTCTCCTCCAGCTCGGTGAGGTAGCCCGAGCGGGTCAGCAGCGCCTCCAGCACCTCTTCCGGGGTGCCCGTCTCCGCCAGCTCGCGGGCGCCGTCGAGCAGGGCGACGAAGTCGCCGATGCCGTTGGCCGCCCGGCTGGAGATGCCCGGGGCGTCCTTCGCCCGCCGCAGCGCCGCCCCGAAGGAGATCCGGTCCCGGCTGGACAGCGCCTCCACGCACGCCTCGGCCCGGTCGCCGATGCCCCGGCGCGGGGTGTTGAGGATCCGGCGCAGGCTGACCGTGTCGTCGTCGTTGACCACCGCGCGCAGGTAGGCCAGCGCGTCGCGGACCTCCTTGCGCTCGTAGAAGCGCACCCCGCCGACCACCTTGTAGGGCAGGCCGACCCGGATGAACACCTCCTCGAAGACCCGGGACTGGGCGTTGGTGCGGTAGAAGACGGCCACGTCGCCGGGGCGGGTCTCGTCGGCGTCGACCAGCCGGTCGATCTCGCGGGCCACCCAGTCGGCCTCGGCGTGCTCGGTGTCGGCCACGTAGCCGACGATCGGCTCACCGGCGCCCGCCTCGCTCCACAGCCGCTTCGGCTTGCGCGACGTGTTCCGGTCGATCACCGCGTTGGCCGCGTTGAGGATGGTCTGGGTGGAACGGTAGTTCTGCTCCAGCAGGATCGTCCGGGCGTCGCTGAAGTCGCGCTCGAACTCCAGGATGTTGCGGATCGTGGCGCCCCGGAACGCGTAGATCGACTGGTCGGCGTCACCGACCACGCAGAGCTCCGCCGGCTCGATCCCCTCCGTGCCGGAGACCAGCTCCTTGATCAGCGTGTACTGGGCGTGGTTGGTGTCCTGGTATTCGTCGACCAGCACGTGCCGGAACCGCCGGCGGTAGCTCTCCGCGACGTGCGGGTGGGACTGGAGCAGGTGCACCGTCGTCATGATCAGGTCGTCGAAGTCCAGCGCGTGCGCCTCGCGCAGCCGCCGCTGGTAGAGCGTGTAGGCCTCCGCCAGCGCCCGCTCGTTGGGGCCCTTGGCGCGGCCCGCGAACGCCTCGGGGTCGACCAGCTCGTTCTTCAGGTTGGAGACCTGGGCGGCCAGCCCGCGCGCCGGGTAGCGCTTCGGGTCGAGGTCCAGCTCCCTGGCGACCATCTGCATCAGCCGGCGGGAGTCGTCCGCGTCGTAGATCGAGAAGGTCGACTTCAGCCCGGCGTGCTCGTGCTCGGCGCGCAGGATGCGCACGCACGCGGAGTGGAACGTCGACACCCACATCAGCCGCGCCCGGGGACCCACCAGGTGGGCCACCCGCTCCTTCATCTCGCCGGCGGCCTTGTTGGTGAAGGTGATCGCGATGATCTCGCCGGGGTGCACGTCCCGGGCGGCCAGCAGGTAGGCGATCCGGTGGGTGAGCACCCGGGTCTTGCCCGAGCCGGCACCGGCCACGATCAGCAGCGGCGAGCCGGCGTGGGTGACGGCGTCGCGCTGCGGCCCGTTCAGGCCCTCGACCAGGGCCTGCGGATCGAGATGGACGGTCGCCGACCTGGGCCGGTGCGGCGAGGCCGGGGCGGACGCCGGCGCGGGCGGGGACGCGGGGATGTCGAAGAGAGGATGCATCGCACGGCGAGTCTATGCCGCCGGGCGGACACTTCCCCCGCCGCGCACCGTCGAGATGTAAGGAAGGTCGAGACGAAGATGTCACCCTGTCGTGTCTGGTGCCGCCGTCCCCCGTGCAGAACGATGACGGTGAAAATCCGGCTCCTCCCCCGTACACGACTGGGAGAACGACCATGACTCAGCCGCGTTCGCGCGGTCGGGCGGCGCTGCGCCACCTCGCCGCGCCCACCCTCGCGTTGGCCGTCGTCGCCACGCTGTCCACCACTTCCCGGCCCGCGCCGGCCCCCGCCGACGACCAGCAGGCCGGCCTCACCCCCGTCTCGGTCTCCTACGCCGCCCCCCGCGGCGGGGAGGTCAAGGGCAACTTCCTGAGCTACAACGACTTCCACGGCGCCATCGACCCGCCCGGCGGCAGCGGCGCGGCGGTCAACGGCACGCCCGCCGGCGGCGTGGAGTACCTCGCCACCTGGCTGAAGAAGCTGCGCGCCGAGGCCCGGGCCGAGGGGCGCGCCACGACCACCGTCGGGGCCGGCGACCTGATCGGCGCCACCCCGCTCGTCAGCGCCGCCTTCCACGACGAGCCGACCATCGAGCTGATGGACGAGATCGGCCTGGACGTCAGCTCCGTCGGCAACCACGAGTTCGACGAGGGCATCGACGAGCTGATCCGGATCAACAAGGGCGGCTGCCACCCGGTCGACGGCTGCCAGGACGGGGACGGCTTCGCCGGCGCGAAGTTCACCTACCTGGCCGCCAACACGGTCAGCAGGAAGACCGGGCTGCCGATCCTGCCCCCGGTCGACGTGCGCTTCGTCGGCGGTGTGCCGGTCGGCTTCGTCGGCGTGACCCTGGAGGGCACCCCGGGCATCGTCAACCCGGCCGGCATCGCCTCCGTGCGGTTCACCGACGAGGTGCGGACCGCCAACAAGTGGGCCGGCGTGCTCAAGCTCTTCGGCGTCAAGGCGATGGTGCTGCTGGTGCACGAGGGCGGCGCCCAGTCGCCGCCGCCGGCCGCCCCGGGCGTCTCGGACTGCGCCAACTTCTCCGGCCCGATCGTGGACATCGTCCGTGGCCTGCGGCCGGAGTTCGGGCTGGTCGTCTCCGGCCACACCCACCGCTTCTACTCCTGTTCCCTGCCGAACTCCTCGGGCGCGCGCAGCGTGGTCACCAGCGCCGGCAGCAACGGCCAGCTGATCACGGACGTGGACTACTCGCTGGACCGGCGTACCGGCCGGTTCACCGGGATCACCGCCCGCAACGTCGTCGTCGAGAACGGCGTCCGCAACCCGGACGGCACCTGGCAGCAGAGCGCGCCGGGCACGTACGTGCGCAACCCCGACCTGGTGGACCCGGGCGCGAAGGCACTGGCCGACAAGTACCGCGCGGCCGTCGCGCCCATCGCCAACCGGGTGGTGGGCCGGATCTCGGCCGACATCGTCCGCGACGCCCTCCCCAGCGGGGAGAGCCCGCTGGGTGACGTCATCGCCGACGCGCAGCTCGCGTACACCCGGTCGAACGGGGCGCAGATCGCGCTGATGAACCCGGGCGGCATCCGGGCGTCCCTGCCGTACGCGGCCTCGGCCGGGGGCGAGGCGCCGGGCGAGGTCACCTACGGCGAGGCGTTCACTGTCCAGCCGTTCAACAACCTGGTGGTCACCCAGACCCTCACCGGTGCGCAGCTGCGCAACGTGCTCGAGCAGCAGTTCGTCGGCTTCAACGGGCAGACCACCCAGCGCATCCTCCAGGTCTCGGCCGGGCTGACCTACTCCTACGACAGCACCGCACCGGTGGGCTCGCGGGTGAGCGCCCTGGCGTTCGACGGCGCGCCGGTCGACCCGGCCGCGAGCTACCGGGTCACCACGAACGACTTCCTGGCCAACGGCGGGGACGGCTTCACCGAGTTGCAGGGCGGCACCGACCGGGCCACCGCCCCCGGCTTCGACGTCGACGCGCTGATCGCCCACCTGGGCGCTGGCGCTCCGGTCGCCCCCGGGCCCGCCGACCGCATCACCCGCCTCGGCTGAGGCGCGGGCGGTCCCGGCGTCACGACGGCACCGGGACCGCCCGTCCGGGCACGGGTCGCGCGGAATCCTTGCGCCGGCCGGTCCGAGGTCGGCATACTCGACCACATGTTCGGGCAGCGCTTCTACTTTTACTACGGCACCGGGAGTCCGGCAGCCGTAGGTCGCGCCTGATCGATCAGACCTACGAGAAAGCCCCGGGCTCCTGGAGCCCGGGGCTTTCTTCCGTCCCGGGATCCGGGCACCGGGCACCTGACGGCGAGGGGTACCCGATGATGACAGACGTGGTGGAGTCCAACGGCAGCCTGACGCGACCCGAGGCGGGCCGGCCCGGCCCCGGTGCCTCCGGTTCCCCGGTCGACGCGCCGGGAGGCGCCGACGACGCCAAGCCGGAGGCGCGTACCGGCACCCCGGAGCCGACCGCGGCCGCCCGGATCGTCGAGATCCGGGAGCGGATCGACGAGATCGACCGGGCGCTGATCGAGCTGTGGCAGGAGCGGGCCCGGCTCTCCCAGGAGGTCGGCGTGACCCGGATGGCCTCCGGCGGCACCCGGCTGGTGCTGTCCCGGGAACGGGAGATCCTGGAGCGCTTCCGGGTCGCCCTCGGCGCCGACGGCACGCAGCTCGCGCTGCTGCTGCTCCGCGCCGGCCGCGGCCCCCTGTGAGGCGTACGCCGGCAACGGTCCCCCCGCGCGGTCCACGCCCGGCACCGGCCCCCTGCACGGGCGGGGGCCGGGCCGGGTCCGGCGGAAACGACGGAACCGCCTGCCGTCGTCGCGATGACGTCGGCAGGCGGTTCCGTGGGGGTCACGCCTCGTGCGTCTGCACGATCTCGCGCTTCTCCGCGAAGTGGCAGGCGCTCGGGTGGTCCGAGCCCGAGCGGATCTCCAGCAGCGGGACCTGCTCGGCGCAGACGTCCTGCGCCTTCCAGCACCGGGTCCGGAACCGGCAGCCCGACGGCGGGCTGACCGGCGACGGCACGTCACCGGTCAGGCGGATGATCGCCTTGTTGTCCCGCACGGTCGGGTCCGGCACCGGCACGGCCGAGAGCAGCGCCTGGGTGTACGGGTGGGTCGGCCGCTCGTAGATCTCGTCCTCGGTGCCGATCTCGGCGATCTTGCCGAGGTACATCACCGCGACCCGGTCCGACAGGTGCCGGACCACCGACAGGTCGTGCGCGATGAAGACGTACGACAGGCCGAGCTCGCCCTGGAGCTTCTCCAGCAGGTTCATCACCTGGGCCTGGATCGACACGTCCAGGGCGCTGACCGGCTCGTCGCAGACGATGATCTCGGGCCGCAGGGCGAGCGCCCGGGCGATGCCGATGCGCTGCCGCTGACCGCCGGAGAACTGGTGCGGGTACCGGTGGATGTGCTCCGGGTTGAGGCCCACCAGGTCGAGCAGTTCCCTGACCTTCTCCCGGCGGCTGCCCTTCGGCGCCACCTCCGGGTGGATCTCGAACGGCTCGCCGATCAGGTCGCCGACCGTCATCCGCGGGTTCAGCGAGGTGTACGGGTCCTGCATCACCAGCTGGATCTGCCGACGCAGCCGACGCAGCGCAGGGCCGGAGAACTTCGAGATGTCCTGGCCCTTGTAGTGGACGCTGCCACCCGTCGGCTTCTCCAGGTTCATCAGGACCCGGGCCAGCGTCGACTTGCCGCAACCCGACTCGCCGACCACACCCAGGGTCTCGCCGGCCTTGAGCTCGAAGGAGACCCCGTCGACCGCCTTGACGTGACCGATGGTCTTCTTGAACACCACGCCCCGGGTCACGGGATAGTACTTGACCAGGTCACGGACCTCGAGGATGTTCTCAGTCACGGTTCACCAGCTCCTCGGCGAAGTGGCAGGCGCTGGCCCGGCCGGCGCCGACCTGCAGCAGCGGCGGGACCTTCTCCCGGCAGACCGGCTGCGCCATGGGGCAGCGCGGGTTGAACGGGCAGCCCGGCGGGATGTTCATGAGGTTCGGCGGGAGGCCCTTGATCGTCCGGAGCTCCTGCCCCTTCTCGTCGAGCCGCGGGATCGAGTTGATCAGGCCGATCGTGTACGGGTGCGCCGGCTTGGCGTACAGGTCGTAGACGTTGGCTTCCTCGACGATCCGGCCCGCGTACATCACCGCGATCCGGTCCGCGACGTCGGCGACCACGCCGAGGTCGTGGGTGATCAGGATCATGCCCATCTGCCGCTCGCGCTGGAGCTCGGCGAGCAGGTCCATGATCTGCGCCTGCACCGTCACGTCGAGCGCGGTGGTCGGCTCGTCCGCGATCAGCACCTCCGGATCCAGGGCGAGCGACATCGCGATCATCGCGCGCTGCCGCATGCCGCCCGAGAACTGGTGCGGATAGCTGCTGAACCGGCCCTTGGCGTTCGGGATCTTGACCTGGTCGAGCATCTCGATCGCGCGCTTCTTGGCGTCGGAGCGGCTCATCCCGCGCCGCACCCGGAACTGCTCGGCGATCTGGAACCCGACGGTGAAGACCGGGTTCAGCGCCGAGAGCGCGTCCTGGAAGATCATCGCGATGCCCTCGCCGCGGATGCGGCGCCGCTCCTCGAAGGACATGCCGAGCATGTCCTTGCCCTGGAAGCGGACCTGACCGCCGGTGACGAAGCCGGGCGGCGTGTCGAGGATGCCCATGATGGTCTGCGCGGTGACGCTCTTACCGGAGCCGGACTCGCCGAGCACGGCGAGGGTCTCCCCCGCTTCGACGTGGTACGTGACCCCGTTGATGACCTTGGCGACGCCGTCCCGGGTGCGGAACTCCACCCGGAGGTCTTCCACCTCGAGCAACCTGCCCGAGGGGCGGCCGGACGCGCCGGCCGCGGACTGCTCGGACACCAGAATGTCGGACAACTGAATCTCCCCTAGCGGAGTTTCGGATCGAGGGCCTCGCGGACCGCCTCACCGAGCATCACGAAGCTCAGTACGGCGGCGACGAGGAACGCGGCGGGGAAGAAGAGCAGGTAGGGCGCGACGCGGAGGAGGTTCTGCGCCTCATTGATCATGATGCCCCAGGAGACCACCGGGCTCTTCAGGCCGACGCCCAGGAAGGACAGCGTCGCCTCGGCGCCGATGTACGAGCCGACCAGGATCGTCCCGTAGACCAGCAGCGGTGCGAGGCAGTTCGGCAGCAGGTGCTTGAGGATGATCCGGCCGGTGCCGGCGCCCAGCGCGCGGGCGGCGACGATGTAGTCCGCCTCCTTGGTGGCCAGCACCGAGGAGCGCATCAGCCGCATCACGACCGGCCAACCCAGCACGATCAGCGAGATGCTCACCAGGGCCATGATCTCGGCCTTGCTGTTGCTCGTGCCCGACCCGTTGAAGGTCGTCAGGATGACGATGGCACCCAGCACGAACGGCAGCCCGAAGAAGACGTCGGCGATGCGGGAGAGCAGTGCGTCCACCCAGCCGCCCCGGTAGCCCGCCACGATGCCCATCGCGCCGCCGAAGAGCAGCACGCCGAGCACGGAGAGCAGGGAGACCACGATCGACGCGCGGGCGCCGTAGATCACCCGGGCGAAGACGTCCCGGCCCTGGAAGTCGTAGCCGAACCAGGCGTCCGACGACGGGCCGACGAGGCTGTTCTGCAGGTTGCCGTTCTCCGGGTCGCCGCTGGTGAACAGCGAGGGGAAGGCGGTCATCAGCATGAAGAGGACGATGAACCCTGCGGAGATCCAGAACAGCGGCTTGCGGCGCAGGTCACGCCAGGCGTCGCCGAGCAGACCGCGCGGCTTCTCCTTGCGGGCGTTCTCCGGCAGGCCCGCGTTGGTCGGCGCGCCGATCTCGTCGGGGGCGTGCGCGGGCGGCGTGCTGATGATCGAGGCGGCACTCGGGTCACTCATGCCCGCACCCCACTCCGCTCGGCGCGGGCACTGGTGCCCGCGCACGCTGCAATGATGATTCGTTCGCTGCGCTCACTCATAGCGGATCCTCGGGTCCAGGGCGGCGTAGAGCAGGTCGACCAGCAGGTTCATCAGCAGGTAGACGAGCACCAGGACCACCACGATGGAGACAACGGTAGCGCTCTCCTTGGTGATGATCGCGCGGTAGACCTGTCGGCCGATCCCGTTGATCTGGAAGATGCCCTCGGTGACGATCGCGCCGCCCATCAGGGCGCCGAGGTCGGTCCCGAGCAGCGTCACCACCGGGATGAGCGAGTTGCGCAGCAGGTGGATCCCGACCACCCGGCGCATCGGCAGACCCTTGGCGATCGCCGTACGCACGTAGTCGGCCCGCCGGTTCTCCGCGATGCTCGTGCGGGCCAACCGGGCGATGTACGCCATCGAGGCGCTGCCCAGCACGAAGCCGGGCACGATCAGCTCGGAGAGCCGCATCTCGCTGGAGACCGTCGGCTTGACGATGCCCCACTGCACGCCGAGCAGCCACTGGGCCACGAAGCCGATGACGAAGATCGGCAGCGCGATCAGGAAGAGGCTGGAGACCAGGACCAGGTTGTCCAGGAAGCCGTTGCGGCGCAGGCCCGTCAGCACGCCCGCGGTGAGTCCGATGACCGCCTCGATGGTCAGCGCCACCAGGGCCAGCTTCAGGGTGTTCGGGTACGCCGTGGCGATGATGTCACCGATCTCCCGGCCACCGAACGTCTGCCCGAAGTCGCCCTGGAAGAGGTTCTTCATGTAGTTGCCGTACTGCACGATGAGCGGCTCGTCGAGCTTGAACTTCTCGGTCATCATGTTGACGAAGCTGTCGGGGCAGGGACGCTCGCCACACTTGCCCGCGAACGGGTCACCGGGCACCGACCACACGAGCCAGTAGATCAGGAACGTCGTCCCGATGAAGACCGGGATGAGTTGGAGCAGCCGTCTCAACAGATAACGGCCCATGGGGTGGTCCTCCAGACAGGGGGCGCGCGTCGGACGGCCGACACGGGGATGACAGACGTGGCGAGGCGGTGTGGTGACACCACCTCACGGAACGGCCCGGGTCGGGGGCACCCGGGGGGGGGCCCGCCCCGGGGGCAGACCCGTGGGGTAACTGGGCGCGCGAGGTGGGGGGGAGGTAACCGGCG